>JBKPDT010000151.1:0-7505 GCA_046728035.1 Candidatus Methylomirabilota bacterium | reverse complement strand
GACGGCCTTCGCCCAGCTCGTGGCCGACGAGCTGCAGGTGCCGATGGCGGACGTCACCGTGATCCAGGGCGACACCGTGAAGGTGCGGAGCGGCGTGGGCACCTTCGGCAGCCGCTCCATCGCCAAGGGCGGCATGCACGCGCTGGGCAATGCGACGAAGGTTCGCGAGGCGGCGCTGCAGGTGGCGGCCGGCCTCCTGGAGGCGGCGGTGGCCGATATCGTCCACGCCGACGGCAAGTTCTCCGTGCGCGGCGTGCCGAACCGTTCGGTGACCTGGCAGCAGGTGGCCGCCGCGGCCAAGGGCGCGCTCACCTCCTGCGGCGACATCAAGGGCAATGGCACGCTCTTCCCCTTCGGCGCGCACGTGGCCATGGTCGAGGTGGACCGCGAGAGCGGCAAGTCGAAGATCCTCAAGTACTTCTCCATCGACGACGCCGGCTTCCTCGTGAACCCCCTGCTGGTCCAGGGGCAGGTGCACGGCGGCCTGGCCCAGGGCATCGGTCAGGCGCTCTGGGAGGAGGCGGCTTTCGACGAGAGCGGCCAGCTCCTCTCGTCCACCCTCATGGACTACTCGCTGCCCAAGGGCGACGATCTCCCCTCCTTCGTGAACGATCACACGCGGACCGACTCGCCGCGCACTACCCTGGGCGTGAAGGGCATCGGCGAGGCGGCCACCATCGGCTCCACGCCCGCCATCGCCAACGCGGTGGTGGACGCGTTGCGCCCGCTCGGCATCGAGCACGTGGAGATCCCGCTTACCCCGCAGAAGGTGTGGGCCGCCCTCCGGGCGGCGCCGAAGAAGTGAGCGTCGACGCGCAGGTACACCGGGTCCTCGATGGGCTCGGCGTGCCGTACGAGATCGTCGAGATCGATCCCGCCTTCGCCGACACCGCCGCCTTCTGCGAGAAGTACGGCTACGGCCTCGACGTGAGCGGCAACACCATCATCGTGGCCTCGAAGAAGGAGCCCAAGCAGTACGCCGCCTGCCTGGTCCTCGCCAATGCCCGTCTCGACGTCAACCACGCGGTGAAGCGCCTCATGGGCGCCTCCCGTGTCTCCTTCGCCTCCGCCGAGGAGACCATGGCGCTCACCGGCATGCAGATCGGCGGGGTCACCGTGCTCGCCCTGCCCCCCGACCTACCCATCTACGTGGACGACCGCATCATGGCGCTGCCGTGGATGATCCTCGGCGCGGGCAGCCGCTCGGCCAAGGTGAAGATCTCGCCCCGGGCACTTGAGCGCCTGCCCCGTGTCCAAGTGGTGCCCGGCCTCGCCCAGGCCGCGCCCGAGGGGTAGCCGTCGGAGGATCCCCTTGCCCCCGCGGGGGCATTTCGCCTAGCCTAGCGACCAACGCGGCGCGGTCGCGGCACCCATGAGAGGCAAGAAAACGCCAGTGCGTCGGGGCGCAAAGCCCACGAAGGCGAAGGTCGCCACCGACCCCGCCCGCCGCCCCCCGCCTCCGACGAACGACGCGTCCTCGCATCACCGCCTCGAGCAGCGTCTCGCCGAGGCGCTGGAGCAGCAGGCCGCGACCAGCGAGATCCTCCGCGTCATTTCCAGCTCGCCCCATGACGTCCAGCCGGCGTTCGACGCAATCGTCCGGAGCGCGGCCCGGCTGTGCGAGGCAGAGTTCAGCGCGGTGACGCGCTTCGATGACGGGTTGCTACACCTCGTGGCGATCAACAACATGTCGCCGGCCGAGACCGCGGCCTACCACAGCCTGTTCCCACGAGTGCCGCACCGAGGGTTCATCATCGGCCGCGCCTTTGTCGACAGGCGCCCCGTCCATGTGGAAGACGTGCGCGACGATCCCGACTACGACCCCCAGACCCTTGAGGTGCTGCAGCATGCAGCGCCCTATCGGACGTTCCTAGGGATCCCAATCCTTCGGAACGGGGTGCCGATCGGTGCCATCGGATGCGGGCGCCGCCACGTGAAGCCCTTCACGGCAACGGAGATCGACCTCGTCAAGACGTTCGCGGACCAGGCAGTCATCGCGATCGAGAACGTGCGCCTTTTCACGGAGGTGCAGGACCGCAATCGCGACCTGACGGAGACGCTTGAACAGCAGACGGCGACGGGCGAGGTTCTGCGGGTCATCTCGAGCTCCCCGACCGACGCCCAGCCCGTATTCGACACGATCGCGGAGAGCGCGGCCCGACTGTGCGAAGCGTTCGATGTCGTCATCATGCGTCGTGAGGGGGATCGGGTCCGACTCGCCGCCCATTACGGACCCATCCCGGCCGGGACGCCCGGCGAGTTTTTCCTTCCGCTCGATCGCGGGACGGTAGCAGGACGATCGGTGCTCGACGGGCAGACGCTCCATGTCGCCGACCTCCAGACCGAGGTGGACGAGTACCCCCTCAGTGTCGAGAACGCTCGACGATTCGGCTTCCGGGCGATTCTCAGCGCGCCATTGATGCAAAGGGGCGTCGCCATCGGCGCCATCCATCTTCGCCGCGTCGAAAGCCAGCTCTTCACAGACCGCCAGGTAGCCCTGCTCCAGACCTTCGCCGATCAGGCCGTCATCGCCATCGAGAACGTGCGCCTATTCAAGGAGCTGGAGGCGCGCAACCGCGATCTCACCGAGAGCCTGGAGCAGCAGACCGTTACGAGCGAGATCCTGCGGGTCATCTCGAGCTCGCCGACGGACGTGCAGCCCGTGTTCGACTCGATAGCCGAGAGTGGCAAGCGGCTCTGCGAGGCGGAGTTCTGCTTCGTCTTCCAGTTCGATGGGCAGATCCTCCACTTCGCCGCCCATCAAGGTCTCACCGCGCATGGACTCAGGGCCATGCGCAGCATCTGGCCGGCCGCGCCCGCTCGCGGCAGCGGCGCGGGGCGGTCCGTCATCGACCGTCGGGTCGTCCACATCGCGGACGTGCAGGCAGATCCCGAATACATCCACGGCCTCGTCGCGGACGCCGCCAACTTCCGCAGTGTTCTGGCCGTCCCGATGATGCGCGAGGGCCTTCCGATCGGAGCGATCACCGTCAATCGATCGGACGCGGGGCCGTTCTCCGATCGGCAGATCGAGCTGCTCAAGACCTTTGCGGACCAGGCGGTGATCGCGATCGAGAACGTGCGGCTCTTCACGGAAGTGCAGGAGCGTAACCGAGAGCTGACCGAGACCCTCGAGCAACAGACCGCGACGGGCGAGATCCTGCGCGTCATCTCGCGCTCGCCGACCGACGTCCAGCCCGTGCTCGACGCCGTGGCGGAGAGCGCCGCTCGCCTGTGCGAGTCGCTCGACTCGGCCATCTGGCGCCGGGACGGCGAGCGGCTCCTCCTCGTCGCCCATCACGGCGGGATCGTCCTCGGCCCCATCGGTGAGTACTCCTTGCCGCTCGTCCGCGGGGTGATCGTGGGCCGATCGGTGCTCGACGGGCGGACCGTCCACGTCGCCGACATGCAGGTCGAATCGCACGAGTTCCCGGAGAGCAGCGCGAACGCGCGGCGACAGGGCTTCCGCACGGTCCTGAGCGTCCCCTTGATGCGAGAAGGTGTCGCCATCGGCGTGATCGCCCTACGCCGCGCCGAAGGGCAGCTCTTCACGGAGCGACAGGTCGCCCTCCTCGAGACTTTCGCCGACCAGGCGGTGATCGCCATCGAGAACGTCCGTCTGTTCCAGGAGCTGAAGGCGCGGACCCAGGACCTGACGCGCTCGGTGGGCGAGCTCCAGGCGCTCGGCGAGGTGAGCCAGGCCGTCAGCTCCACGCTCGACCTCGAGACCGTGCTGGCGACCATTGTCAGCCGGGCCGTCCAGCTCTCGGGCAGCCACGGAGGGGTCGTGTACGAGTTCGACGAGGGCGCGCAGCGCTTTCACGCGCGAGCCACGCATCAGGTCACGGCCGAGCACCTGGAGGCGTTGCGAGCTGCGCCGATCCGGCTCGGCGAGGGGGCGATCGGTCACGCGGGAGTGATCCGGGAAGCGGTTCAGGTGGCCGACATCGAGGACGAGCAGCAACTCGTCGCGCCCCAGGCGCGGGAGCACCTGATCCGCCAAGGCATGCGCTCGCTCCTCGCCATGCCTCTCATCCGGGAGGGCAGGCTGCTGGGCGGGATCGTCATCACCCGGCGCGAGATCGGCGCGTTCTCGCCCGCAGTCGTCGCCACGCTGCAGACCTTCGCGTCGCAGTCCGTGCTGGCCTTTCAGAACGCCCGTCTCTTCCGCGAGATCCAGAGTCAGAAGCAGTATTCGGACATGCTCGTGGAGACGAGCCCGGTGGCGATCGCGACCATGGATCTCGGCGGCGCGGTGGTGGGATGGAATCCCGGAGCCGAGCGACTCTTCGGGTACACGCAGGCGGAGGCTCTCGGTCGCCGGATGGAGGACCTCGTGGCGACCCCCGAGACACGCGAAGAGGTCCGCGCCAATATCCGACAGACCCTCGACGGCGAATGGATCCAGGCGATCACGCGGCGAGCCCGGAAGGACGGCTCCGTGGTGGACGTCGAGATCTCCTCGATGCCCGTGGTCGTCCAGGGCGCCAAGGTGGGCATGATCGGGATCTATCACGACATCACCGAGCTCCTGCGGGCCCGTCGGGACGCGGAGGCGGCCAACGAGGCCAAGAGCGCCTTCCTGGCGACCATGAGCCACGAGATCCGGACGCCCATGAACGCGGTGATCGGAATGAGCGGGCTTCTCCTCAACACTCCCCTGACCGACGAGCAGCGCGAGTACGCCGAGATCGTCCGCCAGAGCGGCGACACGCTCCTGACCGTCATCAACGACATCCTCGACTTCTCGAAGATCGAGGCGGGGCGGCTCGAGCTGGAGTCCCAGCCCTTCGACCTGCGGGAGTGCGTGGAGTCGGCGCTCGACCTGGTCGCCACCCGGGCCGCCGAGAAGAGCCTCGACCTCGCCTACCTGATCGGCGAGGGCACGCCGACCGGCGTCGTCGGCGATGTGACGCGCCTGCGCCAGGTCCTGTTGAACCTGCTCTCGAACGCGGTCAAGTTCACCGAAGCCGGCGAGGTCGTGCTCTCCGTGACCGCTCACCCGCGGGACGGCGGGGCGGGCCTCCACGACCTGACGATCTCGGTCCGAGACACCGGCATCGGGATCCCGGCGGACCGGGTCGGCCGGCTGTTCCAGTCGTTCAGCCAGGTCGACGCCTCCACCACGCGGCGTTACGGCGGCACCGGCCTCGGGTTGGCGATCAGCCAGCGGCTGACCGAGATGATGGGTGGCCGGATCAGCGTCACCAGCGAGGTGGGAGTCGGCAGCGAGTTCCGCTTTACGATACCGGTCGCCACGGCGGAGGCGCCCGTCCCCACCCGCCGGGACCTCAGCGGCGTCCAGGCGTCGCTCCGGGGCAAGCGCGTGCTGGTCGTGGACGACAACGCGACCAACCGGCGGATCCTCACCTCGCATCTCGACACGTGGGGGATGGTCGCGCGGGCAACCCAATCGCCCGGGGAGGCGCTGGGCTGGATCCGCGCGGGCGAGGGCTTCGACGCCGGCATCCTGGATATGCACATGCCGGAGATGGACGGCGTGGCGCTGGCGCAGGCCATCCGGGAGCGGCCGGCCGGAACTACGCTGCCCCTGATTCTCTTCACCTCGCTGGGCCGACGGGAGGCGCGCGCCGAGGAGGCGGGCTTCGCAGCGTACCTCAACAAGCCCATCAAGCCCTCGCAGCTCTTCGACGCGCTCATCACCGTCCTGGCCGAGCAGCCCGTGCACGTCGCGCAGCGTGGCCCCGCGCGGAGCGACCTCGACCCCGAGATGGCGAGCCGGCATCCGCTCCGCATCCTGCTGGCAGAGGATAACGTCGTCAATCAGAAGGTTGCGCTCCGGCTCCTCGGGCAGATGGGGTACCGCGCCGACGTGGCGGCCAACGGGCTGGAAGCCATCGACGCCGTCGAGCGGCAAACCTACGACGTGGTCCTGATGGACGTGCAGATGCCTGAGCTCGACGGGTTCGAGGCCTCTCGTGAGATCAACCGGCGCTGGCCGGGCGAGCGCCGGCCGCGCATCGTCGCCATGACCGCCAATGCGATGGAGGGCGACCGCGAGCTGTGCATGGCCGCCGGGATGGACGACTATGTGGCGAAGCCGATCCGCGTCGAGGAGCTGGTGGCCGCGCTCGGGCGCTGCCGCCCACGCGGAGAAGCGGGCGCACGCGGCGCTTCCGAGCACGGCGGCGGCGGCGCGCCCGAAGCCGCGGGAGGCGTGATCGACCGGGCAGCCTTCGACCGGCTCACCGCCACAATGGACGGCGCCTTCGTCGCGGAGCTGATCGACACCTTCATCGCCGACGCGCGGCAGCTGATCAGCGCCCTTCGAAAAGCCTTGACCGAGGCGGACCGAGACGGCTTTCGCCGGGCCGCCCACTCGCTCAAGTCCACCAGCGAGAGCCTGGGCGCCCTCGGGCTGGCCACGCTGGCGCGTGAGCTCGAGATCTTGGGTCAGAAGGGGGGCCTGAACGAGGTCGGCGACCGGATCGAGCGGGTCGCCGGCCAGTACGAGCTCGTCGCCCACGCGCTCGGAGAGCTCCGAAATGCCCTCCCCCGCTAACGCGCAGGCCGGCAGCCTCCTCGTGGTGGACGACAACCGCGTCAACCGCCTGCTCCTCGGGCGCGCGCTCGAGCAGCTCGGTCACTCGGTCACCTTCGCGGAGAACGGGCGCCAGGCGCTGGAGGGTCTGCGGAAGCGCCGCGTCGACCTGGTCCTCATGGATGTCGAGATGCCCGAGATGGACGGCTACCAGGCCCTGGCCGCCCTCGCGGCAGATCCGCAGCTCCGCGACATTCCGGTGGTGATGATGTCATCGGTCGAGGAGGTGGACAGCATCGCCCGGTGCATCGAGATGGGTGCCGAAGACTATCTCTTCAAGCCGGTCAACCCGGTGTTGCTCAAGGCCCGCATCGGCGCCAGCCTCGAGAAGAAGCGGCTCCGTGACCAGCAGCGGGAGCTCTTCCGGAAGTTCGCGACCGCCGAGGTGGCCGAGGAGCTGCTCGCCACCGGTCTGACGCTCGGCGGCAAGCACGTCGAGGCCAGTGTCATGTTCTCCGACATTCGCTCGTTCACGAGCATCAGCGAGGGTCGGTCGCCGGAGGACACGATCGAGCTCCTGAACAGCTACTACACGCTCATGTTCGACGCCATCGGCGGCCACGGCGGCATCGTCAACCAGATGATGGGAGACGGCCTGATGGCGATCTTCGGGGCGCCTCTGCCCCGCGTGGATCACCGGGATCGCGCCGTCCGGGCCGCGCTCGATATGCTGGAGATGGTGAGCGGGTTCAACCAGGAGCAGGCGCACCGCGGTGGGGTCGAGATCCGAATCGGGATCGGCATCGCCGCCGGCCCCTTGATCGCCGGCTACACCGGGACGCAGCACCGCGTCACCTATACGTGCGTGGGGGAGTGCGTGAATCTCGCCGCGCACCTGGAGGCGCATACCAAGGTCGTCGGCCAGCCGATCCTCATCGACGAGAACGTGCGGAACGGGCTCAGCAAGGAGCTTCGCGTCGACTCGCACGGCTCGGCGCAGCTC
>JBKPDT010000150.1:0-6597 GCA_046728035.1 Candidatus Methylomirabilota bacterium | reverse complement strand
TGCAGGGTCGGAAACGCGACCGGGATGACCAGGTCGATCCTGCGGCCACGATACTTCTCCCGCAGGAACCGCGTCAACAGCCCCTCGCTCCGGTCCTCTGACAGCAACCCGAGATCGAGATATTCGGTATAGAAGTCGATGCCGGACGCGACGGCCGGCTCGAGGGTCGACCGGATTCCCTGTTCCACGGCGATGGACTCGGGCAAGAGTCGCGGATCCGCGTAGAGCAGCACCACTGTCTTTCGCTCCGGCGTGGCGGCTCCCCGAGCGGGAGGTGGAAAGAAGAGGAGGGCAAGAATCACGCACAGGATGCACAGCGAAACCCACGTGAAGACGCCCTTTACGCTCCCCCAAAGCACACGGCTCACCCATGAACAGTTTACCCTACGTCCTCCCTTTAGGGTCTCCGGACACATAGGACAAAGGTCCAATAGGCGGCGCTTCGGCGGAGCCGTAGTGTGGGCTTGAAGCCGACATGGGGAGGATCTCGCCATGAGCGATGGGATGGCGATGGCGACGACGGTCACCGATTCACCGCCCTACCACCTGCCCGTCGCGCGCGCGCTCGGCTGTCCCCGCTGCGGCTCGACCTGTGCTCGCCGCGAGCGTTGCTCGGTCTGCGCGGGCGATGTGCTGTGCGCGCGATGCCTGTTCGGGGCACGTGTCGATGACGACGAGATCCACACCGCGCTCGCCCTGGAGGCATAGCGGTCTCTCCAGAAGTCCACGCCGCGTCATCGGCGCATCGGTCCGATCGCGATCACGTCAAGGACGGCACCGCCCGGGGCAGATCGATGGTGAACACGCAGCCCGTGCCCGGGCGATTGCGCACGTGGAGCGTGCCGCCGTTCGCTTCGACGCCGCGGCGGCTGACGGGCAGCCCCAGGCCGAGGCCCGTTCGATCGGCGCTGACCTGCCTGAACGGGCGGAAGATCTCCTCCGTGTTCCCTTCCGGCAGGCCGCCGCATTCGTCCTCGACGCCGATCAGGATGCGGTCGGCCAGCGAGTAGGCGGTGAGGGAAACGCGCCCGCGAGGCCGGGTGAACTTCAGCGCGTTCTGCAGCACGTTCGCGACGGCCCCCGCCAGCATCTGGCGGTCGCCCTCGACGGCCAGGCCCTTCTCGATGGGCGCCACGATGAACTCGAGGTCCCGGTCCGTCGCCTCGATCGTGGCGGCCACCTGCACTTCCGCGATGAAGTCCGCAAGCCCGATTCGTTCCCGTCGCTCCGGGATGGCGGCGGTCAGACGCACATCGACGAGCATCCGGTCGACGAGGTCACGCAGTCCGATCAAGCTGCGATCGAGAAGGGCGCCCGTGGCCCCCGCCATCCCCACGCTGCCTTCTTTGATCGTCATGAGGGCAAGGGTCGCCGTGTTGAGCAAGTTGCGGAGCTCGTGCGCGAGGAAGCCGAGGCGCTCGTTCGTCGCCCGCGTGGATTCGTCCGACGTGAGCTCATCGCGCTGGCGTCCGAACTCCGTGACGGCATCAGCGATCGCGTGGTCGAGGCACCGGTTGAGCGTGCGGAACTCCGCCGCGGAGATCGTCGCGTTCTGTTCGATGGCCATGTCGGTGACGGCCTGGCAGAGATCCCCGTAGTCGTGGACGACCTGGCCCACGGTGAAGCCCCGTCGTAGCAGCTCGTTACCGTGCTGGGCGGCGGTCTTCCCGATGTCGAACGAGATCGAGATCTCCTGACCGGACGAAGCCTGCTCCAGCCGCAGCGTGTCGATCAGCTGATCGAGGAAGAGCGGAATGCCGTGCCAGAGCTCTTGCTCGGCCGCGCGGGGCTTGCGCCGGGTGGCCACCTTCGATCGGCAGCGGGCGATCAGCGTGTCGCGATTTCTGCTGAGGAATTCCTGCAGCATGGTTTCCGCCTTCCCACGCGTGAGGGGTCGGGAGTGCTGGATGTTCATCACTTTAAGGTCTGGGCGCGTCGGGGGCTATTGGACCAAAGTCCAATGTGTCGGGGCACGCGACAATGCGGGCTAAAGGGTGCCGGTCGTCTCGTAGAGTCGCTCCTGCGATCGGAGGGCCGGCCCGTCGGTGGCGCCGATGCGCGCCGAGCGCCCATCGGCGAGGATGCGCCGGGCCTTCACGGTATCGGCGAGCTGGGTCTGGAGGATGTCGCGGATCTGGGACTGCAAGAGTGGCTCGAGCACGGGGAAGGCGATCTCGACGCGGCGGTCGAGGTTGCGCGGCATCCAGTCGGCCGAGGCGAGCAGGTACTCGCCCGCGCCCGCGTTCTCGAAGTACGAGATCCGCGCATGCTCGAGGTAGCGATCGACGATCGAGATCACGCGGACGTTGTCGGACAGCCCGGGCACCCCGGGGCGCAGGCAGCAGATGCCGCGCACGATGAGGTCGATCGTCACGCCGGCGGCGCTGGCCGCGTACAGCTCCTCGATGAGGCGGCGGTCGGCGAGGCCGTTCATCTTCGCGATGATGCGCGCCCGCCGTCCCGCCCGCGCGTGGCCCGCCTCGCGACGGATGCGATCGACGAGCCCGTCGCGCAGATCCTCGGGCGCGGCGAGGAGATGGTGGAAGCGCGGGGGCCGCGTGGAGCCGGTGAGGAGGTTGAACAGCGCGGTGAGGTCCTCGCCGAACGACTCGCGACAGGTGAAGAGCCCCAGATCGCCGTAGAGGCCGCCAGTGCGCACGTTGTAGTTCCCGGTGGCGAGGTGACAGTAGCGGCGGAGGCCGTCCGCCTCCTGGCGCACGACGAGGCAGGCCTTGCAGTGCGTCTTCAGGCCGGGGAGGCCGTACACGACGCGCGCGCCGACCGCCTCGAGCGCGCGCGCCCACTGGATGTTCGCCTCCTCGTCGAAGCGCGCCTGCAGCTCCACGAGGACGGCGACCTCCTTGCCGTGCTCGACGGCCATGCGCAAGGCGTGCGCGATCGGGGAAGCGGGGCTCACGCGGTAGAGGGTCATCTTGATGGCCAGCACGTCGGGATCGACGGCCGCGTCGCGGACGAAGCGGGTGACGGCGTCGAAGGCGTGATACGGGTGGTGGACGAGGACGTCGCGCGCGCGGATGGCGCTCCAGATGTCGGGCGCGGTGCCGAAGGCGGGCACGGTCTGCGCCGGCTCCGGCCGATCCTTGAGCCGGGGAATGTCGACGGCCTCGTAGAGCTGGAGCAGCGCCGCGAACGCGGTGAAGTGCTCGTTCTCGTAGAGGTCCGCGGGGGCGAGCTCGAGCTCGGCGACCAGCGAAGCCAGGGTGTCGGCGGGCAGATCCGCGTGATGTTCCAGGCGCACCGCCGCCCCCAGCGAGCGCCCGCGGAGCCCCTCCTCGATGCTGGCGACCAGATCGTCGGGATCCCCGCTCGGGCTCAGGTTCGCATCGCGAGTGACGCGGATGGCATGGCTCGCGAGGACCTCGTCGCCGTTGTAGATGCTCGACAGGCGCGGGCGGATCACGTCCTCGAGCAGGATGAACGTGTGCTGGCCGGGGACACCGGGCACCGCCACGAAGGACGGGAGGACCTGGCTCGGGACGTGAACCACCGAGAGCGAAGGGCGGGGAAGCGCGGACGCCGTCTCCGGCCGGATGGCGGCCAGGAGACAGGCGGAGCGATTGCCCAGGTAGGGGAAGGGATGGCCGGGCTCAGCCGCCACCGGAGTGAGCACGGGTAGCAGCGTGCGACGGAAGTAGGTGTCGAGGAAGCCGTGCTGCTCCGGGCTGACCTCCGACGGACGCAGGATGACGATCCCTTCGGCGGCGAGCCGCGGCTCGACGTCCTCGCGAAAGCAGCGCTGCTGCGCGTCCACCAGCTCGTGCACTCTGGTGGCGATCGCCGACAGGGTCTCGGCCGGCGTGAGCCCGTCGAGCCCCGGTGCCTGATCGCGCGCGGCGATCCGGCGCTTCAGCGCCGCCACGCGCACCATGAAGAACTCGTCGAGGTTCGCGCTGAAGATCGCGAGGAACTTCACCCGCTCGAGCAAGGGCACGCTCGGGTCCTCGGCCTCTTCGAGCACGCGCCGGTTGAACTCGAGCCACGACAGCTCACGGTTGACGAAGGCGTCGGCGTCCATCTCAGCCCCCCCGGCGGAAGGTCTCGCGCAGGAGCACGCCATCGCGGACCCCGCGCGTGCAGACGACGAGGGCCAGGTAGCCGCCGTAGACCATGACCTCCTCGATGACGATGGCGCCCGACAGGACGATGTCGGCGCGCTCGGACTTGAGCCCGCGGATCTTGCGGCGCTTCCGGCGGGACACGCCTTCCAGTCGCTCGCGGATCGCCGTCACGTCGGATTGCTTCAGGCGCAGCCCGTGCCGATGCTTGCGGTCGCCGCGACCGGAGCGCAGGTGGATGCTGGCCAGCGTGCGAACCATGCCGCCGAGGCCCACGATGACCTCACCGCGGGCGGCGGGCGGCACCGCGTCGTCGAGGTACCGGCGGATCTCGCCGCGCAAGGCCTGAAGCTCGCGGGCCCGCGGCGGATCGTGGCGTATGAAGCGATGCGTGGTGCGCACGGCCCCGAGCGGGAGGCTCGCGCTGGAGACGAGCCGCCGCGCCCGCACCCGGCTGAGCTGGAGGCTGGCTCCGCCGAGATCCGCGACGATGCCGTCCGTGAAGGACAGGCTGTCCACGGCGGCATCGACGCCGAGCCGCGCCTCGTCGCGCGCGCTCAGGACCTCGACCTCGATCCCCTCGCGGCGGCGGAGTGGGCCGAGCAGCCGCTCGCGGTCATCGGCATCTCGCACGGCGGAGGTCGCGACGGCGACGATGCGCGGCCCGCGCCGCCGGGAGGAGTATCGCTTGAAGAAGCGATGGACCGCCCGCAGCGTCTCGGCGACGGCCTCGCGCGGCAGTGTAGCGGGCGCGCCCCCACCCAGCCGCGTGGCCGCTCGCTCCTGCACGAGGACGCGGTAACGCGAGCCGGGCACGATCCGGGCGAGCAGCAAGCGGACAGCCGTCGAGCCCAGATCCACGATGGCCACCAGCTCGGCCATCAGCTCACTTGTCGTCGGGTCGTGGTGTCCAGGTGCCGGCGGCGTACTCGCGCAGAGCCTGCCGGAGCACAGAGCTGAGGGTGGTCGTCTCGCGTGCCGCCCGGGCACGCGCCGTGCGCTGCAGGTCGCGCGGAACCCCGCGGACGAGGTAGATGCCCGACTTCGCCGTCCGCGCCAGGGTGTTCACGATAGCTTCTTCCTGGTGCCGGCGGCTTCACCGTTGCCCGTCGGGGAAGGGGGGATGACTCCCACCGCGCCCGCGAGCGCTCTCAGAACCCGGGGCGGAAGGAACCAGATGAGCCGCCCGGTGCTGGCGGGACCGTCCGGAAGGTCCACGAGGGCGGCGCCGCCCTTCTTGAAGACGAACCGCTCGGCGTCGGCGGCGCCGACCATCCGCGCGAGCAGGGTGCCGAGCATGGGCTCGTGGCCGACGAGGGCGACCCTCGCCTCGTTCGGACGAAGCGCCAGGGCGGCCATGATCGCGTCGACATGATCATCGGCGAGCGCAGGTTCGAGCACGGGCTCGCCGTTCCCGAACGCGCCGGCGGCGATCTCGGCGGTTTCGCGCGCGCGAGTCAGCGGGCTCGTCAGGAGCACGTCGACCCGGCCCAACACCCGGACGAGCCCGCGGGCGGCGATGCCGAACTTGGCCCTGCCCGCTGGGGTGAGGGGGCGGTCGGCATCGAGTACCCCGGGGGTTTCCCGAGCGAGCGCGGGCGCGTGCCGGACAAGGAGGATTTTCATGCATTCAGTGTAGTCGCCGCGGGCGGGGCCGCCCATTGGACCTTCGTCCAATAGCAAGGCCGACGGGCGCCAAGTAGCCTTTAATCATGACCACCGGGTTGAACGACACGGCGGGCCGGGAGGCGATCCCGCAGGCGGATGAGATCAAGCGGACGTCGGGCCCGCAGACGACGGATGGACGGCGGTGGGAGGTGCAGCTCAGCGCCACCCCGCCCGGCGCCTGGCTGGAGGTCTTCAAGGAGTTCTCCGCCCGGGTGCTCCCGCAGCGGGTGGAGTTCGATCGGGCTGCCGTCGTCTTCAAGAGCGATGAGGACCAGGTGGCGCACTGGATCGAATCGCTCGACAAGTGGATCGCCTCGACCAACGCGCGATACCTGATGACCCTCGAGCAGGCGTGGCGCGAGCGCTTCAACCGGGTCGATGCCGCGACGAAGGAAAAGGAGCGCATCCAGCGCTTGAACGACCGCTTCAAGAACCTGTAAGGGTGGCCCGCTCGTGACGCTGCTCACCTTCGCGACGTGGATCGCTGTGGCCGTCGTGACCGCGTGGGGCGCGGGCACGGTGATGAAGTACGGCGGGCACGGGCGGCGGGCCGATATTCTCCTCGGCCTCACGGCAAGCGGCGCGGCGTGCGAGATCGCGTGGAGCCTCGACCTCCTTCCGGAGCCCGGCATCGTGGCGACCGCCCTCGTTGCCTTCGCCGCCGCCGCCGCGGTGATCACCCTCCAGCGCCGGTTCTTCTACGCGCCGCTCCGGAAGGTGCACGCGCACACCGGAAGGCGATGACAGCCGGGTCCCGAGTTTAGTGAGCGCCGCCTGGTTCGAGACTGGCCAGAGCGGTTCGGCCATCCGCTTTTGTTGCTGGAGACCTTCGTCGATCCCGCCCGATTCCGGG
>JBKPDT010000149.1:0-5343 GCA_046728035.1 Candidatus Methylomirabilota bacterium | reverse complement strand
AGCCTGGCCCGCGCCGCCGCCGCCGCGGGCCGCGCCGGGGAGGCGGAGGGCTGGCTCGGCCGATCGCTCCGGCGCTTCGCCGAGCTCAACATGATCGTGCCGCCGACGTAGCGGGCGCGCCGTGCCGGCTCGGCGCGCGGTGCCGCGTGGACGTCAGAGATCGCTGCCCGAGTAGGAGAGGTTGAACGATTTGTTGCAGAGCGGGAAGTCAGGGACGATGTTCTCGAGCACGGCGAGCTCGAGCGCGGGCCAGTTACGGAAGGACGGATCGACCACCTTGACGCGCCGAAGGGATTCGGGGCCCGCCGCGAACACCCAGTACCAGATGGGGCCGCGCCAGGCCTCCACGCAGGCGACGGCGTCGCCGCCGGTGGGCAGCGGCGGCAGCGTGACGCGCGCAGGACCGTCGGGGAGGCGCTCGGCCGCGACGGCGATGAGGCGGGCCGTCTCGCGGGCCTCGTCCAGGCGCACCATGGTCCGCGCCCAGACGTCTCCCTGCGGGTACACCGCGGGCGCCACCTCGAGCTCTCGGTAAGCGCCGAGCGGCGCGTCGCGGCGGAGATCGGCGTCGATCCCGCTGGCGCGTGCCACCAGCCCGACCACACCCATCTCGCGCGCCGTCTTGTTGGTGAGCCGGCCCGTGCCCTGGAGCCGCTCGAGCACGAGGGTGTTGTCGAGGCAGACGCGCGCGACCTCGAGGAAGTCGGCGGTCAGGCGCGATACCGCGTCCGCCACCTCACCGAGGCCGCGCTCGGCGAGGGGGCCCGCCACGCCGCCCGGCACCACCGCACCGCGGAGGAGCCGGTGCCCCGTGAGGCGCGCGTTGAGGCGCAGGAGCTCCTCGCGCAGCCGGAAGCAGTGGGCGTGGCCCCACGCGAAGCCGGTGTCGTTCACGATCATCCCCACGTCGCCCACGTGGTTGTAGAGCCGCTCCAGCTCGAGCAGCGCGACCCGCAGCCAGGCCGCGCGCGGCGGCGCCGCGCGCCCGGCGAGGCGCTCGAGGGCCTCGCAGTAGGCGAGCGCATGCGCCACGCTCTCGTCGCCGGAGACGCGCTCGGCGAGCTCGGGCGTCCTCGCGAAGGGCAGCGTCTCGAAGAGCTTCTCGGTGCCCTTGTGGACGAATCCAAGACGGGTCTCGAGGCTCACGATCTCTTCCCCCTCCACGCTGAAGCGGAAGTGGCCGGGCTCGATGATGCCGGCGTGCACGGGGCCCACCGTGATCTCGAAGATGCCCGCGCCCTCCACGCGGCGGAATGGGAAGGGCTGCCCGGCATCGGCGAAATCGCGCCGAGGCGTGGTATCCCGCCGGAGCGGGTGATAGCCTTCGGGCCAGAACTGGTGGAGGGCGAGGCGGCGGAGCTCTGGGTGACCCGTGGGCGTGAGTCCGAGCAGGTCGTGGATCTCGCGCTCGAACCGGCTCGCCGGGAAGGAGCGTGTGGCGAGCGAGGGGAAGCTCGGGGCCTCCGGCGGCACCGAGACTAGCGCCACCACCAGGTGCCGCGGCGCGGGGGGTGCGAAGACGTAGGTGAGGGTGAAGTCGCCCCACTCGGGCCGGGTGTCGGTGGCGGCGAGCAGCTCGAGCGAGAGGCCCAGCGCGGCGAGGCGATCCGCGAACCCAGGGATCTCCAAGCGCGGGACCCGGCAGTGGACGGTGCCGTCCACGCGCACCTCCACGTCGGCGGCACCGGCCGTGATGACCTCGTCGACGAGGGCGGCGGGGGGGAGGGCGCTCACTCAGCTCCCCGCGACGGCGGCGATCCGCACGAGGGCGCCGGCGAGCCCGGGCGGCCACGCGAGCCCGGTGAGCAGCAGGAGGACCAGCGCGACGGCGATCGGCGCCACGCCCTGCCACGTCATCGGCTCGAGCGGGCGCGCCGGCCCGCCGGGAGCATAGGCCATGCGGTGCAGCGCGCGCAGCATCCCTCCGAAGGCGACGAGCAGGAGCGCGAGGGCGAGGGCGGGCGCGACGAGCCAGCCGCCCCGGAATCCCGCGCCGATGATCATCACCTCGCTGATGAAAAGCCCGAAGGGCGGAAGCCCGAGGAGGGCGAGCAGGGCGACCGCGAAGCCGCGGCCGGTGACGGGCATCGCGGCGATGAGCCCGCGCACGGGGACGATCTCCACGGTACCGTAGGCCTCGCGGATGCGTCCGGACAGGAGGAAGAGCGTGGACTTCGCGAAGGCGTGGTTCGCCATGTGCAGGATGGCGCCGGCGACGCCCCAGGCGCCGCCGAAGCCCAGCCCGAGGGCGACCAGCCCGAGGTGCTCCACGCTCGAGTAGGCGAGCATGCGCTTGAGGTTGGTGGGCGACCAGAGGAAGGCGGCGGCGACGGTCATGGACGCGAGCCCCAGGAGAACGAGCAGGCGCTGCGTGAACTCCCCGCCGGCGGAGAGATCCACCACCGCCTTGAAGCGCAGCACCGCGTAGATGCCCACCGAGAGGAGCACGGCAGACATGAGGGCGCTGACGGGAGCGGGTGCCTCGCTGTGCGCGTCGGGCAGCCAGGTGTGCATGGGGGCGAGCCCGGCCTTGGTCCCATAGCCCACGAGGAGGAAGACGAAGGCCAGCTCGACCACGCGCGGCGGGAGCTGGGGCGCCCACCGCAGCAGGGTGGTCCAGCGGAGCGCGTGGGCCTCGCCGCCGAACTGTTGGACGTCGGCGAAGTAGACGAACACGGTGCCGATGAAGGCGAGGGCAATCCCGACGGAGCAGATGAGGAGGTACTTGTAGGCGGCCTCCAGGGACGCGCGGGTGCGGTGGAAGTTGACGAGGAACACCGAGGCCAGGGTGGTGCCTTCCACCGCCACCCACATGAGGCCGAGGTCGTCAGTGGTGACGGCGAGCAGCATGGTGAACACGAAGAGGTGGAAGAGCGAGTAGAAGCGGCCGGGCGTCTCTCCGCCGATGCCGCCGCGGGCGCCCGCCGCGGCCTCGAAACCGGCCAGCGTCGCGACGAGGGCGATCAAGCCCACCATCCACGCGCTCAGCGCGTCGGCGCGAAGGAGGCCATCCAGCGCCGTGACCGTTTGGCCCCGGCTCACGTCCATCACCACGGCGCCGGCGGCGCCGAGGGTGACGGCGAGGGCGGCGGCGTGGGCCACGCGGGCGAGGCCGCCGGTGGCGCGGATGAGGAGGGCCGCGACGAGCAGGGGAGCGAGGAGGAGGACGATCAGGCTCACTCGCGCAGCTCCCGCAGCCGGTCGAGGGCCAGTGAGTCGTGCTCGCGCCGGATCTGCATCACCACGCCCTCCATGAGGAGGACGATGACGAGGACGTCGAGGAAGACGCCGGCCTCGACGAGGCCGGGCAACCCGTAGGTGGCGAGGACGGCGAGGGCGAAGATGCCGTTCTCGAAGACGAGGAAGCCCAGCACGTGGCCGAGCACGTCGCGGCCGGTCACGCATACGAACAGCCCGATGAGGGCCATCGCGAAGGCCAGCGGAATGGCGCTCGCGGTGGGCAGGGTGGCAGAGGCGGTGACGGGCAGGATGATCGTGTAGGCGGCGACGACGAGACCCCCCGCGGCGAGCAGCGCGACGCCGCTCGACTGCCCCGGCGCCGCCGGGCGCACCGGCGTGCCCGCGGCCATCCGCCGGAGCACGCGCGGGATGATCCACCCCTTGAGCACGACAAAGACGCCGGCCACGACGACGAGGGCGGGCTTGCCGGCCAGCCATCCCACCGTCGCCGCGAGGAGGGCGAGCAGCACCGACTGCAGGACGAAGAGGCGGAGGCGGCCGGGCCAGCTCCGCCGCCAGACGAGGAGCAGGGTCAGGGCGAGGGCGAAGAAGGCGAGGAGGTTGGAGGCCGCTGTCACTTGAGCAGCACCACGGCGGCCACCGACAGGAGGGCCAGCGCGAAGGAGCCGGCGAGGAGCTCGGGCACGCGGAACAGACGCAGCTTGGCGATGGCCGTCTCCAGCACGGCGAGGGCGCCGGCGAGGAGCACGAGCTTGCCGGCGAGGGCGAGGAGACCGAGGAACATGGAGAACGCGGTGTTGTCGCTGGGGATCCACCACGGCAGGAAAAGGTTGGTGAGCAGAGTCATGAAGAGGAACAGCTTCATCGCGCTCGCCCACTCGACCATGGCCAGATACGGTCCCGAGTACTCGAGGGTCATGGCCTCGTGGATCATGGTGAGCTCCAGGTGGGTGGCGGGATTGTCGACGGGCAGTCGCCCCGTCTCCGCCAGCATCACGATGAAGAAGGCGAAAAAGGCCAGGAGGTGTCCGGGGTGCGCGGCCAGCCCGGGCTCGCCGCCGATCCGCTCGGCGACCCCGCCGAGATTGGTGGTGCCCGTCCGGATGGCGAGCGCGAAGACCGCCAGCATCACGGTGGGCTCGGCGAGCGCCGCCACCGTGACCTCGCGGCTCGATCCCATGCCGCCGAACGCGCTGCCGGAGTCCAGGCCGGCGAGGGCGAGGAAGAAGGTGCCGAGCATGAAGAGGTACATCAGGAGGATGATCCCGCCCGCGAAGGACAGCGCGGGACGCGTCACGAGCACGGGCACCACCGCCGCCGCTACCAGCATGCTGGCCACGAGGACGAAGGGCGTGAGGCGGAACACCCACGAGGTGGTGGTCGAGATCACCGCGTCTTTGTGGAGAAGCTTCAACAAGTCGGCGTAGGGCTGCCAGGGGTCGGGCCCGCGTCGGCCGACGAGCCGGGCCTTGAGCGTTCGCACGAGGCCCACGAGCAGGGGAGCCGCCGCGGCCACCACCACGGTCTGGGCGAGCGCGCCGAGGATCGCCGCCGTCATGCCAGCACCAGCAGGACGATGAGAGTGGCGAGCACGTAGATGAGGTAGAGATTGGTGCTCCCCGACTGGATGGCCCGCACCCGGGCGGCGCCGAGGCGGAGCACGCCCAGCACCGGGACGTAGAGCCACTCCTCGGCGAGGGCGCGGGTGGAGTGGCCGTAGGCCATGCGCCGCACGAAGAAGCGCGAGTCCGGATGGACCTCGACCTCGAGGCGTGTCTGGGGTCGGTACAGGAAGTCGAAGATGCGCCGCACCGGGCTCGCGAAGGCGATCGCGGTGTACTCCATCCGTGAGGTCTGGAGCATCCGCCCGCACCCCCACGTCTCGTAGCGACGCGTGCGGCGTGGGGCGCGGGCCAGCCGCAGAAGGACCACGGGGACGAGGAGGCCGAGGCCGAGGGCCAGGGCGATGACGGGCATGGAGAGGGTGGCGAAGTCACCGGAGACCGCGATGGTGAAGAGGTCGTCGCCGAGCGCCGGCGCGGGGTCTCCGAGGAGACGCGCCGCCGCCCCGCCGAGCCGCGGGAGCACCGCGGTGGGGCCCAGGGCCAGGCCCACGCACGCGGCGACGAGGAGCGCCATGGC
>JBKPDT010000148.1:0-3499 GCA_046728035.1 Candidatus Methylomirabilota bacterium | reverse complement strand
GATGATGATCTCCAGTTCATGGCCGGCCGCGCTGAGCTGCTCGAGAGCGATATGCAGGTAGCCAAGCAGCAGGGGGTTGTCGCGCGCCACGATGCAGAGATGCTGGGCCATGGGCTCTCGTCCTCAGGAAATCCTGCCCGTGCTTCTGCCAACAATCTTGCGTCCCGTCGCGGCTCCTAGTCAAGGTAACTCGCGAGGGATCCCTAGAGGACTAATGGGTGATCAAAAAGAAGTCAACCTGCCATCGCGCCAGGGCCTCGGCGCTCAGCACCCGCGCCGAAGGCTGAGCCGGAGCCCCCGCCTCAGCCGAGCAGGTGGGTCAGCTCGTCGGGCAGGCTCAGCATCGGATAGTGCCCGGTGTCCAGCTCCGCGTAGGGCGCCTTCAGGCGTTCCGCCGTCCGACGCTGATGGGCCTCGGGGGGATTGCGGGCCCGCCGGCACCGGATCACCGACGCCGCCCACGCGCGCTCCCAGAAGTCGGTCGGCACCATGGGCGCCTCGAGCGCCGCGATGGGATGGGGCGTGTAGCGCGCGAGCGCCCACGCCCGCGTGGCGGGTTCGAGGTCGGCGAACATCCGGCTCTCGGCGTCCTGGCGCGTCGGCGCAATGGTGAGCGACGTGGTGTCGCCGGCCGGCCGGCTGACGATGTCGGACACGCGCTCGCCGGGTAGCAGCGCGAGAGCGTCCACGAAGACGAGCCGAGCGATCCGCTCGCCGGCCAGGTCGGCCGCCTTGCAGATGACCATTCCCCCCGCGCTGGTGCCGACGAGCACTACGTCGCGCAGGTCCTCGTAGAAGAGGAGCCGGGCCACCTCCTCGGCGTGGGTGGTCACCGTGATGCCGGCGCGCACCTGCTCGTGTCGCTCACCGCAGCCGTCGAGGGAGGGCGCATGAACGGAATGGCCGGCCTCGCGAAGACGCTGCGCCACCGGCTTCCAGATCCAGCCCCCCTGATAGGCCCCGTGGATCAGCACATAGGTCCCCATGGGCTCGGCGGCGCCTCAGCGCAGGCTCTGGCGGAGCGCGCCCCCGATCAGCGTGACGGCCCGGAGCGCGGTGTCCAGCACTCGGCCCATCGCCGCGAAGCCGTGGATCATCCCGCCGAAGCACACGTATTCCACCGTCACGCCGGCGTCGCGTAGGCGCGCCGCGTACGCTTCTCCCTCGTCCCGCAGGGGATCGAAGCCCGCAGTGACGATCAACGCCGGGGGCAGGGCCGCGAGGGACTTCGCCCGGATCGGAGAGGCACGCCAGTCCGCCGCGTCCTCCTTCCCGTTCAGGTAGTGCGCGCTGAACCAGCGCATGCTCTCGCGCGTGAGCATGTACCCGTCGGCGAAATCCTCGTAGGACTTGGACTCGGCGCCGAGGTCGGTGACGGGATAGATCAGGACCTGTAGGGCGATCCTCGGCCCCCCCGCGTCCCGCGCCATCAGGGCTACCACCGCGGCCAGGTTGCCGCCGGCGCTGTCGCCGCCTACCGCGAGGCGCCCGGCGTCCACCCCCAGCTCGGCAGCGTGGGCGACGATCCAGCGCACGGCCGCCCAGGCATCGTCGGCGGCGGCGGGGAACTTGTGCTCGGGCGCCCGCCGATAGTCCACCGAGATCACGCTCGCCCTCGATTCCGCGGTGAGCTGGCGGCAGATGACATCGTGCGTCTCGAGGTCGCCGATCACCCAGCCCCCGCCGTGGAAATAGACGTAGACGGGCAGGGGCGTCGAGGCGGGGACGTCCGCGGGCCGGTAGATGCGTAGCGGGATCTGGCCCTGCGGCCCATCCGCCATAAGGTTCCGCACGCTACCGATCTCCGGGGGAATCGGCGTGGACAGCGGACGCGTCTCGAGGAAGAGCTGCCGCGCGTCCTTCGGCGTGAGCTGGTGATAGGCGGGCCGACCGGATTTCGCGGCGGCCTCGATGACGGCCTTCGCCTGCGGATCAAGCGCCATGGTGTTGACCCCTCGGCGCCCCCTGAGCGAGGAGCCCGGCGGCCGCCGTCTCCACCACGGTGCCCTTGAAGAAGTCGGGGTTCACCTCGCCCCAGAAGCGCACCGCGTTGGCGAACATGAAGTCCCGGAAGTCGTCGTCGGTGATGAGCCCGTGTTCGACCAGCTCGTACGCCTCGGGGACGACCTCGGCCATGTCGGGGACGTCGAAGTGGCCGATGTCCGAGCTGAAGAGCGCGTTCAGCCGGGCGCCCAGCGGGTTCGCCCGGCGGTCGAACGCCCAGGCGTTGACGGGATCGTCGGCCTCGCAGCCGAAGTAGTAGCGCGGCACGAAGAGCTCGCGGATATCCTCCTTCTTCTCGATCCGGCAGCGGAAGTAATCGTCGAGGTCCTCCACCCCACCGGTGAGCCTGGAGTTCGAGTCGCCCTCCAGGCCCTCCCCGCGCTCGACCGCGTCCGCCACCGCGCTGCTGCCATACTTGCGGGCGTACTCGAGAAGTCGGCCGAGGTCCAGCTTGCTCGGATTGGTGCTCTCGATGGCCTGGCGGTTGCGCTTCTCCCAGTGCCCGATGAGGTCGGCATAGAGCATGGCGGCCCAGCCGACGCCGCCCTCGAGAAAGGCGAAGTTGAGGTCGGGGAAGCGGCGGGTGACGCCCCCGAAGAAGAGGGCCTTGGCGACGGCGTGACCGGCGGAGGCGAAGTGGCCGATGTGGTTGTAGCAGAAATTGGACGGTGAGTTGCGGAGCAGGATGGAACGGGCGCCGTTGTGAAAGCTCGGCGCCACCCGCAGCTCGCGGCACTTCCGCCAGACGGGATCGTAGTCGTACGGGCTGTCCAGCCCGATGACGTCGTACCACTCGACGTGCTTGGAGGCCTCCGGCTGCTCCTCGTCGAGGGCGGGCACGCGGCGGCGCATGAGGCCGCCGATCATCACGACCTTGTAGCCGAGCTGGGTCACCGCGAACTCCAGCTCCTCGATCGCCTCTTCCGGCGTGTACATGGGGATGATGGCGGCGGGGATCACGCGATCCTGGAGGCCGCGGAACTGGTCGGCGGCGAACACGTTGTAGGCCCGGCAGATGGCGCGGCGCAGCCGCGTGTCCTGCATGCGGTGGTAGGACAGGCCCGCCGTCGGGTAAACCACGCTGAAGTCGATGCCCAGGTCGTCGAGGCGCTCGTACATCAGACGAGGGAGCATGGCGGTGGCCCGATCGAGCACGTTCTCGCTGGGTGAGGACCAGAACGACTCCTGGCCCACCCGGCGCCGGCTCCGCTCGGCCACCGTCATCTTGAGCGCGTTGGGCACGCGCTGGCTGGCCAGGGCGAAGGCTTCCACCGCCGCGTCTCCGCCGATGCGGCGGAACTCCTCCCGCATCACGGGCCCGTACTCGATCCAGTGGCCGTCGGCGTCGATGATCGGGTGGCTCAGGCGGTCGTGGAGCTTCCGGGCCTCGGTATGGCCGTTGGTCAGCATGGCGGCGCCTCCTGCGCGACTCGGCACTGCGGTTGGGTGCTGGCCCGGCCATCCTGCCTCGCTGCGTCCCCCGCGGTCAAGGGGG
>JBKPDT010000147.1:0-17257 GCA_046728035.1 Candidatus Methylomirabilota bacterium | reverse complement strand
GGTCCCCAAAGCTGGGACCGTGGCGGAGTGTCAGACTCGGGCCTGATGCTCGTGGTAGACGATGCCTAAGGTGCGGTTCAGCTTCGAGAGGAGGTAGCACTCCTCGTTGTCGATGCACGCCGAGCCCAGGGAGGCGATGGCCTCGAGGCGGTTCACGACGACATCCTTGCCTTCCTTGTCCTTCTCCTTCTCGATGAAGTGCTTCTCGCGCACCTCGTAGTAGCGCTTGGCGATCTCGTCGTACATCCAGGCCAGCGGCTTCTCCTCCCACTTGTCCGAGCCGGGCGCGCGGTAGAGCGCCTTGGTCGGGCGCAGCGGGTTGTTGGAGAGCTGGATGGTGGCCGCGCCCTTGGGGCAGAGCCGGCCGAGCGTGTGGGGCGTGTCGGGATGCCCCTCGATGTCGATGATCTTGTCGCCCTTGGAGTACACGAGCTGGATACAGCCCACCGCGCAGTAGGGACAGACGCCGGGGTGAACCTTCGCCTCCTTGATGCGGAGACTGGTCGCGGCCGCGGCCACCGGCTTGAGGTCGAGCGTGCCGGCGCCGACGGCGACCGCGGTACCGGCGCTGCCCGAGTACTTCAAGAAGTCACGTCGGGATAGGCTCATGGCGCTACCTCTCTTCGTTGAGCATGGGGGGCCGCTGGCGTGGGCCACGCGGAGGGCGTCGAGCGGTCCGGCATGTGGGTGCGGGCCATCGATGCTTCCGGGGGAATTCTATGGTCGGACCACCGATGAGTCAAGAATTCCACTGAAATGCGGCTGACGCTTCGCGTTAGCCGTTTTCCCCGCGACCCAGATGGGCTCGATCCTTGATGTATGCGTCGTAACGCCTCTGGACGAGGGCCCGCGCGTCGGCCTCCCTGCCGGCCTCGAGCGCCTCCACGATGGCCTTTTGCTGGGCCAGCTCGATGATCCCTCCGCCGAGGACGGGGTCGTAGTACCGGCCGAGCTCGATGAGCAGGCGCTTCGCCCGCGGGATGTCGTGCAGGCTCTGCTCGAGCTCGCGGATGAGGACCAGCGCGTGATCCTCCCGCTTCCGGTTCCGGAATCCCTTGTCGGTCACGGACGCCTAGCGTGGTTCTGAGGCTGATGGGGGGTCTGTCGCTCCCGCCCGGGATAAATGACCCGGACGAGGAAGAGCCCGTGCGGTGGGGCCGTCGGGCCGGCGCGCCGGCGGTCGCGGCCCTCGAGAAGATCAGCCATCCAGCCGGGAGCGCGGGCGCCGCGGCCCACCTCGACCAGGCTGCCCACGATATTGCGGACCATGTGGTGGAGGAAGCTGTCCGCCGAGATCAGGACGCCGAGTCGATCGCGCCGGCTCACCAGCCGCACGGCGCGCACCGTGCACACGGGCGTGCGCCCCCGGCCCGGGGCGGCGCAGAAGGCGGAGAAATCGTGCTTGCCGCGGAGCAGCCCCAGCCCCACCCGCATCGCCTCGGCGTCCAGGCGGCGCGGCTGATGCCAGGCGTAGCGACGGATGAATGGATCGGCGGCCGGCGCCCGGTCCAGCACGTAGAGATAGCGCTTCCCCGCCGCGGAGCGCCGCGCATCGAACCCCTCGGGCGCGGGCTGCGCATCGGTCACGCGCACCGCGTCGGGCAGGAGCGCGTTGAGCGCGCGCTGGAGGCGCTCGGGGGCGAGCGCGCCGTCGGTGGCAAGGCTGGCGACCTGGCGCAGCGCGTGCACGCCGGCGTCGGTCCGGCTCGCCGCCGTGATCTTCACGGGAGCGCCGAGCACTCGCGCACAGGCCTCCATGAGGAGGCCCTGCACGGTCGGGCGACCCGGCTGGCGCTGCCAACCCTCGAAGTCGCTTCCGTCGTAGGCGAGGGTGAGCCGCAGCGTCGGCGTGACGCCCTCCGGGGCTCAGCGGATGAGGAGCTCCGCGATCTGGACGCCGTTCAGCGCGGCGCCTTTGCGGAGCTGATCGCCCACCACCCAGAAATTGAGCCCGTTCGGCTCGGTGAGATCCTGCCGCACTCGCCCGACGAAGCAGTCGTCCTGCCCCTCCACCACCACCGGCATGGGGTAGCGGTTCTCGCTGGGCTCGTCCCACAGGCACAAACCCGGGAAGGCGGCGAAGACCTCGCGGGCGCGCGCGACACCCACTGGACGCTCGGTCTCCGCGTTCACCGCCACCGAATGCGCGGTGAAGACGGGCACCCGCACGGTGGTGGGCGACACGCGCAGGTCCGGCGCCTCCAGGATCTTCCGCACCTCGTTGACGAGCTTCATCTCCTCGCCGGTGTAGCCATTGTCGCCGAACGTGTCGATGTGCGGGATCACGTTGAAGGCGATCTGATGCGGGAAGTACCTCGGCGTCATGGCTTCGCCGCGCGCCCACGCCAGCGCCTGGCTTCGCAGCTCGTCCACGCCGTTGACGCCCGCTCCCGACACCGCCTGGAAGGAGGTCGCCACCACCCGACGGAGCCCGCCCGCGTCGTGCAGCGGCTTGAGCGGCATCACCGTCACGATGGTGGTGCAGTTGGGGCAGGCCACGATGCCCTTGTGCCCGGCGACGGCGTGGGCGTTGATCTCGGGCACGACGAGGGGCACCGCGGGGTCCATGCGGAAGGCGCTCGACTTGTCCACCACCACCGCGCCGGCCTTCACCGCGAGCGGCACGAACTCCTTCGACTGCGCCGAGCCGGCGGAGAAGAGCGCCACCTGGACGCCCTTGAACGCTCCCGATCCCACCTTCTCGACGCGAAGGGCCTCGCCCGCGAAGGTCACCGTCTTGCCCACCGAACGCTCGGACGCGAAGACGCGCAGGTCGCGCACCGGGAACTTGCGCTCCTCGAGGATCCGCAGCGTGGTCTGCCCCACCGCGCCCGTCACCCCCACCACCGCGACGGTGACGCCCGCCGCCATGCTAGTAGCTCTTCTCGATCTGCCGACAGATGAGGTCGCCCATCTGCGGGGTGCCGACCGGCGTGTCGCCCGCGCCGCGGATGTCGGCGGTGCGGTAGCCCTGCTCGAGCACGCGGAGCACCGCCGCCTCGACGCGGTCGGCGTCGGCGCCGCGATTGAGCGAGTAGCGGAGGAGCATGGCCGCCGACAGGATGGCGGCGATCGGGTTCGCGACGCCCTTGCCCGCGATGTCGGGCGCGGTCCCGTGCACGGGCTCGTAGAGCCCCACCGTCCCGCCCAGGCTCGCCGAGGGCAACATGCCCATGGAGCCGGCGAGGATGGCCGCCTCGTCGGAGAGGATGTCGCCGAAGGTATTCTCGGTCACGATGGTGTCGAAATGCGTGGGCTTGTGAACGAGGGCCATCGCGCAGTTGTCGACGAGGACGTGCTCCACGTGGACCTGGGGATACTCCTTGGCGAGCCGGTTCACGGTGTCCCGCCAGAGCTGCGAGACGATGAGCACGTTGGACTTGTCCACCGAGGTCAGCCGCTTCTTCCGCTTCATCGCGACGTCGAAGGCGGCGCGGACCACGCGCTCGATCTCGCGCGTGGTGTACGCCATGGTGTTCACCGCGCGCTCGCCGCCGCCGGGCAGCGCCGCGCGCCCGCGCGGCTCGCCGAAGTAAAGCCCGCCGGTGAGCTCGCGGATGACGATGAGGTCCGTCCCCTCCACCACCGAGCGCTTGAGCGGCGAGGCATCCACGAGCATGGGGAAGCACTTCGCCGGGCGCAGGTTGGCGAAGAGGTCCAGCTCCTTGCGGATGCGGAGCAGGCCACGCTCCGGCCGCGCCTCCTGCGGGAGGTTGTCCCACTTGGGCCCGCCCACCGAACCGAAGAGGATGGCGTCGGCCTGCTGGCAGAGCCGGAGCGAGGCGTCCGGCAGGGGGCCACCGGTGGCGTCGATGGCGGCGCCCCCGACCAGCCCCGCCTCGAACTCGAACGAGGCCCCGGTGGCCTTGCCGACGACCTCGAGGGCCCGGCGCGCTTCGGGAGTGACCTCCTGGCCGATCCCGTCGCCGGGCAGGAACGCGATCTTGTGGACGCTCACGTGCGGGCTCCTTGTCGAATCAGCGCGCGTCCCGCGTCGCCTTCTCCATTGGCACCAGCCCGTCCCGGCGGCGCGCCCACAGGGGGCGCGTGGGGCCGCTCAGCAGGTAGGCGGCGAACAGGGCGAAGAGGAACCACTGGGGATGGGTCGCCACGATCAGCACCGCGAGGACGACCAGGAGGAGCAGCCCCACCGGACGGCGGCGCGCCAGGTCGATTTCCTTGAAGCTGTAGTAACGGAATGTCGAGACCATGAGGAGGGCTACCATGTAGGTCCCCACTGCGATCGCGCTGGCCTGCCAGCGCTCCAGCTCCTCGCCGTCGACCAGCAGCACGACCGAGCTCACCATGCCGGCGGCGGCGGGAATGGGTAGCCCCACGAAGTAGCGGCGATCGGAGACGCCGGTGTAGACGTTGAAGCGGGCGAGGCGGAGGGCGCCGCAGATCACGAAGAGGAAGGCGCCTAGCCAGGCGGCCCGTCCCAGCGGGGCCAGCGCCATGGAGTAGAGCATGAAGGCGGGCGCCACCCCGAAGGACACCACGTCGGCGAGCGAATCGAACTCCACGCCGAACTGCGTGGTCGTCTTGGTGAGGCGGGCCACCTTGCCGTCGAGCATGTCCAGCACCATGGCGACGAACAGCGAGACGGACGCTTCGGTGAAGCGCTGCTGGGTGGTGAGGATGAGGGCGAGGAAGCCGCAGAAGAGATTCCCGGTGGTCAGGAGGCTCGGCAGCAGGAAGATCCCCCGGCGCCGCTGCTCGCGCAGCTCCTGCCAGCGGCGCCGCCGGGGTCCGCGCGCGCCTTCGCCGGGCAGGTGCCGGCGCCTCATGACCGGAGCACTCCCATCACCGTCTCTCCTCCCCTCACCCGGTCGCCCTCCTTCACCCGGATCTCGGTTCCCCGCGCCACCACGAGATCGGTGCGCGACCCGAACCGGATCAGCCCGAACCGCTCGCCGGCCAAGAGCTTGTCCCCCGGCCGGACCCGGCACACGATGCGCCGGGCGACCACGCCGGCGATCTGCCGCACCCCCACCCGCGCAATGTCCGACTCCAGCGCCACCGTGCAGCGCTCGTTCTGCTCCGATGCCTCCGGCCGGTACGCGGCGAGGAACCGCCCCCGCACGTACTCCACGTCACGCACGATGCCCGCGGCTGGCGCGCGGTTCACGTGGACGTCCAGCGGCGAAAGGAAGATGGACACCCGCGTCGCCGGCCCCACCCAGGGGTCCTCGACCGACGCGATCGCCATCACCTTGCCGTCGGCAGGGGCGAGCACCGCCCCCGGCAGGTCCGGCGCCCGGCGCTCGGGGTCACGGAAGAAGCCGAGGAACGCCAGCGCGATCAGCGCGAACGGAATCGCCCAGGCCCACCCCCCCGCCATCGCCAGGATACACGCTGCAATGGCGGGGGGGAAGATGAAGGGCCATCCCTCGGCGGCCACCGGGATCCGCATCGCTCCCGTCCCGATCCGGCCGCCCTACTCCCGGGGCGGCTTGATCCAGGACATCATCTTCCGCAGCCGCGCCCCGACCTCCTCGATCTGATGCTCGGCGTCCCGCTTCCGCATGGCGAGGAAGCCGGCGCGGTTGGCCTGGTTCTCCAGGATCCACTCCCGTGCGAACTGGCCGGACTGGATCTCGGCGAGGATTTTCTTCATCTCCGCCTTGATGCGATCGTCCACGATCCGGGGCCCGCGCGTGTAGTCACCGTACTCGGCGGTGTCGGAGACCGAGTAGCGCATGTAGGCGAGCCCCCCCTGGTAGAAGAGGTCCACGATGAGTTTCATCTCGTGCATGCACTCGAAGTAGGCGACCTCGGGCTGATAGCCGGCCTCCACCAGCGTCTCGAAGGCGTTCTTGATGAGGTGGGAGACGCCGCCGCAGAGGGTGGTCTGCTCTCCGAAGAGGTCGGTCTCCGTCTCCTCCTTGAACGTGGTCTCGATGATGCCGGCGCGTGCGCAGCCCACGCCCTTGCCGTACGCGAGCGCGAGGTCCTTCGCCTTCCCCGACACGTCCTGGTACACCGCCACGAGGGCGGGCACGCCGGGGCCCTGAGTGAAGAGGTCGCGCATCACGTGCCCGGGCGCCTTGGGGGCGATCATGGAGACGTCGACATCGGGCGACGGCACCACCTGGTTGAAGTGGATGTTGAAGCCGTGGGCGAACATGAGCATCTTGCCCTTGCCGAGCGCGCCCTTGATGGACTCCTCGTACACCTGGCGCTGGGTCTGGTCGGGCAGGAGGATCATGATGACGTCGCCGGCAGCGGCGGCCTCGTTCACGCTCATCACCTTGAGGCCTTCCTTTTCCGCCCGCGTCCAGCCCTTCGACCCCTTGTACAGGCCGACAACGACGTCCTGGCCGGAGTCCTTCAGGTTCAGCGCGTGCGCATGCCCCTGGCTCCCGTAGCCGATGATGGCGATCTTCTTGCCCCGCAGGAGGCCGAGGTCGGCGTCCTGGTCGTAGTAGATCTTGGCCGGCATGTTCGTTGTCTCTCTCCGGTTTGGGGTTAGTCCGCGAAGCCGACGACCTTCGGGTCCTGTGGCTGCGCGCGGCCCGGCGGCGCCGGATGCTTGCCCAGCTTCTCTTCCACCTTGCGCACGCGGCTCTTGGGGCTGCGCGCGACGGCGACCTTGCCCGTGCGCACGACCTCCTGGATCCCGAAGGGCCGGAGGAGTTCGATGATCGCCTCGATCTTGCCCTCCTCCCCGGTCGCCTCGAGGGTGTAGGTGGTCGGGGTGACGTCCACCACCTTGGACCGGAAGATGTCGGCGATGCGCAGGATCTCCGCGCGCGCGGTAGGTTCGGCGTTCACCTTGAGGAGGAGCATCTCGCGCTCCACGTGATCCTCCTCACTGAGGTCGGTCACCTTGATCACGTCGATGAGCTTGTGCAGTTGCTTGATCACCTGCTCGATGATGAAGGCATCGCCGCGCACCACCAGGGTCATGCGAGACACGGTGGGGTCGAGCGTCTCGCCCACCGACAGGCTCTCGATGTTGTAGCCGCGGGCGGAGAACAACCCGGCCACGCGCGAGAGCACGCCGAACTTGTTCTCGACGAGCACGGCGATGGTGTGCTTGCGGTGCTCCTCGGTGGTCACCTAGAACCCCGTCTGCGACTTCGCCGCGCGGTCGCGGACCTCGCGGCTGGGCGGCGCCACGATCATGTCGGTGTTGGCACCCCCCGCGGGCACCATCGGGAACACGCACTCGTGCTTGTCGACCCAGACGTCGACCACCACCGGGCCCGGCGTGGAGATCATCTTCTCGAGCGCCGGCCCCACCTCGCTGGGCTTGGCGGCGCGGATGCCCGTGCACCCGTACGCCTCGGCCAGCTTCACGAAATCGGGGCTCGGCCCGAGGTCGATGGCGCAGAAGCGCTCCTTGTAGATGATCTTCTGCCACTGCCGGACCATGCCGTGCCCGCCGTTGTTGATGATGATCGTCTTCACGGGTAGCCGCTCCTCGTGGCAGGTGGCGAGCTCCTGGCTGTTCATCTGGAACGATCCGTCCCCGTCGACGTTGACGACGAGGCGCCCGGGATTGCCCGCCTGCACGCCCATCGCGGTGGGGAGGCCATAGCCCATGGTCCCGAGCCCGCCCGACGTGCACCACATGCGCGGGTGCTTGAAACGGTAATACTGGGCCGCCCACATCTGGTGCTGGCCCACCCCCGTCACCACGAACGCCTCCCCGTCGGTGAGAGTGGAGAGCTCCTCCATCACGTACTGGGGCTTGATGACGTCCTCGCTCCACTCGTAGCGGAGGGGCTGGTCGCGCCGCCACTCCGCGATCTGCTCGGCCCACTGGCGCCGGGCCTCGCGGATGGCGCCGGCCGGGTAGGACTTGAGCTCCTCTCGCACTGCGTCGAGGAGCTTCACGAGCACGCGCTTGCAGTCGCCGACGATCGGAATGGCGACGGGAATGTTCTTCGAGATGGACGAGGGATCGATGTCGACATGGATGATCTGGGCGTTGGGCGAGAAGGCGTCCACGCGGCCGGTGACACGGTCGTCGAAGCGCGCGCCCACCGCCATGAGCACGTCCGAGTGGTGGACGGCCATGTTGGCGTAGTAGGTGCCGTGCATGCCGAGCATGTCGAGCGACAGCGGGTGCGCCATCGGGAAGGCCCCCAGCCCCATCAGGGTCTGCGTCACCGGGATCTGGGTGAGCTCGGCGAGCTCCCGCAGCTCGGGGGCGGCGTCGGCCGAGATCGCCCCGCCGCCCACGTAGAGCACCGGGCGCTTGGCGCGCACCAGCGCGCGCGCCGCCTTCTTGATCTGGCCGGGATGGCCCTCGTAGGTCGGGTTGTAGGAGCGGAGGTGGACGCTGGACGGATAGTCGAATTCCCACTCCTTGACGAGGATGTCCTTGGGCAGGTCCACGTGCACCGGCCCCGGCCGTCCGCTCTTGGCGAGGAAGAAGGCCTCCTTGATGGTGCCCGCGAGGTCGTCGCCGTCCTTCACCAGGAAGTTGTGCTTGGTAGCCGAGCGCGTGATCCCGACGTTGTCGGCCTCCTGGAAGGCGTCGTTGCCGATGAGGTGGGTCGGCACCTGCCCGGTGAACGCCACCAGGGGGATCGAGTCCATGAGGGCGTCCTGCAGCGCGGTTACGAGATTGGTCGCGGCCGGGCCGGAGGTGACGAGACAGACGCCCACCTTGCCGGTGGTGCGGGAGTAGCCCTCCGCGGCGTGCCCGGCCGCGGCTTCCTGACGGACCAGGACGTGGCGGATCCCCTCGAAGTCGTACAGGGCGTCGTAGATGGGCAGCACCGCCCCGCCCGGCAGCCCGAAAATGAGATCCACGCCTTCCCGCTTCAAGCACTCGAGCACGATCCGCGCGCCAGCCAGTCTCACTGCTCTGTCTCCCTTGTTAGAGGAGGCCCGCCGAGGCCAGGCACTCCTTGATGTCTTCGATGGCGCCGCCGTCGGGCGTCGCCAGGGGCGCCCGGCATGGCCCGCCATACAAGCCCTGAAGATCCAGCGCCGCCTTGAGCCCGCCGATCCCGAAGCGCCCGGACACACCCCGATCCGCCAGCATCATGCGGGCGGCGATTTCCTTGGCTTCCTCCCACCGGCCCTGCCCGGCGAGGGCGAACACCTCGCAGAACTCCCGCGCCGCGATGGCGGCGAGGGCGAGCACCCCGCCCGAGGAGCCGATGGCGAGCGAGGGCAGGAGCGCCGCCGCCGACCCCACCAGCACGTGGAAGCTCTTCGGGGTCTGGTGGATGATCTGCGCGACCTGCGGGATGTTGCCGGACGAGTCCTTGATGCCCACCACGTTGGGATGCTCGGCGATCCGCGCCACCGTCTCCGGCTCGAGGTTGATCCCGGTGTTGACGGGGAAATTATAGATGAGCACGGGAATGGGCGACGCCTCGGCGACGGCAAGGTAGTGCCGGACCTGGTTGGCCGCCTGGCCAAAGCCCTTGGTGAAGTAGTGGGGGGTCACGACGATCGCCGCGTCCGCTCCGATCTCCGCGGCGCGCTTCGTCTGCCTGACGGCGTGGAGCGTCGCATTGGCCCCCGTCCCCGCGACGAAGGCGCGGTCGCGCGGGATCGCCTCGCGCGCGGCCACGAGCACCGTGTCGCGCTCCGCCTCCGAGAGCATGGGGAACTCGCCGGTCGAGCCCAGCAGGACGTAGCCGGCGAGCGGCGCCGCGCTCCAGCGGGCGAGGTTCGACCGGAGCGCGTCGGCGGCGACGGCGTCGCCGCGATAGGGCGTGGGCACCGGGATGAAGACGCCCCGGAAATCACGCATGATGCGTCCCTCCGCGGCGGGCCGGCGCGGGACGCGGGGCCCGCAGCTCGGCCTGGGCCGCCGCCAGCCAGGCGATGGGGACGGAGTACGGCGAGCACGACACGTACGTCATCCCGACCCGATGGCAGAAGTCCACCGATGAGGGCTCCCCACCGTGCTCCCCGCAGATCCCGACCTTCAGACCGGGACGCACCCGGCGACCGCGCTCGATCCCCATGAGGATCAGCTCCCCCACCCCTTCCTGGTCGAGGACGGCGAAGGGATCGGCGGGCAGGAGCTTGTGCTCGAGGTAGAAGGGCAGGAACTTGCCGATGTCGTCTCGGCTGTAGCCGAACGTCATCTGGGTCATGTCATTGGTGCCAAAGGAGAAGAACTCGGCGTGCCGCGCGAGCTGATCGGCGACCAGGGAAGCCCGCGGCACTTCGATCATGGTGCCCACCGTGTAGGGGACCCGGACGCCGGCCTCGACCTGCACCGCCTCCGCCGCCCGCCGGGTCATCTCCTCGGTGAGCTTCATCTCCGCGACGGTGCCCGTCAGCGGGATCATGATTTCCGGCTCCACCCCGATCCCGCGGCGTGCCACCGCACAGGCCGCCTCCAGGATCGCGCGCACCTGCATCTCGTAGATCTCGGGGAAGGTGATGCCGAGCCGGCAGCCGCGGTGGCCGAGCATGGGGTTGGACTCCTGCAGGGCCTCGAGCCGGGCCTTGATCGCGCCCAGCTCCGCCTGCCGCGTGGGATTGATGCCGCGCGCGTCCAGCCGCGTGAACTCCTCCAGCACGTCCTTGTACTTGGGCAAGAACTCGTGAAGCGGCGGGTCGAGGAGCCGGATCGTCACCGGCAGCCCCTTCATGGCGGTGAAGATCCTGACGAAGTCTTCCCGCTGGAACGGCAGCAACCGGTCCACCGCCTTCTGCCGGTCCTGGGAGTCTCCCGCCATGATCATCTCGCGAACGATCGGGATACGGTCTTCCGCGAAGAACATGTGCTCGGTGCGCACCAGCCCGATGCCCTCGGCCTCGAACTCGCGGGCCTTGAGCGCGTCCTCGGGCGTGTCGGCATTGGCCCGCACGCGGGTGGTGGCGACCCCGCGGGCCCAGCCGAGCAGCTCCTTGAACTCGTCCGACAGCGTAGGGTCGATGAGGGGCAGCGCACCCCGCACCACCTCGCCGGTGGCGCCGTTCAGCGTGATGGTCTGGCCCTCGCGCACCACCGTCGTACCCACCCGGAACAGCCGGCGCTCCTCCTCGACCACTACCTCGCCGGCGCCCACGATGCACGCCTTGCCCATCCCGCGGGCGACCACCGCCGCGTGTGAGGTGAGGCCGCCCCGCGCGGTGAGGATGCCCTGCGAGGCGTGCATGCCGGCCACGTCCTCCGGCGAGGTCTCGGCCCGGACGAGGATCACCTTCTCCTCGTGAAGGGCTTTCTCCACCGCGCGGTCCGGATCGAACACCACGGTCCCCACCGCCGCGGCGGCGGTGGCGGCGAGGCCCTGGGTCAGCGCGCGGTACGTGGCGCCGGGATCCACCGTCTTGACGAGGAGCTGCTGCAGCGACGCCGCGTCGACGCGCCCGAGCGCGGTCGAGCGGTCGATGAGGCGCTCGCGCACCATCTCCACCGCGATCCGCACGGCGGCGCGGGCGGTGCGCTTGCCCGCCCGCGTCTGGAGGATATAGAGGCGGCCCTCCTGCACGGTGAACTCGATGTCCTGCATGTCGCGGTAGTGGCGCTCGAGGCGGTCCTTGATCCTCGACAGCTGGCGGAAGACCTGGGGCATTCGCGTCTCGAGGGCGGCGAGCGGCGCCGGGGTCCGAATGCCCGCGACCACGTCCTCACCCTGGGCGTTCTCCAGGAACTCGCCGAAGAACCGCCGTTCGCCGGTGGAGGGGTCCCGGCTGAAGGCCACGCCGGTGCCGGAGGTGTCCCCGAGATTGCCGAACACCATGGCCATCACCGTCACCGCGGTGCCCCAGTCATCGGGCAGCCGGTGGATGCGGCGGTAGTCCATCGCCTTCTTCGCGAACCAGGAATCGAACACCGCGTGGATGGCCAGACGCAGCTGCTCGGCGGGATCCTGGGGGAATGGCTGACCGGTCTTGTCCTGGATGACGGCCTTGAACTGGGCGACGAGGTCGCGGAGGGCCGCGGGCGGCACCTCGGCGTCGGAGCGCGCTCCCGTGTGGGCCTTCGCCTCGTCGAGGAGGCGGTCGAAGGCATGGCGCTCGATCCCCAGCACCACGTCCCCGAAGATGGTGAGGAAGCGGCGGTAACAATCCCACGCGAAGCGCTCGTTGCGGGTCCAGCGGGCCAGCCCTGCGACCGTCTGGTCATTGAGCCCGAGGTTGAGCACGGTGTCCATCATCCCCGGCATGGATGCGCGCGCTCCGGAGCGCACCGACACGAGCAGTGGCCGGGCAGGATCGCCCAGGCGCAGCCCCACCGCGCCCTCGAGGCGCTTCAGCCCGGCCTCGACCTGGGGCCAGAGGCCGGCGGGCGTGTTCTTGCCGTGGTCCATGTACGCCTTCCACGCCTGGGTGGTGATGGTGAAACCGGGCGGAACCGGGATCCCGAGCTTGGTCATCTCGGCCAGCTCGGCCCCCTTGCCGCCCAGCACCTCGCGGAGCGCGCTCGAGCCGTCGGCCTTGCCCGCGGCGAAGGCGTAGACGTACTTGGGAACGCGGCCGGTCCTCTTCGCGGCCTTTCGCGTCGAGTGGCCGCGCGATTTCACCTGCGCCATCGAGCGAGTCCTCCACCGCCGGGACGTGGACAGAAAAAATTAGGCCCGACCAGGGCCTGGATTACCTCGCTCATGCTACGGAAGGGACTACCGAATGTCAACAAATAATCTTGCACCACGCGGACTTACGATGGGCTTCCTGCGACCCGACGTCGCCAGGCGGCTCAGCCGTCGGGCTTCCTCCGACGAGCGGCGGCACCCCCCTCGCTCCGCTCCCGTCCGGTCTCGCCCCCCATCACCAGACGCTCCACCGCGGTCAGGTGATCGAGCACAGCGCGATGGGCACCCACCTCGTCGCGGCGGCGAATGGCGTCCAGGATGCGCTGATGGTCCTGGTGCGAGCGATTCGGTCGCCCCGGAGTGTGAAGCGACTCCTCGCGGCTCTGGGTGAGGAGATCCATCAGGGCGCTATCGATGCGGCTGATGGCCCGGTTGTGGGCACTGGCGGCCATGGCCCCGTGGAAGGCCGCGTCCTGGCCGAGCCCGGTGTGTCCCTGGGCGACTTCTTTGGCCTGCTCCTCGAGGATGCGCTCCATCTCGGCGATGTCCTCGGGAGTGGCGCGGCGTGCCGCGAGGGCGCCGATCGCGGGCTCGAGCAGGCGGCGCGCCTCGAAGAGCTCCCCCACCGCTTCCCGATGCGGCAGGATGACGAGTGCGAGGGGCTCGATGAGCGTGTCCACCGAGATGTCGCGAATGAAGGTGCCCTCTCCCGCCCGGATCTCGATGAGCCCTCGGCTCTGGAGCGCCCGTAGCGCCTCCCGGACCGAGGTGCGGCTCACCATGAACTTCTCGGCGAGGTCCCGCTCGGGGGGTAGCCGGTCGCCCGACTTGAGCTTGCCCTCCGCGATGAGCTGCTTGACCTGGCGGACGATCTCCTCGTAGATCCGCGTGCTCTTGACGGGCTCGATCTCCACGCTATCCCGCCGTGGCCTCGCGGCTCGCGGACGCCGCGCGCCGCCGGGCGGTGAGCCAGCCGATCAGGACGATGGCGCCGGCCAGGCCCAGTCGGAGCCCCCATTCCACGAGGTCGGGCACCTCGCCGAGCCGGGCCACGATGAAGTGGTCGTGAGCCAGCATCTTGCCCGCCACCTCGCCGAGGATGCCGCCCGCGATGAGGATGATCCAGGAATAGCGGTTCATCAGGTTGGCGAGCACACCGCTGCCCCATACCACGATGGGGATGGAGAGCCCGATCCCGAAGACGACGAGGCGCATGTCGCCCTCGGCGGCGCCCGCCACCCCGATGACATTGTCGAGGCTCATCACCACGTCGGCCACGATGATGATCCAGATCGCCTCGAGGAGGGTGGTCCCGTGGCGCACGTGGCCGTCCCCGCCCCCGTCGGACTGACGGACGAGCTTGATCGCGATCCAAATCAGGAGCAGGCCGCCCACCGCCTGGAGCAGCGGGATGCCGAGGAGGTAGGTGATGATGAAGATGAAGAGGAGCCGAAGGCCCACCGCGCCCGCGGTGCCCCAGATGCGGCCCAGGAACTGCTGGCGTTTGGGCAGGGTGCGAACGGCCAGCGCGATGACGAGCGCGTTGTCGCCGGCCAGCGCGAGGTCGATGACGACGATCTTCAAGACGCCCACCATGAAGTCGAAGTTCACGAGTCCCCCGTCACGAGCGCGTTATCCGGCGGCGGCGGGCACCGACGGCCGCCGGCTCCGGCGGCGGTACGCGGTGACCAGCGGCAGCGCGAAGAGAACCAGGGCGGCCAGGGTGATCGCGCCCGAGATCGGGCTCGACACGAAGATCAGGAGCGACCCCTGCGACATGATCAGGCTCTGCCGCAGGGCGTTCTCCGCGAGATCCCCCAGGACGAGCGCCAGCACAAGCGGCGCCAGCGGATAGTCGAGCTTCTTGAACACGTAGCCGATGATGCCGAACACGAGCATATACCAGATATCGATCATGCTGCTGTGGACGGAGTAGGCCCCGATGGCGCAGACGCTGACGATGAGAGGCGTGAGGATCGCGAACGGGACCCGCAGGATGGCGGCGAAGAGGGGAACGAAGGCCAGGACCATGATCACGCCGATGATGTTGCCGGTGTACATGCTGGCGATGAGCCCCCAGACGAAGTCGGGGCGCTCCTTGAAGAGCATCGGCCCCGGCTGGAGCCCCCAGATGATGAGGCCGCCCAGCATGACGGCGGCGGTGGGGGAGCCGGGGATGCCCAGCGTGATCATGGGCAAGAGCGCGGCCCCGCCCGCGGCGTGCGCGGCCGTCTCCGGAGCCACCACGCCCTCGATCTCCCCCTTGCCGAAGCGCTCGGGATGCTTCGAGAAGCGCTTGGCGAAGGCATAGCTCATGAAGGACGCGGGCGTCGCCCCGCCCGGCTTGAAGCCCATCCAGAATCCGATGAACGCGCTCCGCACGAAGGTCCGGGCGTATCGGGGGAGAATCTTCCAGGTCTGCCAGACCACCCGCGGGTTGATCCGCGCGCTCGCCCCCCGGAAGGCCAGCCCCTCCTCCATGGAGATCAGGATCTCGCCGATGCCGAACAGCCCGATGACCGCGATGATGAAGTCGAAGCCCTTCATGAGCTCGGTGAAACCGAAGGTGAGGCGCAGCGCCCCCGTCACGATGTCGAGCCCGACGGAGGCGAGGATGAAGCCGAGGAGGATGGCCACGAGCGACTTGAGCGGATTCCCGCCGCCCAGACCGATGAAGGACGAGAAGGTGAGGAGTTGGATGGCGAAGAACTCGGGCGGCCCGAATCTGAGCGCGATCTCCGCGAGGATCGGAGCGAAGAGGGTGATCAGCACCACCGAGAACAGGGCCCCCACGAAGGAGGAGGTGAAGGCGGCGGTCAGCGCCTGGCCCCCTTCCCCGCGCCGGGCCATGGGATAGCCGTCGAAGGTCGTGGCCACCGACCACGGCTCCCCCGGGATATTGAACAGGATCGAGGTGATGGCCCCCCCGAAGAGCGCTCCCCAGTAGAGGCTCGTGAGGAGGATGATCGCGGACGTAGGAGGCATCGAAAAGGTCAGCGGCAGCAGGATCGCCACCCCGTTGGCCCCACCCAGACCCGGCAGGACGCCGATGACGGTGCCCAGGGTGATCCCGACGACGGCGATGAACAGGTTGTAGGGCGTGAGGGCGACCTGGAAGCCGAGGAGCAGATTCTCGAAGCCCACCGGTCAGTATCCCAGCCACGTTTCCAGCGGGCCCTTGGGCATGGGCACGAGAAACCAGCGCTCGAAGACGACGAAGGTGACCACGGGGAAGGCGACGCTCATGAGGGCGACCGCGAGCCAGGAGTGCCGCCCGATCCAGCGCATGTACAGGCCCATGTAGAGAGCGATGGCCACGTAGAGGCCGAGGAACTGGGTGGCCATCACCGCCGCGGCGGCGGGCAGCAGCATCTTGAGCACCGGTCCCACGCCGTCGCGGCTCACGAAGGACTTGTCCGCTTGGCGACGCCAGGCCTGGATGGCGATCGCCACACAGCAGATCAGGAGGAGGACGGCGAGCCAGAACGGGAAGAACCCGCTCCGGGGCCCGTCGGTCCCCCAGCCGATTCCGAGCCGTAGGGCGTCCGCGAGGACGAGCACGCCCACGGCCATCAATGCCAGCGCGGTCACCAGGTCGGCGGTGCGCATGCCCCTCCGCGTCCGCGGCGTCCGGGGCCCGCCCGCTCCCCGGCTCGCGGGCAGGTCCCTCTACTTGAGGAGTCCGCCCTTGGTCATGAGATCGCGGTGGGTCTGCTCCGCCGACTCGAGCCACTTGACGTAGTCCGCGCCCGTCAGCCACGAGGGCTTGAGCGCACCCTTGGACAGGTAGTCCTTGAACTCCGCCGTCTCGTACACCTTCTTGAGGAAGCCCTGGTACCAGTCCACCGCGTCCTTGGGCATGTCGGGAGCGCCGAAGATTCCGCGCAGCATCAGATAGGCGATGTCCGCGCCGATCGCCTCCTTGACGGTGGGGATCTCCTTCCAGTCCGGATCGGGGATGCGCGCGGAGTCGAACACCGCGAGGGGCCGTACCCGTCCCGCCTTCCAGTGGCTCACGCACTCGGCGGGGTTATTGACGGTCGAGTCGACGTGCTTGCCCACCAGGTTCACGCATACCTCGCCGCCGCCCTTGAACGGCACGTAGGTGAACTTCACGCCCTGCGACTGCTCGAGCAGGATCGTGATGATCTGATCTTCCTGCGCGGAGCCGGTGCCGCCCATCTTCATCGCTCCGCCCTTTTCCTTGACCGCCGCGAGATATTCCTTCGCCGTCTTGTACGGTGTCTCGGCGTTCACCCACAGGATGAACTCGTCCAGCGCCATGCGCGCGATCGGGGTGAGGTCCTTCCAGTTGAAGGGCACTCCGGTGTGGAGCGGCGTGGTGAAGAGATTGGACAGCGTGATGATGATGGTGTGGGCATCGCCCTTCTTACCCTTGACGTGGAGGAACCCTTCCGCGCCGGCCCCGCCCGACTTGTTGACCACGATGATGGGCCGGGGCGTGAGCTTGTGCTTCTCCGCGATACCCGCGATCAGGCGCGCCATCTGGTCGGCGCCGCCGCCCGTGCCCGCGGGGATCACGAACTCGATCGGCTTGGTCGGCTCCCAGGCCGCCCTCGCCGGCGTCATCGTGCCCGCCGCGAGCACCAGCGCCGCGACCAGGAGTCCGCACATGGCTCCCACGACTCCCCCGCTCATGACACATCGCCATTGACGTCTCATGCCATGTCCTCCACTCGACCGGTTGGCGGGCCGCTTGCCCGGCGACTTCGCCGGGTGTCCAGTCTCGATCCGGCGGGACATCACCGGGACTGCCTGACACTGAAACCAGGGGA
>JBKPDT010000146.1:0-12242 GCA_046728035.1 Candidatus Methylomirabilota bacterium | reverse complement strand
GCTGAGGGCAGCGGGGCATCTCGCCCGCGCGCGGGGCATCGGCCCGCCGCGGCGCGCCCTCGTCCTCCTCCTCGCCGTCCTCGTCCTCGTCGACGGCTGCGCCGGCCTCGGGGCGTCCGCCGCGCCGCGCCGCCTCCCCCTCGGCGACCTTCTCCTCGTGGGCTTCCGCGGCACCGCGGTGGAGGGCAACGAGGAGCTCCGCGCCCTCATCTGCGACGTGCGCGTGGGAGGGATCATCCTCTTCGAGCGCGACGCCGCCACGCGGGCGCCGCGCAATATCAGCGACCCCGAGCAGCTGGCCCGCCTCACCGCGGACGCCCAGGCCCTCGCCCGACGCTGCGCGGGCCGGCCGCTGCTCATCGCCACCGACGCCGAGGGGGGCGTGGTGATGCGGCTCTCCTCGCGTGCCGGCTACGCGCCGACCCCTTCGGCCCAGGACATGGGAGAGATCGCCGATCTCGCGGTCACCGAGCAGGAGGCGCGGCGCCTCGGCGCGCGGCTGCGCGAGGCCGGGATCAACTGGAACCTCGCCCCCGTGGTCGACGTGGCCGTCAATCCGGGCAACCCCGCGGTGGTCGCGCTCGGCCGCACCTATTCGAGCGATCCCGTGGAGGTCACCGCGCACGCGCGCGCCTTCATCCGCGGCATGCACGCGGCGGGGCTCCTCACCGCGCTCAAGCACTTTCCCGGCCACGGCTCGAGCCTCGTGGACTCGCACCACGGCTTCACCGACGTGAGCGACACCGCCCACGCCGACCTGGAGCTCTATCCGTTCCGCACCCTCATCGCCGACGGGCTCGCCGACGCGGTCATGCCCGCCCACGTGTTCAACCGGCACCTCGACGCCTGGTACCCGGCCTCGCTGTCCTGGCACGCAATCAAACGGCTGTTGCGCGGGCGCCTCGGCTTCAAGGGTGTCGTCGTCTCCGACGATCTCCTCATGGGCGCCATCACCCAGAACTACGGCCTGGAGGACGCGGCGCTCCTCGCGCTGGGCGCAGGCGTGGACGTGCTGCTCATCTCCGAGAACACCGTGAAGCGTGAGCCCGGCGCCGCCGCACGCGTGGTGGCGGCCATCCAGCGCGCGCTCGACGAGGGCCGCCTCACGCGCGGCGCCGTGCAGGCGGCGCTCAAGCGGGTGGACGCGTTGCGCGCGCGGATCCCCGCGCCGTGAGGCAGCTCCGCTCGAGATAGACGGCCGCCGCGACGGCGCGCGCGAGGGGAATCATCGGCGGAGCGAGGTAAGGAACCGCTCGACGTCGGCCCGGGCGGGCAGCGAGTCCTGTGCGCCCCGCCTGGTGCAGGCCAGCGCCGCCGCGGCGTTGGCGAGCGGCAGCGCCTGCTCGAGGGTGCCGCCGGCGGACAGACCCGTGGCGAGCGCGCCATTGAAGGCATCGCCCGCCGCGGTGGTGTCCACGACCGTTACCGGAAAGGCCGGATAGTGCACGGCTCCCGCCGTGCCACAGACGAGCGCTCCCTGGCCTCCAAGGGTCACGATGACCGTACCGGCGCCCCGTGCGCGCACCCGCTCGGCGGCCTCACGCGCGGAGGGAAGATCCCTCACCTCGATCCCGCTCAGCCGTCCGGCCTCGCCCTCGTTCGGCGTGAGATAGTCCACCAGCGGCAGCAGCGCCGCGTCGAGGTCCCGCGCCGGCGCCGGATTCAGGATGGTCAGCGCGCCCGCGTTCCGCGCTTCGACGAGCGCCCACTGGACCACGGGCGGCGGCACCTCGAGCTGGCAGACCACCACCTGCGCCCACCCGATGGCGCCGGCATGGGGCGCGAGGACGGAGACGTCGACCGCGTGATTGGCCCCCGGCGCCACCGCGATCTGGTTGCGCCCCTCGGCATCTACGCAGATGAGGGCGGTCCCGGTGGCGGCCGTCTCCACGGTGGTAAGGCCCTCCACGCCGATGCCTTGCGACTTCAGCCCCGCGCGGATCTCCTCGCCGGACGGATCGGCCCCCACGCCGCCGAGGAAGCGGACCTCGGCCCCCAACCGTCGCGCCGCCACCGCCTGGTTGGCGCCCTTGCCGCCGAGATTGCGGAGCAGCGTGCCCCCCGACACGGTTTCGCCGGGACGGGGCAGCCGCTCGAGGGCGACCGTGAAGTCCACGTTGGCCGACCCCACTACGCAGACACGCGGCATAGCCCCTCGAGCACGTGCGCGAGCGCACGCGGCGCGTCGACCGTGAGCGCGACGCGGCAGTTCGCCGGGAGGTGGTCGCCCGGCGGGATCGGCCGGCGGTCGCCGAGCGAGCGTCCCCGCATCAGCGGCGACTCCGTGTCGACTTCGACGTGCAGCGCCTCCCAGCCCACCAGGGTCGGATCGGCGGCCGCTGCCACCGCGAGCGGATCGTGAAGGGTGATGCCGCCGTCGCCCCGCGCGGCCCCGAACTCGAAGCCATGCGCGGTGACGTCGCGGAGCAGCTGCTCCCGACCGTCTCGGGACGCGCCGAGGGCGGCCTCGAGGGCCGCGGGTGGGAGGACCACCTTCCGCGTGACGTCGAGCGGCACGAGATCCACGGGCAGCCCCGCCCGGAGCACGGCCGCCGCCGCATCCGGATCCACATAGAAGTTGAACTCCGCCGCCGGCGTGACGTTTCCGGGAACCGTCACCGCGCCCCCCATCACGACGAGCCGGCCCACCTGCCGGAGGCGCGCTTCGCCGCGGCGCAGGGCGAGGGCGACGTTCGTCAGGGGCCCCAGCGCCACCACCACCAGCTCGTCGCCGAAGCGATCCGCCATCTCCAGAATCAGATCGGCGCCGTCCTGCATCTCAAGGTCGAGACGGGAGGCCGGGTAGCGCGGGCCGCCGTCGGGCCCCGTGAAGCGATCGAGATTGCCGAGGCCGTCCTCCCCGTGGACGTGGGCCGCCGTCGTGAGCGGCTGCCGGAGCGGCGCGGCGGCTCCTCGCGCCACGCGCGGCCGATGGGGCGGCCGCGCCGCCGCGAGCAGGCGACCGACGTTGGCGGTGGCGAGATCCACCGAGACGTTCCCGGCGACGGTGGTGACGGCCTCGACACGGAAGCCGGGCGTGCCCCAGGCGACGAAGAGCGCGAGGGCGTCGTCGATGCCGGGATCGGTGTCGATCAAGACGGGCCGTGGCATTTGACTCCCTTCGGGACGCCCCGGTATCATGATTGCGACGCCACTCTCAAGGAGGATCGGATGAAGATCCAGATCACGTACTGCGGCGAGTGAAACTACCTCCCCCAGGCCTCCAGTTTGCAGGCCGCCATCAAGAAAAAGTACGGCATCGCCGCGGATCTCAAGGAAAGCATGGGCGGCGTCTTCTTCGTCGACATCGACGGGAAGCGAGTCTACAACAACCAGGAGACCTTCCGCTTCCCCGAGGACGCGGAGATCTTCGCCGAGATCGACAAGCTCAAGAAGTAGCCGCCTCCAGCCGCTCTTTCCACGCCGGGTGGGCGACGCGGGTCAGCGCGCGCCGCCGCCCGGCGTCGCTTTGTCCGCGGAGCGTCGCCACCCCGTACTCCGTCACCACGTAGTCGGCGAGGAAGCGCGGCGAGGTGACGCGCGCCCCCGCCGGCAAGACGGGCACGATGCGCGAGACCTGCCCGTGCCGACCCGTCGAGGGCAGCGCGATGACGGCCCGCCCGCCCGCGGCGCGAGCGGCCCCGAGCACGAAGTCGAACTGGCCGCCAATGCCGGCCACCTGCCGGCCTCCCACGCTTTCCGCGTTCACCTGGCCGAGGAGATCCACCTCGAGCGCCGAGTTCACGGAGATGAAATCGCCCAGCCCGCCGATCACCTGGGGGTCGTGGACCACGTCGGAGGGCTCCATGTTCACCGCGGGATTGTCCCCGCTCCACGCGAAGAGCCGGGCGGTGCCCATGATCTCCGCGATGTCCATCCGGCCGCGATGCAAGGGCTTCCGCGCGTTGGTGATCGCGCCCGACTCGACGAGGGGCAGCATGTGGTCCACGAGCAGCGAGTGCACGCCGAGATCGCGCTTGCCGCCCAGCGCTTCGAGCACCGCCTGGGGGATGGCGCCGATGCCCACCTGGATGGTGGCCCCGTCGGGGACGAGGTCGGCCACGTGCGCCCCTATCGTCCGCTCCACCGCGCCCACCGGCGTGGGCGGGTACTCCACGAGCGCGTGCTCCGCCTCCACCCAGCAGTCCACCTGCGAGCGATGGAGGAAGGCGTTGCCGAGGGTGCGCGGCATCCGCGGGTTGACCTGGGCGATCACGAGCGGAGCGCATCGAGCCGCCGGGAGCGGATAGCTCACCGACACCCCGAGGGAGAGCCAGCCGCCACGATCGGGGGGCGCGGCGTGGACGAGAACGGCGTCGGGCGCCCAGGAGCCGCCCGCGGCGAAGAGGCTCACCGTGTCGAAGTACCGCGCCGGGACGAACTCTACGTCGCCGCGCGCCTCCGCCTCCCGGAGGCGCGGTGACATGTGCCAGGTGGCGAAGCGGATCTTCCCCGCGTAGGCGGGCGCGGCCATGGGGTAGTCGTCAAGGCGGAGCCCGCCCATCAGGGTGAGCGGCGCGAGCCGGTCGGCCTGGGCCAGCACCTCGGCGAGCAGCGCGGTGGGATCGCCGCAGCCCGGCGGAACGAGGACGCGCATCCCGGCACGCAGTCGGCCCACGGCGTCTGCGAGCGAGACCTTCTCGAAGCGCCGGGCCATAGGCGCCGGTAGTATAATCGCCAACCATCATATCCGCTCGCCTCGATCGCCCGATGGTTGCCTCGCCTTCGGCTGCGGCGCCGACCACGGGCTGCGGCTCGCCAGTCAACTGCACATTGCGTCGGGAGGGTGAATGTACAAGATTCTGGAAGCGGTGAATCCACCCACTCTCATGAAGCCCATGGGCTATTCGCACGCCTACGAGGTCCAGGGCGGCAAGACGCTCTACATCGCCGGACAGGTGGCGGTCAACCGGGACGGCGCGGTGGTGGGCGAGGGCGACCTCGTGGTCCAGTTCCGTCAAATCGCCGCGAACCTCCAGGCGGCGGTGGGCGCGCGCGGGGGCCAGCTCTCCGACATCGTCAAGCTCACGATCTACGTGCTCTCCACCGCCGACTACAAGGCGCGCGCGCGAGAGATCGGCGCGGTCTATCGCGAGTACTTCGGCCGGCACTATCCGGCCATGACCTTCCTCGAGGTCAAGGGCCTCTACGACGCCGACCGGGGCTGCGCGATGGAGATCGAGGCGATCGCGGTCGTCGGCTAGGCCGGACGAGAGCGCCGGGAGCCCGCTCATGCCCGTCACCGCGCCGTGGGTCACCACCGCCTTCGACTTCGAGGGCTATCGCATCGTGGCCAATCGCGGCATCGTCCGCGGGATCACCGTCCGCTCGCGAAGCGTGATCGGCAGCCTGGGCGCCTCGATCCAGACTCTCTTCGGGGGCAACATCACGCTATACACCGAGCTCTGCGAGCGCGCCCGCGAGGAGGCCTTCGAGCTGATGGTCCAGCACGCCTCCCAGCTCGGCGCCAATGCCATCATCGGGATGCGCTACGACGCCAACGAGATCGCGGCGGGAGTCACCGAGGTGCTCGCCTACGGCACCGCGGTGGTCGTCGAGGCGCTCCCGCGCTAGGCCACATTCATGCCGGGCCGCGCACGACCGCGAGTGAGCACCAAGCGGATCTACGAGCCGGCCGCGCGCACGGACGGTACCCGGGTGCTCGTCATGCGGCTCTGGCCGCGGGGCATTCGCAGGTCGGCGGTGGACCTCTGGCTGCGCGACCTGGGCGCGGAGCTGCCGAACCTCCGCGCCTGGAACGCGGGGCGGCTCAGCTGGCCCGAGCTGCGCCGCCGCTACCTCGCGGGACTCAAGCGGCCGCCGGCGTCCGGGGCCCTCGACCGCCTGCGGGCCCTCGCCCGGCGCCGTCGGGTGACCCTTCTCTGCTCCTGCGCCGACGCCGCGCGCTGTCATCGCACGCTCCTGGCGCGGGTCCTTGACAGGCCCGCGGCCTCTTCCATACACTGAGCCCGTGAGCGGCAAGATCGCGGCAATGCTTGCCTTTCTCTTGTCGCTCGCGAGCCCCGCCCTGTCCGAGCACGAGATCTACTACCGCTACACCGTGCTCGGCTATCTCAAGGATGCCCACGGCACGCCCCTGGCGGGGATGACGGTCGCCCTCACCCGGGAAAAGACCGGGTTCTCCTATGTGGGGGAGACCGATGCCGCCGGCCTCTACGTCATCGTGGCGCGCCTCGGAGACGAGAGCGCGGGGGAGCGGCTCCGCCTCGCCGCCGGCGAGCACGTGGTGACCGTCATCGTCCGCTTCGACCCACGCAACCACACCGAGGAGCGCGGGACCCGGCTGGACTTTCACGGGAGCCGGAGCGTCGAGCGCATCACGTGGTTCCTGCCGACCTTCCGCCGCTTCGTCGGGGAATGACCCCCTTAACCGGCGCGCGCGAGGCCACCGGCCTCCTCTACGCGGCGGTGCGCGCGGTCGGCCGCTTCTGGATCTGGTTTTTCTTCAAGGCGGTGGACGTCCGCCACGCCGACCGCGTCCCCGAGGCGGGACCCGTGCTCCTCTGCATCAACCATCCCAACAACCTGATCGATTCGCTCCTCGTGGCGACCGCGCTGGGGCGGGAGGTGCACTTCCTCGCCACCGCCGCGCTCTTCCGCAACCCGCTCGTCGCCCGCTTCTTCCTCGCCTGCGGCGCCATTCCCGTCTATCGGAAGCAGGACGTGCCCACGCCGGAGGACGGCGTGGGGGTGGTGGGGTCGGAGCGGAACCTCGACGCCTTCACCGCCTGCTTCCGGACCTTGGCCGCGGGCGGGCTCATCGGCATCTATCCCGAGGGGACCACCCACGCGGAGCCGCGCGTGCAGCGGATCAAGACGGGCGCGGCACGGATCGCGCTCGAGTACGAGGGCCGGCGCGGCCGTGGCGAAGAGCCCGGGGGCGAGCCTCTCGCCCTCGTCCCGGTCGGGCTCACGTTCGAGGCGCGGAAGTCCTTCCGCGGCCGGGTGCTCGTTGCCTTCGGCGAGCCCGTCCCCCTCCCGCCCTACGTCGCGGTGTACGGGGAAGATCCCGTCAAGGCGGTGGACGCCCTCACCACCGCGGTGCAGGTCGCGATGGAGGCCCAGGTCGTCAACGTGCGCCGGCTCGACTGGGCGGAGCTCATCCACGCCGTCGAGGATCTCTACCGCGGTGAGCTCGTGCGCGAGCTGCACGAGGAGCGGGGGCTCGCGCTGCGCCAGATCGACACCATCCGCCTCTCGCACGCCATCGCCGAGGCGGCCCAGCACTTCGCGGAGCGCGAGCCCGAGCGCGTGGAGGCACTGTGGCAGCGCATCCAGGGGTATCGTGGGCTTCTCTGGGAATACCGCGTGCGCGACGAGGCGGTGCGCGGGCGCCTGGCCCGGCCCCGACTGAGCGCGCGGCTCCAGCAGGGCTCGTGGGCGGGGTTGGGCTTCCCGCTCTTCCTCTACGGCGCCACCGTCAACGGGCTGCCCTACTACGTCCCTCGGCTGATCAGCCACCGTCTCGCGCGGAAGGAGACGGACTACGCCACCATGCGGCTGCTCGCGAGCGTGGTCGCGATCCCGCTCTTCTGGGGCCTCGAGACGTGGCTGGTCTGGCGCCTCGCGGGCGCCCTCTGGGCGGCCGCCTTCGCGCTGTCGCTGCCGCTGTCCGGCCTCTTCGCCTATCGCTACCTCGGCGGGCTCGGGCGTCTGCAGGGCCAGATCCGGCTGGGCGCCATGGCCCTCGTCCGCCGCCAGGCCGCCTCGCGCCTTCTCGAGGCGCGCCGCGCGATCATCGCGGACCTCGAGCGCGCCAAGAACGACTACCTCGCAGCGACGAGAGGGAGCAGCTTTTGACCGTCCACCTCCTGGAGGAGATGTCCACGCCGGCGCTCGACGCCCTGGACCGCGGCCGCACCGTCATCCTGCTCACCGTGAGCCCGCTGGAGGAGCATGGCCCGCATTTGCCGGTGGGCGTGGACGCCTTCGCGGCGCGCCACTTCGCCGAGTCCCTCGCCGAGCGCCTGACCGCGGCGAGGCCGGGATGGACGGCGGTGCTCGCGCCCACGCTGCATCTGGGGTCCTTCACGTTCGACTCCGTCGGGACCATCCGGATCCGGCAGCGGGTGGTGCGCGACGCGCTCGTGGACTACGGGGCCTCCCTCGCGCGCGCGGGCTTTCGCTGGATCGTGGTCGCCAATGGCCACGGGGGGCCCGGCCACCTGGTCGCTCTCGAGGAGGCATCCGCCATCGTCTCGCGCCGTCACGGGATCACCATGGCGTCGGTCACCGGCTATCTCGGCTGGGAGTTCTTTCGCGGGCGCTACCTGCCCCGCATCGAGGCCGGGCTCGGACGTCCGCTCTCGGACGAGGAGCGGGCGGCCTTCGCCGACGACGCGCACGGCGGGCTGTCGGAGACCTCGTTCATGCTGTGGCTCCGGCCCGATCTCGTGTCGGACACCTACCGCGCCCTCCCGGCCGCGCGCTACTCGCTCCCGCGCCGGCTCGTCCCCAACTACCCGCTCCGCAAGGGCGGCCAGGGCTACGTGGGCCATCCCGCCCTGGCCGATCCCGCCTTCGCGCAGGCCACCACCGACGTCCTCCTCGCCGAGGGGCTCCGCCTCGTCGAGGGCCTCCTCGACGGCGAGGTCAAGCCGGCGCACCGCCGCTCGCCCTTCTGGGCTGTGCCCATCCTCCGCACGAACTTCTGGCCCGTCCTGGGCGCCGCGGTGGCGGCGGGAGTGCTCGCCGCGTGGTGGGCCGGCCGCCGCCGTGTGAAAGGAGACGCGAGATGAAAGCCTACGTGCTCATCGAGACCGCCGCCGGCAAGACCAAGAACGTGAAGAAGACCCTCACCAAGGTGAAGAGCGCCAAGGCCACCGTGGTCGCGATGGACGCGGTCACCGGCCCCTACGACTTCATCGCGGTGGTGGACGGCGCCTCCCTCGACGCCATCGGCAACCTGGTGACCGAGTCCATCGGCATCATCGACGGTGTCACGCGGACGACCACCTGCGTGGCGGTGGCGATCGGCTGAGCGAGGTGCCCAGGCCGCTGTGCTAGAATCCCGCGTCATGCGGGTGCTGGTGCTCGGCGGGACGGAGTTCATCAGCCTTCACCTCGTGCAGTCGCTCCAGCGCCGCGGCCACGAGGTCGCCGTCTTCAACCGCGGACGTCATCCCGAGCGCCTCCCCGCGGGGGTACGCGCCATCGCGGGCGACCGCAAGGACCACGCGGCGCTCGCCGCCCTCCTCGGCGGCGACACCTTCGACGGCGTGGTGGACGTCACCTACGCGCCCACTCTCGGCGAGGACGTCGAGGCGCTCCTCCGCGCCCTGCGCGGCCGCCCGCACGTGATCTTCGTCTCGACCTGTCGCGTGTACGATCACGCCCTCCCCATCCCCTACTCCGAGGAGACGCCGCGCGGGGAGTACTGGGGCGACTATGCCCGCCACAAGATCGCCGGCGAGAACGCGCTTTTCGAGCGGCACCGCCGCGAAGGCTGGCCCGTCACCATCGTCCGCCCGACCCATGTCATGGGGCCGCTCAACACCCGGAACAACGAGACCTTCTTCATGGACCGCATCGCGCGCGGGCGTCCCGTGCTCGTTCCCGGCGACGGGGGCTGGCTCCGGCAGTTCGGTCACGTGGAGGATCTCGCCGACGCGATGGCCGCGATGCTGGGCGATCCACGCACCCATGGCCAGGCGTACAACGTCATGGGCGAGGACGTGGTGAGCCAGGTGGGCTTCGTGGAGCTCATCGCGGAGGCGATGGGACGCCCCCTGACACTCCGGCATTTCGACCCCGCGCTCCTCAAGGCCTTCGACAAGCCCGGCCCGGTCTTCGGCCAGAACCTCGTCTACGAGTGCCACGCCGTCCACACCACGACCAAGCTGCGCGCGGAGCTCGGCATTCGGCCCCGCTACACCCTCGCCGGCGCCCTCCGACAGACCTGGGACTGGTACCGCGCGCGCGGCGGGGCCGATCGGCCTCTCGACCTCTCGTTCGAGGACGGGCTCCTCGCCAAGCTCGGCGCGTGAGCGCCCCCCGCCTCATCCTCGTCTACCACCCGGAGGACGCCGCCGCCTACGCGGCGCTCGTCCGCCTTCCGCGCCGCGGGCTGGAGATCGCCGTGTGCTCGACGCCGGAAGCGGCGGCGGCCCGTGTCGGCGAGGCGGAGATCCTCTACGCCTGGGGATTCCCCGGCGATCTGCTCCCCGGGGCGACGCGCCTCCGCTGGATCCAGTGCATGGGCGCCGGCGTGGAGCGCTTCCTCGTGCCCGGGCTCCCCGAGGAGGTCGTCATCACGCGGGCGGCGGGCATCTTCGGCCCGTGGATGGCGGAGTACGCCTTGGGCTGGGCGCTCTGGAGCACGCAGAAGATGGAGCGCTTCCGCGCCCAGCAGTGCGCGCGGCACTGGCGGCCGGTGGATCCCACGCGCCTGCACGGCGCCACTCTCTGCGTGGTCGGCCTCGGCGAGATCGGCCGTGCCGTCGCCCGCGCCGCCCAGGCGCTCGGCATGCGCGTGGTCGGGGTGAGCCGGAGCGGCCGCGGCGCGCGCGAGGCCCATCGGGTCGTGCGGCCCGTCGCGCTGACCCGCGCGCTCGAGGACGCGGACGTCGTGGTGGTGACGGTGCCGCTCACCGCGGCGACCCGCGGTCTCATCGGGGCCGCGCAACTGGCCGCCATGAAGCCCACCGCGTGGCTCATCAATATCGCGCGGGGCCCGGTAGTGGACGAGAGCGCCCTCCTGCTCGCGCTCCACGAGCGCGCCATCGGCGGGGCCGTCCTCGACGTCTTCTGCGAGGAGCCGCTGCCGCCCGGTCATCCCCTCTGGGGGCTCGACAACGTGGTGATCACCCCGCACATCTCGGGCCCGAGCACGCCCGCCGAGATCGGCCCCATCTTCGACGACAACCTCCGCCGCTACCTCGCCGGCCGGCCGCTCCGTCACGTGGCGGACCGGCGCCGCGGCTACTGAGGCACGACTCCGGCAGGGAGCGGCGCACTCACTTCTTCGATATGAGCCAGTGGCCGATGGCGACGTGCGGCAGGCCCGACCGCTCGAAGGTGTCCACCGCGTCGGCCGCGGAGGCCACGATGGGCTCGCCGTGAAGATTGAAGGACGTATTGAGTACCGCGCCCGTCCCCGTGCGGCGCTCGAACTCGCGGATCACGGCGTGATACTCGGGATTCCACTCGCGCTCGAGGATCTGGGGCCGTGCCGTCGCGTCCTGCGGGTGGATCGCCGCGGGGAGCGCCGCGCGGCCGGCGGCGGTGGTGGGCATGGCGAGCATCATGTACGGCGAGGCCAGCCCCTTGGGGTTCACCAGGTACTCGGGAGCGCGCTCGGCGAGCACGGTAGGCGCGAAGGGCATCCAGAAGTCCCGGTTCTTGATCATCCGGTTGATAAGTCCGACCACGCGCGGGTCCCCGGGATTGGCGAGGATGGAGCGGTTGCCCAGCGCCCGCGCCCCGAACTCCATCCGGCCCGCGCAGCGCGCGACCACCCCGTCGGTGACGAGGAGCTCGGCGATGCGCTCCTCGATGCGATCGTGGAAGGCGACCTTGTAGCGGGCGTGCAGGTCGCGATCGCGGATCACCGCCTCCGCCTCGGCGTCGCTGACCGACGAGCCGAGATAGGCGGGGCCGAAGGGCGCGGGCGCGGCGGCGAGCCCGCGACGGCGGCATTCGGCGAGATAGCCAAGGTAGGCGGCACCCACCGCGTTGGACTCGTCGCCGCACGAGGGGAAGGCGAAGAGCTCCTCGACCCAGTCCTCCTGGCCGAGGAGCATGTTCGCCTTGACGTTCATGAAGACGCCGCCGCCCAGCGCCACGCGGCCGCCGCGATAGCGGGAATGCATGAGGCGCGCCCAGTCCAGCAGCACGCCCTCGAGCAGGCGCTGGGCGCCCGCCGCCACCCAGTCGAAGCGCAGCCCGAGGGTGGCGCGGAGGAGGAGCGCGTGCCGCTCGCCCCCCTGCCGCCAGTGGAAGCGGGCGGGCCGTGTCACCTCCATGCCGAAGACCTCGCGCAGCGCCTGCTCCGCGCGCACCGCGTACCGCTCCGGCGCGTAGGGGGCGAGACCCATGACCTTGTACTCGTGCTCGCCGAACTTCATCCCCAGCGCGAGCGTCACGAAGGAGTAGAAGGCGCCCAGCGAGCCGGGCGCGCTGGCGGTCGCCTCGTGCCGAACGAGCTCGAGCCCGCGTCCCGTCGAGGCGGTCGCGCACAGGCCATCACCCGAGTTGTCGTTGGTCAGCACGAGGCTCTCGCC
>JBKPDT010000145.1:0-7786 GCA_046728035.1 Candidatus Methylomirabilota bacterium | reverse complement strand
CGGCAGCAGCGAGGAGTACGGCCTGGTCCATCCCGACGAGCTGCCCATCAAGGAGACCAATCCGCTCCGGCCCCTGTCGCCCTACGCGGTCAGCAAGGTCACCCAGGACATGATGGGATACCAGTACTTCAAGAGCTACGGACTGCCGATAATCCGCACGCGCGCCTTCAACCATGAGGGGCCCCGACGCGCCGACGTCTTCGTCACGTCGAACTTCGCCAAGCAGGTCGCCGAGATCGAGGCCGGCCGCCAGCCCGTGATCCTCGTGGGCGACCTCAAGCCCCGGCGCGACTACTCGGACGTGCGGGACATCGTCCGCGGCTACTGGACCCTGCTGGAGCGCGGCGAGCCGGGCGAGGTCTACAATCTCTGCTCGGGCCGGTCGTGGACGATCCAGCAGGTGCTCGACTTCCTGCTCGAGCGATCGCGGATCAAGGGCATCACCTTCCGCACCGATCCGGCCCGGATGCGTCCCTCCGACGTGATGGAGCTGGAGGGGGATCCCGGGAAGATCGAGCGCGCGACCGGCTGGAAGGTCGAGATCCCGTTCGAGCGAACCCTGACCGAGCTCCTGGACTACTGGCGTCAGCGGATTCCCTCGGCAGCGCGCTGAGTCGCCGGGCGGCCACCCACACGTGAGAGTCGCCCTTGTCCACGACTGGCTCACCGGGATGCGGGGCGGCGAGCGCTGTCTCGAGGTCTTCTGCGAGCTGTTCCCCGATGCAGACCTCTACACGCTCCTCCATGAGCGCGGCTCGGTGTCGCCCGTGATCGAGCGCCGCCGGGTGGTGACCTCGTTCATCCAGCGGCTGCCCGACGCGGCCCGGCGCTACCGGTCGTATCTCCCGCTCTTCCCCGCGGCGATCCGGCGCTTCGACCTCCGGGGCTACGATCTCGTGCTCTCCTCCAGCCATGCCGTGGCGAAGGGCGTCCGCGTGCCTCGGGGCGCGCTGCACGTCTGCTACTGCTTCACGCCGATGCGCTACGTCTGGGATCTCTACGACGCGTACTTCGGCCCGCGGGCGAGCGGCCTCACCCGGGTCCTCATGCCGCCCCTGGCGGCGGCCCTCCGCCGCTGGGACCGGCGCACCGCCGGGGGCGTGCACCACTTCGTGGGGATCTCGCGCTTCATCGCCGACCGGATCCGCCGCTGCTACGGGCGGGAGGCCGACGTCATCCACCCGCCGGTCGACGTCGCCCGCTTCCGCATCGAGGAGCGGCCCGAGGACTTCTACCTGGTCGTCTCGGCGCTCGCGCCATACAAGCGTGTCGATCTCGCGGTGGCGGCAGCGACCCGGCTGGGCCGCCGGCTCCTCGTCGTGGGGACGGGGCCCGAGGAGCGGCGCCTGCGCGCGGCGGCGGGGCCCAGCGTCGAGTTCCTGGGCTGGAAGGACGACCCCCAGGTCGCCGAGCTCTACGCGCGCTGCCGCGCCCTCCTCTTCCCCACCGTGGAGGACTTCGGCATCACGCCGCTCGAGGCCATGGCGGCGGGGCGCCCGGTCATCGCGCTCGGGCAGGGGGGCGCGCTCGAGACGGTGGTCCCGCCCGGCGGCGGGTCGCCGCCCACCGGCCTCTTCTTCGCGCGGCAGACCGCCGACGATCTCGCCGAGGCCATCCTCCACTTCGAGTCGGGCGCCGTCGCCTTCGAGCCCAAGGCCTTGCGCCGCCACGCCGAGACCTTCGACCGCCCGCTCTTCAAGGAGCGCGTGGAGGGCTATCTCACCGCCTGCCTCGCGAGAGCGGCATGCTGAAGGCCTACTCGCGCGTCCTGGAGCACGTGATGCTGGCCGGGGATCTGGTCATCGTGGTCGGCTGCTGGCTCGTCGCCTATGTCGTCCGGTTCTATGTCTTCGGGCCGCCGCCGCGTCCGCACCCGGACGTCGTCGCTCCCCTGGGGCCCTACCTCGCGATGATCGTGCCCATCGTCGTCGTCTGGGGCGTCTCGTTTCGCGCCTTCGATCTCTACCGGCCCCGCCGTATCGGCTCGCGGCTGTCCGAGATCGCCGACGTCGCCAAGGCCTCCACGCTCGCCGGCCTCGTCCTCGTGACCGCGATGACCTTCCTCTTCCGCGAGTACCAGTTCTCGCGCGTCGTCATCATCTACTTCTGGCTCTTCTCCATCGCTGCGGTGTCCTTCGCGCGCTACGTCTTCCGCGAGGTCCTGCGCTTCTCGCGCCGCCGCGGCTACAACCAGCGCTACGCGGTGGTGGTGGGCGGGGGCGAGCTGGCCCAGCACGTGATCGAGCGGCTGCGCGCCCGGCCCGACACCGGCATCCAGGTGGTGGGCCTGGTGGGCGACGCCAAGGAGAGCGCCGGCGGGGTGCCGTGGCTGGGCGCCTACGCGGACCTCGCCGCGCTCCTCGCCGCCCGGCCGGTGGACCACGTGATCCTGGCGCTTGCCCACGAGGACGCCAGCCGCCTGCCCGGGCTCCTCGACGCGATCGGGGACGAGCCCGTCACCATCCACGTGGTGCCCGACCTCTTCCGCTTCACGTCCCTCCGCGGCGGCATCGAGGAGTTCGAGGGAGTGCCCTTCGTGCACCTGCGCGAGTCGCCGCTGCACGGCTGGAGCGCCGTGGCCAAGCGCGGCTTCGACGTCGTCTTCTCGGCGGCGGTCCTCGTCCTCCTCGCGCCGCTCTTCGCCGCGCTGGCGGCGGCGGTGCGGATCACCTCGCCGGGGCCCATCCTCTACCGACAGGACCGGATGGGGCTGGACGGCCAGAGCTTCCGGATGCTCAAGTTCCGGACCATGAGGATGGACGCGGAGAAGGAATCGGGCCCGGTCTGGGCGCGGACGGGCGACGCGCGGCGGACGCCCATCGGCGCCTTCCTCCGCCGCTTCAGCCTCGACGAGCTGCCGCAGTTCGTGAACGTTCTCCGGGGCGAGATGAGCGTGGTGGGGCCGCGGCCGGAGCGGCCCGTCTTCGTCGAGCGCTTCCGCCAGACCGTGCCCGGCTACATGCTCCGCCACAAGGTTAGGTCCGGCCTCACCGGCTGGGCGCAGATCAACGGGCTGCGTGGCAATACCTCGCTGGACAAGCGCATCGAGTACGACATCCAGTACATCGAGCGCTGGTCGTTCTGGCTCGACCTCAAGATCATCGCGCTCACGGTGGTGCGGGTGCTCTCCGACCGGAACGCCTACTGACGTGGAGCGCCGGGGCTACTGACTCGAGTAGGCGAGGTCCGTCGCCGAGCGGACCTTGACGAAGTACTGCTTGAGGCGGGCGAGGTCGTCGTCGGAGACGAGGTCGGCCACGAGCACGCAGAAGAGCCCCTGCTGCTTCCACATGATCAGGCTGAAGCCGTTCTCCTTGCGGATCACGGGCCGCCATTGCTCGATGCGCACGCGCTCCGCGTCCGGCAAGGCCACCGTCGCCGCGCCGGGGAAGATCACGTAGGTCACGGCGTGGCCGTGAGCGTCCTGGTAGGCGAGGGACAGGCCACGATGGCTCTCGACATAGGTCGGATGCGCGTTGACGAGCTGGAGCTCGCTGTCGCCCGCGAAGACCCAGTTCAGCGTCACGCCGCTCTCGTCCATGGCCCGCGGCAGGGCCGCCGGGATCACGTCCGGCTGGGTCCGGGTCCAGGACAGCGTCCGCGCGTGCTCGGTGACCACGGCACGGGTGAGGTCACGCAGGGCGTCGCCTCCCACCGAGGTCGGCAGGGTGCCGGCGAGCCACCCCACCATGACGAGGGCGGTGGCGAGCGCAGTCATCGCGGGGACGAGCCAGCCCGCGCCCCAGCGTGGCTGCGCGGCGGCGGGGTCCAGGGCCGCGCGCACGGCGGACCGCAGGCGGGGTGAGGCCGGGTAGCGCCCCAGACGCTCGCGCAGCGCGCGGCTCACGCCGGGATCGTCGCCGTGCTGGTTCTCGGGTCGGCTCGTCTCATCGCTCACCGGCGAAGATCCTCTCCGTAGTCCTTCAAATAGTCCCGCAACCGTTCCTTGGCCCGGAAGATGCGCGACTTCACCGTCCCCACCGGGCAATCCATGATCCGTGCCACCTCGTCCAGAGGCAGCCCTTCCACCTCGGCAAGCAGGAGCGGGGTCTTGAACTCCTCGGGCAGTCGGGACAGCGCCCGGTCGAGGTCCGTGAGAACCTCCGTGCTCGCCCCGTCCTGATCCGGCGCGTCGTGGAACATCGGCGCCCCGCCCGCCGGCACCCCGTCCTCGGACAGAGCCGGCTCACGCTCCCGCAGGCGGTAGAACGTGAGGAACGTGTTCCTCAGGATCTGGAACAACCAGGCACGAAGGTGGGTTCCCGGCTGGAACCGGTGGGAGAAGCGCATGGCCCGGACATAGGTCTCTTGGACGAGATCCTCCGCTTCCGAGCCGTTCCGGGTCAGGTAGACGGCCAGGTTGTGGAGGGCGTCGAGGTGCTCCAGGGCTAGACGCCGGAACTCGGCGTCGCTCACCGCTCGAACCAGCGCCGCGGCAGGTCGGAAACGCGCACCTCGTGCTCGTCCTCCAGCGCGGCGACCAGTTCCCGGATGGTCTGGTAAAGGACCGGGTGCTCCACGTCTGGCGCGAGGTCGGCGAGCGGGCGCAGCACGAAACCGCGCTCGTGCATCAGGAGATGGGGGACGTGGAGGGCGTCGGATACGGCGATGACCTGGTCGCCGTAGAGCAGGATGTCGATGTCCAGTGGTCGGGGCTCGTAGCGCCGGTCCTTATCGGTGGCGGGGCCGCGCGCGCGCCCGAGGGCGGCCTCGATGGCCTGCAGCTCGGTGAGAAGGGCCGAAGCGGGCAGGGTGGTGTCGATCGCGACCACACAGTTAAAGAACCATGCGTCGCGGTCGACCACCTCGCCCGGCGGCTGCTCCCAGGGCTCCGTCTGGTAGAGGGGGGAGGCGTCCACGAAGCTCACCTCGTGTAGCGCGCGAAGTCGCTCCACGGCCTGGCGCAAGGCCTCGACCCGATCGCCCATGTTGGATCCGACGCTCAGAAAGACTCGCGGCATAGTCAACGGCGCCGGCGCGTGACCTCGACGCCAGGGGTCGCGTGCAGCCCCTCCATCGGCGGCGTCAGCTTTCGCACCCGGACCCGCACCTCCTCGCAGGGAAACTCTCCCAGCAGCATGTTCGCCAGGCCCACCGCCAGGCGCTCGAGGAGGTTCACCCGCTGCTTGGTGCACACCTCCACGATTCGGGCGGCGACGACGCCATAGTCCACGGTCGCCCGGAGATCGTCGGAGGCCGCGGCGGGCCCCACGTCCACGGTCATCTCGGCGTCCACCGAGAACCAGGCGCCCACGGTCTGCTGGGCGCGAGTGACCCCGTGATGACCGTAGAACCGGACGTCCTCGAGGAAGATTTTATCAGAGGCCAGCGGGGGTCGCTCCGGGCGGTCAGGGGCACAACCGGATGACGGGGTTGGCGAGGCTCCCGATGCCCTCGATGCGCACCTCGACCTTGTCCCCCGGCATCATGGGGCCCACTCCGGCGGGGGTGCCGGTGGCGATGACGTCGCCCGGAAGCAAGGTCATGACCGCCGCCACCCGGGCCACTAGATCCTCCACGGGGAACAGAAGGTTCTTGGTACTGGACGCCTGGCGCCGGTCCCCGTTCAGGAAGGTCTCGATTTCGGCGCCGTTGGGGTCGATGTCGGTGGCGATGCACGGGCCTACCGGGCAGAAGGTGTCGAAGGCCTTCGCGCGGCTGGGCTGGGCGTCGCGTGCCTGGAGGTCGCGCGCGGTGACGTCATTGAGACAGGTGTAGCCCAGGATGTGCTCGCGGACCCGCTCGGGCGGCACATTGTGGCAGCGCTTCTTGATTACCACCGCCAGCTCGCCCTCGAAGTCCACCCGGCTCGACTGGGGCGGGTAGATGATGGGGTCGTCGGGCCCGCAGAGCGCCGAGGGTGGCTTGAGGAAGATCCGCGGCTCGGCGGGCAGGGGCAGGCTCATCTCCTCGGCGTGGTCCCGATAGTTCAGCCCGACCGCGACGATCTTCGAGGGCACGACGGGGACGAGCAGCACGGTCTGCCGCAGCGGGTAGCGCTTGCGCTCCCGGCGGAAGCCGCCGAAGGGGGTGCCCGTGTACTCGACGACGTGGGTGCCCTCGACGACGCCGTAGCGCACCTTGCCCGCAATCTTGAAACGGACGATCTTCATCTCAGGCGAGGCCGAGGACGTCCTGCATGGAGTAGAGCCCGGGGCGCGCCGTCGCGATGAAGCGGGCGGCCCGGAGCGCACCGCGCCCGAAAGTGTCGCGGCTCTGCGAGCGATGCGTGAGCTCCAGCCGCTCGCCGAGCGCGCCGAAGGACACGGTATGGTCGCCCACCACGTCGCCCGACCGCAGCGAGAAGATCCCGATCTCCTTGCGCGGCCGCTCGCCGGGCGTCCCGTGCCGGCCGTACACCGCGGTCTTGCCGAGATCCCGGCCGAGCGCCTCCGCCACCACTTCCGCCATGCGGAGCGCGGTGCCGCTGGGCGCGTCCTTCTTGAAACGGTGGTGGACCTCCATCACCTCCACGTCGTAGTCGTCGCCGAGCATCCGCGCCATGTCCTTGAGCACGCGGAAGGCCACGTTGACGGCCACGCTCATGTTGGGCGAGATGAGGATGGGCGCGTCCTTGGCCAGCCGTTCGATCTCCTCGCGCTGGCCCGGCGAGAATCCGGTGGTCCCGATCACCGCGCGCCCCTTCTCGTGCGACACCATGCGCAGGTGGCCCAGGGTCGCGTCGGGGACCGAGAACTCGATCAAGATGCGGTCGGCGCCCAGCGCGCCTTCGGGATCGGCGGTGATGGGAATACCGAGCCGACCCAGCCCCGCGACCTCACCGGCGTCCTTGAGGAGGGCGGGATGGCCGGGGGCCTCGAGAGCGGCCACCAGGCGGAGGTCGTCCTCCTCCTGGAGAAGGGCGACGAGACGAGAGCCCATCCGGCCGGCGGCGCCGGCCACCACCACATCAGCCATCGGCGTGGGGATCAGCCCTTGAGAAGGCCCAGCGACTTGAGCACGCCGCGCAGCCGCTCGCGGTTGGCGTCGGCCATCCGGCACATCGGCAGGCGGAACTCGGGCTCCACCATCCCCATCATCGCCATCGCTTCCTTGATGGGGATGGGATTGGTCTCGAAGAAGGCGGCGCGGCAGAGCGGGTAGAGCCGGTGATGCAGGTCGCGGGCCTGCTTCCAGTCGCCGCTCAGCGCGGCGTGGGTCAGCTCCGCGGTCTCGCGCGGGACGATGTTGGCGATCACGGAGATGACCCCGTGCCCCCCGACCGACATGAGGGGTAGGGTGAGGTTGTCGTCGCCTGAGAGCACGGAGAAATCCGGCCCGCAGGCGAGCACCACCTGGGTCATCTGGTCGAGGGAGCCCGAGGCCTCCTTCACGCCGACGATGTTCGCGCAGTCCTTGACCAGGCGCGCGAGGGTGTCGGTCTCCAGGTTGATCGCGGTGCGCCCAGCGATGTTGTAGACGATGATGGGGATGTCCACCGTGTCCGCGATGGCGCGGAAATGCCGATAGAGACCCTCCTGGGTGGGCTTGTTGTAGTACGGATTGACCACGAGGGCGCCATTGGCCCCCGCCCGCTTCGCGTGCCGGGTGAGATCGATGGCTTCGGACGTCGAGTTGGATCCGGTCCCCGCGATGATGGGCAGCCGCCCGCGCGCCGCCTCGATGACGAGCTCGACGACTCGCTTGTGCTCGTCGTGGCTCAAGGTCGGCGACTCGCCCGTCGTCCCGCACGGCACGATGCCGTCGGTGCGGTTGCTGACGTGGAACTCGACGAGCTCGCGGAGCTTGTCCTCGTCGACGGCGCCGTTACGGAATGGCGTGACCA
>JBKPDT010000144.1:0-9026 GCA_046728035.1 Candidatus Methylomirabilota bacterium | reverse complement strand
GCGAACTCCTGGGCGGCGGCCAGCGTCGTGTAGGCGAGCGAGGCGTCGTGCTCGTACATGCCCATCTCCACGTAGCCGGCCACGGTGAAGCGACGCATCTTGGGCACCAGGCCCACCGCGGTCATCGCCCCTTGCGGCGAGATCACCGTCACCTGATCGCCGGGGACAACGCCGAGGGTCCGGGCGAGCTCGCGACCGAGGACGACGGCCGGCTCGGTCCCGCCCGCGAGGAGCGGGTCGAGACTGCCGGCCTTGAGGGTGCCCTGGAGCGCCGCGCGCACCACCGGCGAGGCGAAGTCGGCGCCGCGCAGGAGGCCGCCGGTGGCGCCCCCGGCCTGGGCGGTGAAGAGCGCCTGCTGGAGGACGAACGGCGTGGCGGAGAGCACGCCCCTGACGGGGGCTAGCCGCGCGGCCACCGCCCGGCCGTCGGCCATGCCGCGGCCCCCGCCTTCGGCCACGAGGATGTGGGGCTGGGCCGCGATGATCTTCTCCTTGATGCCGTCCTGGAACCCGGTCATGGTCGCGAGGACCACGATGAGCGCGCTCACCCCGAGAAAGACCCCGCCGATGCCGATCCACACGAAGAGAGAGAGGCTGCTCCGCGACCCGCGCGCCCGCAGGTACTTGAGACCGAGGAAGAGCTCGAACGGGAGGCCGCGGCCGCGCATCACGCGTCCCCCTCCTCGGCGTCCCCGTTCTCGGGGGCGGCATCGCCCGCCGCGGCGCCCCGCTCCCGTCGCAGGTGCGGGAAGAGGATGACGTCGCGGATCGACGCGGAGTCGCTGAAGAGCATGGCCACGCGGTCGACGCCGATCCCCTCCCCCGCCGTGGGCGGCATCCCGTATTCGAGCGCCCGCACGTAGTCCTCATCCAGCCACTGCGCCTCCTCGTCGCCCCGGGCCCGCTGCGCCTCCTGGTCCAGGAAACGCTGCCGCTGGTCGATGGGGTCGTTGAGCTCGGAGTAAGCGTTGGCGATCTCCCGCCGGCAGATGTAGAGCTCGAAGCGGTCGGCCAGGCGGGGGTCCTCGCGCTTCCGCTTGGACAGGGGCGAGAGCTCGATGGGGAAGTCGGTGACGAAGGTAGGCTGGAGGAGCCCCGGCTCGATGAGGCGGTCGAACAGCGCGTGCCACACGTCCACCGCGGTCGCGCCCGGCGGCACCGGAACGCCGCGGGCGGCGGCGGCGGCGGCGAGCCCGCCGGGCGCCGTATCGGGCGCCACTGCCATGCCGAGCGCGTCGCCGATGGCCTGGAAGAAGGGCAGGCGCCGCCACGGCGGAGCGAGGGAGATGGTCTCGCCCTGGTAGACGAGCTCGAGGCGGCGGAGGAGGGTCTGCCCGAGGTGGACGAACATCTCCTCGGTGAGCTGCATGAGGTCGTTGTAGTCCGAGTAGGCCTGGTAGAACTCCAGCATGGTGAACTCGGGGTTGTGCTGGGACGAGATCCCTTCGTTCCGGAACGAGCGGTTGATCTCGTACACGCGCTCCAGTCCGCCCACCACGAGGCGCTTGAGGTATAGCTCCGGCGCGATGCGGAGGTACAGCGGCATGTCGAGGGCGTTGTGGTGGGTGACGAAGGGCCGCGCGGTGGCGCCCCCCGGGATCGGCTGCATCATCGGGGTCTCGACCTCGAGGAAGCCGCGCGCGTCGAGAAAGGCGCGCATCTCGCGGATGATGCGGCTCTTGAGCACGAAGGTGTCCCGCACGTGCGAGTTGACCACGAGGTCCACGTAGCGCCGCCGGTAGCGCGTCTCCACGTCCTTGAGGCCGTGCCACTTCGCGGGCAGCGGCCGCAGAGACTTGGCGAGGAACTCGAGCTCCTTCACCGCCACCGTGAGCTCGCCCGTGCGCGTGCGCATGAGCTCGCCGGTGACCCCCACGAAGTCGCCGACGTCGAGGTCGCGGAACAGCGCGAAGCGCTCGCCGAGGGCGTCGGCCCGCGCGTAGAGCTGGATGGTGCCGGTGCGGTCGCGGAGGTGGGCGAAGCACGTCTTGCCGTGGTCGCGGAAGGAGACGATCCGCCCGGCCAGGCTCAGCGGCCCGGCGCTCTTGAGCTCATCCTCGCCCGCGCTCGCGAGGCGGGCGGTCAGCTCCCCCGCCCAGTGGGAGACGGGGAAGCGCCCGCCGAATGGATCCACGCCGCGCGCCCGCAGGGCGTCGAGCTTCTCGTGGCGGCGGATCAGCTCGTTGGTGTCGGGGGCGGGGCCGGGGGCGGACGGCTCGGGCATCTCCCTCACTCGGCCTTGGTCGGGCGCGCCCCGGTAAGGAAGGCGCGAATGAAGGGGTCGATGTCCCCGTCCATCACCGCCTCCACGTTGCCGATCTCGACGCCGGTGCGGTGGTCCTTGATGATCTGATAGGGGTGGAACGTGTAGGTCCGGATCTGGCTGCCGAAGGCGATCTCCTTCTTCTCCCCGGTCAGCTCGGCCAGCTCCTCGCGCTGCTTCTTCTCGTAGACCTGGTAGAGGCGCGCGCGGAGGATCCGGAGGGCGGTGTCGCGATTCCGAAGCTGGGAGCGCTCGTTCTGGCACGCCACCACGATGCCGGTGGGCAGGTGGGTGATGCGTACCGCGGAGTCCGCGGTGTTGACGCCCTGGCCGCCCGGGCCCGACGAGCGGTACACGTCCACGCGGATCTCATCGTCGCGGACCACCACCTCGACGTCCTCGACCTCGGGGATCACCGCCACCGATGCGAAGGAGGTGTGCCGGCGCTTGGAGGCGTCGAACGGCGAGATGCGGATGAGGCGGTGCACGCCGATCTCGCTCTTGAGGTAGCCGTACGCGTACTCGCCGGTCATGGTGATGGTGGCGGACTTGATCCCCGCTTCCTCGCCGGGGAGCAGGTCCACGACCTCCGCCGTGAAGCCCTTGCGCTCCGCCCAGCGCAGATACGTGCGGACGAGCATCTGCGCCCAGTCCTGCGACTCGGTGCCGCCCGCGCCGGGGTGAATGGAAACGATCGCATTCTTGGCGTCCTGCGGGCCCGAGAGGATGACCTTGATCTCGAAGGCCTCGAAGGCCTCACGGAGGGCAGAGAGGCTTTCCGCGATCTCGGCTCCGTGGCTCTCGTCGCCCGCCTCGGTGGCCATCTCCCAGAGGAGTCGCGCCTCCTCGGCCTGGGTGGCGAGCTCCTTGAAGCGGGTCACCGTGCGGCTGAGCTCGGCCCGCTCCTGGACAAGCGTCTGCGCCCGCCGCGTGTCCTCCCAGAACGTGGGGCGCGACATTTCGGCGTCGATGGCGGCGAGGCGGGCTTCCTTGGCAGGCAGGTCAAAGATGACCTCGAAGATCGTCGAGGCGTCGTTCCACGTCCGCCACGTCACGCTTCAGCTCGCTGAGCACGAGGACCTCCGAAAGTAAGTGAGCCCGGCCGTCGCTCCGGCCAGCGCCAGACACGCGTACACGAACCAATCGCCCCACCGCGCGTACAGCGTCGCGCGCTCGCGCAGGGGCACCCGGTCCACCAGCACGCCGCGCTCGCCGAGCGGCAGCGCGCGGCGCACCCGCCCGCTCGGGTCGACGAAGGCCGACACGCCCGTATTCGCCGCCCGCGCGATAGCCACCCGGTTCTCCACCGCGCGCAGCGGCACCGTGCCCAGGTGCTGCCAGGGCCCGCTCGTCTCGCCGAACCAGGCGTCGTTGGTGATGTTGGCCATGAAGGCCGCGCCCGCGATCACGCCCCGTCGGAACAGATCCGGGAAGATGACCTCGTAGCAGATCACCGTGCCGAACGGGGCGCCCTCGAGCGGCATGATCGTCGGCTTCTCCCCCGCTCCGAAATCCGAGATGAACTCGGCCCAGCTCCGCACGAACCCGATGAGCCAGGCGAGCGGGACGTACTCGCCGAACGGCACCAGGTGAATCTTATCATACTTGGCCGTAATCCCTTGTCCGGTCAGGAAAAATGCGCTGTTGAGAAACTGCGGCCGGGGCGATTCCCGTCGGTCGACCGACCCAACCAGCAGCGGCATTCGGAGCTCGGCGGACAGGCCCTCGAGGCGTCCCAGCAAGGCGGGATCGCCGCGGAGGAAGATGGTTGCGGCGGTCTCCGGCCAGATCACCACCGTGGGCCGCGAGGTCGGATCGCCCACTTCGACGGGTCGCGCCGCCTCGCGCGTGAGCGCCTCGTAGACGTCCATCACTTCGGCATGGCGCGCGGGATCCCACTTGAGCGTCTGGGCGATGTTCGGCTGGATCACCGCCACCCGCACCCGGGTGCCCGTCGGCGCCCCCGTCTCGGCCAGCGCGATCCAGCCGAAGGTGAGTGTGCCGAAGACGAGGGCGCCGCTCGCGACCAGCCCGGGAAGGGCGCGCGCCCAGCCCAATCCGAGAAGGGCCGCCAGCGCGCCGTTCACCGCGACGAGGAGGAACGAGACCCCGTAGACACCCGTGAGCTCGGCGATCTGGATCACCGGCAGTACCCCGTGCTGGGAGTAGCCAGCCAGGCCCCACGGGAAGCCGTCCATGAGCCAGTCACGCAGCCACTCCCCACCGACCCAGACGGGCGCCACCGTGGCCAGCGCCCAGCCAGGCCCCAGCGGCCCGCGCACCCATGCGACCCAAGCGCCGGCGAGGCCGACATAAAGCCCGCAGTACAAGGCGAGGAGCGCGATGGGCAGCCAGGTCAGCGGCCAGGGAATGGCGCTGTAGTGGCGGAAGGTATGGTCCAGCCAGCGGAGGAGGAGCACGAAGAACACCGTGCCCTCGAGCCATGCCTCGCGGAAGGCCACGCGCGGCGGCTGAGTGAGGGCGGACAGCAGCGCGGGCAGGAGCCAGACCCAGGCAAGCGGCCACCAGTCGGTGACGGGATACGCGAGCGCCCCGAGGATGCCGCCGGCGAGGAGGAGCGGTACCCGCGTCGCCGCCGGTGCGAGGGCGACCAGCCGGTCAGAAGCCACTGGCGAGGCGATCGGCGAGGACGCGGGGTAGACCGGCGGCGAGGATGCGTCGAGCGGCGTCGCGGTGGTCGTAGAGGACGCGCCGGATCTCCACCCGCCGCGCCTCGACGTCCCACACCGCATAGGCCGCCCGGGGGTCACGGTCGCGCGGCTGGCCCACGCTGCCCACGTTGATGAGGTAGCGCCGGCCGTCCTCCAGCGGCACCGCCGCCGGCCACGCAGCGAAACGCCCCTGGTGGTCGGGCCCGCTCGAGCCCAGCGACCACACGCCGGGCCGATGGGAATGGCCGACGAAGCAGAGACGGGTCTCGAAGGCGGGGAAGACGGCAAAGCCGTCCTCGGCGGAGAGGAGATAGTCCCACTCCTCCGGGCGACTCGGGCTCGCGTGCACGAGGGTGGCGTCGCCGACGGTGGCGGCGAGGGGCAGGACGCCCAGCCACTCGAGCGCGGCCGGCGCGAGCTGCTCGCGGGTCCAGAGGGCGGCCTCGCGCGCCACCGGGTTGAACCACGCGAGGTTCATCCGCCCGGCGGCGCCGTGCTCGTGATTGCCTCCCACGATCGCCACCGCGCGTTCGCCCACCGCGTCGAGGCAGGCCCCTGGGTCCGCGCCGTAGCCGACGAGGTCGCCCAGACAGAGCACCGCCCGCGCCCCCTGCTCCGCCGCGTCGGCGAAGACGGCCTCGAGGGCGGGGTAGTTGGCGTGGATGTCCGACAGGACGGCGTAGCGGATGGCCGGGTCCGTGGAGCAGCTACTCGGGCGACCGGTGCTCTTTGTGCACGCGGTCGAGCAGCCCGTTGATGAAGCGGCTCGACTCGCGCGTGCTGAACTTCTTGGCGACCTCGAGGGCCTCGTTGATGGCGACCTTGGGGGGAATGTCGGCCTTCCACAGGAGCTCGAACACGCCTTCGCGCAGGATGTTGCGGTCGACGACGGCCATCCGGTCCATCTCCCAGTTCTCCGCGTAGTGGGCGATGACCTCGTCGATCTTCTCCTGGTGGAGCTTGGTCCCGCGCACCAGCGACTCGACGAACGTCCGCACCTCTGCGTCCACCGGATGGCGCGCCCAGAACTCGTCGAAGTAGGGCTCGGCGCTGGCCGCCTCCTGGAGATCGAGCTGGTAGAGGAGCTGGAGCGCCAGCTCGCGCGACTTCCGGCGCTTGCCCATTCAGGCGCCTCGGACGGGGCGCCGCCGGCTGCGGAGCCACCCCGCCATCTCGAGGACGGCCAGCGCGGCTTCCTCGCCGCGATTGCCCACCGCGCCCCCCGCTCGTTCCCACGCCTGCTCCTCGGTCAGTGCGGTGATCACCCCGAAGCCGATGGGCACGCCGGTGGCGCAGGAGGCCTCGCGGATGCCCGCCGCCGTCTCCCGGCAGATGTGCTCGAAATGCGGGGTGCCCCCGCGGATCACCACGCCCACGCAGGCGATGCCGGCGAAGCGGCGGCTCCTGGCAAGGGTCAGCGCGGCGAGCGGGAGCTCGAAGGAGCCCGGCACCCAGTGCACCTCGATGCGCTGAGCGGCCACGCCCGCCTCGGAGAAGGCCGCGACCGCGCCGTCAGCGAGCTTTTTCGAGATCGCCTCGTTGAAGCGCGCTGCCACGACGGCGAAGCGCGCCGTCGTCGAGCCGCCGGGGAGGCCCGTGCGTGGCCGCGGCGTGGGGGCGCGGCCAGCCATATCAGTCGGGGAAGGCCGAGAAGAGATGCCCCATCTTCTCGCGCTTGGTGGCGAGGTAGCGGCGGTTGGCCTCGGTGGGCGGGATCTCGAGGGGTACGCGCTCGACGACCCGGAGGCCGTAGCCCTCGATGCCGACGATCTTCTTCGGGTTGTTGGTGAGGTAACGGAGGTTCTTGATCCCGAGGTCCACGAGGATCTGGGCGCCGATTCCGTAGTGGCGCAGGTCCGCCCCGAACCCGAGGGCATGGTTGGCCTCCACCGTATCCTTGCCCTGATCCTGGAGCTCGTAGGCGCGGAGCTTGTTCACGAGCCCGATCCCCCGGCCCTCCTGCCGCATGTACACGAGCACGCCGCGCCCTTCGCGGGCGATGATGGCGAGTGCCTTGTGCAGCTGCGAGCCACAGTCACACCGCTCGGAGCCGAACACGTCACCGGTGAGGCACTCGGAATGCACACGCATGAGCACGGGGGCATCGCCCGCCACTTCGCCCATCACGAGGGCCACCGGCACGCGGTCGTCCACGGTGGTGTCGTAGGCGATGCAGAGGAACTCGCCGAACTCGGTGGGCAGCCGCGTCTCGGCGGCGCGCCGCACGAGCTTCTCCTTCTGCATGCGGTATTCGATGAGGTCCTTGATGGTGATGACCTTGAGCCCATGGGCGCGCGCGGTCTTGAAGAGCTCGGGCAGCCGCGCCATGCCGCCCTCCTCGTCGAGGATCTCGCAGATGACGCCGACGGGGGCCGAGCCCGCCATGCGCGCGAGGTCCACCGCCGCCTCGGTGTGGCCGGCACGGCGGAGCACGCCCCCGGGCAGGGCGCGGAGGGGGAAGATGTGGCCGGGGCGGTTGAGGTCCTCCGGGCGCGAGGCGGGATCCACGAGCGTGCGGATGGTGATGGCGCGATCGTAGGCGGAGATGCCGGTGGTGACGCCGCGCCTGGCGTCCACCGTCGTGGTGAACGCGGTGCCGTGCGGCTCCGTGTTGTCGCGCACCATCAAGCCGATCTCCAGATCGTCCAGCCGCTCGCCGAGCATGGGCACGCAGATAAGCCCCCGCCCGTAGCGAGCCATGAAGTTGATGGCTTCCGGCGTGATCTTGTCGGCGGCCATGAGGAGGTCGCCCTCGTTCTCGCGGTCCTCGTCGTCCACCACCACGAGCATGCGGCCGGCGCGGATCTCCTCGATGGCCTCCTCGATCGTGGCGAACTCCCCGATGGTGCCGTGTCGGCGATCGCTGGTCACGAGCCAGTCCCTCCCCGCTCCCCGGCGGGTCGCCCACCGAGGCTCCACGCCCGCAGCACGTACTTGCCGATCATGTCCATCTCCAGGTTCACGCGACGCCCCCGGCGGGCCGAGCCCAGCGTGGTGACGGCGAGGGTGTGCGGGATCACCATGACCTCGAACGCCCCCTCGTCGAGCGCCGCCACCGTCAGGCTCACCCCGTCCACCGCCACCGAGCCCCTCGAGATCAGGTAGGGAGCCAACCGTGGGTCCTGCCATTCTACCCTGATCCGGGCGCTGTCCGCCGACCGCTCCGCGGCGGTGACGATGCCGATCCCGTCCACGTGACCCTGCACGATGTGACCGCCCAGAAAATCGCCAATCCGCAGTGGCCGCTCGAGATTCACCGGATCGCCGGCGCCGAGATCGCCCAACGCGCTGACCGCGAGCGTCTCCGGCCCCGCGTCGAAGCCCAGCCAGTCGCTGCCGCGCTCCACCACGGTGAGGCAGACTCCGTTCACGGCGACACTCGAGCCGAGGTCGGTCCCGTCGAGCGCCTTGCGCGCGCCGACGACCAACCGCGCACCGCGCCGGTCGAGCACCCTTCCCAGTTCTTCGACGATGCCCGTGAACATGGTCAGGCCGCACCCTCCTCCCGACTCACATCGCCCTCGATGAGCCAGTCGGAGCCCACCGCGCGCCCGGTGACCCGCGTCAGCGCGATGGCGTCCGCGAGGCTCCGCCCCGGCCCGCCGAGGAGCGTGGGGGCGGCGGCCCCGCCCAGCAGGCGCGGCGCCACGAAGATGGCGACACGATCCACCAGATCGGCGGCGAGGAACCCCGCGTTGAGCTCTCCGCCGCCCTCCACGAGCATGGCGATGACGTCGAGGGCATGCAGGCGGCCCGCGAGGTCGACGAGGTCCACGCGGCCGCCCGCGCTCTTGCAGGCCAGCACGGTGGCGCCCGTCGCCTCGAGCGCGGCCACGCGCTCCGTGGGCGCGGCGTCCGTCACCGCGACGAGGGCACGCGCCGGCGTGCCCGACGTGATCACGCGTGCGGTGCGCGGCAGCCGGGCACGGCTGTCCACCACCACGCGCCAGGGCTCGCGCGGCCAGGGCCGCTCGAGGCGCACGTCGAGGGCGGGGTCGTCGGCGAGCGCGGTGCCGATCCCGACGATGACGGCGTCGCTCTCGCTCCGGAGGCGGTGCGCCTCCGCGCGCGCCTCGAGGCCGGTGATCCAC
>JBKPDT010000143.1:0-9344 GCA_046728035.1 Candidatus Methylomirabilota bacterium | reverse complement strand
GGCCGGGGTGGTGGCGGCGGCGCGTCGTCGTCGCGCGAGATGATCGCGTAGCCCTGCGCCTGGAGCTGGTCGTCGACGGTGCTGGCCCGGCGGCGCTCTCGCCCCGCGACCCATGGGGCCGTGCTCGGCTCCGGCGGGTGCCGCCGGTCCGGCACGATCTCGAGGTGCTCGCCGCGCGAGAGGTGCCGGTCGAGCGCGATCGTCAGCGTGCCGGGGATCGAGAAATGGTCACGCACCAGGATCAGCAAGTGTCGCAGCATGCCTTCCCTCGGAGGAGCGCAGCAGGGTTTGGTGCCACAGGCGTACCGCGTACTATCCTACGCCGCGATCTCCACTCTGTACGAGGGGGAAACGCGCGGCTACCGATGAGTGGCGGGATTACCGGGCCCGGCGGAGCATGGGGACGACCGGGGGCGACGTGCCCACCTGGACGGTCCCGAGCCGCTCGAACCCGTGGCGCTCGTAGAGGGTGATGTTCCTCGGGTTGGTCGATTCGAGATAGGCGAGCCTCCCTTCCCGATCGCACCGGCTCAGCGCGTGGCGCATCAGCGCCGCGCCGAATCCCTTCCCCTGGGAGCAGGGATCCACGCCGATCAGCGGCAGATACCAGTGCGGCTCGCGGGGATGGTAGCGGCCCATCTGCTCCATGATCGCGGCGGCATCCTTCCGGATCGCTTCGGACACGCTGCGCTGGAAGATCCCCGCCAGCGCCTCCTCGTCGGGGTGGACGTCCGGCGGGAGCCACAGCGCCGTGCCCGCGTAGCCGTCGACGTAATCGGCGCTGCCGTGGGCGAACGCCCTGCCCCCGAAGGCCCGCGCGAAGCCGGGGAAATGGGCGAGGTAGACGCTCGGGTCGCGCCACGTCCAGCGCACGATGGGATCCGCGGCGAAGGCCAGGACCAGGGCATCGATGGCGGCTGCCTCGTCGGCGGCGGCCGCGGTCTTCACGATTGGCATGGTCATGGTCGTCTGCCGTCCTGCGCGCTCGAGCCTTGCCCCCGGACTCAGTGGGTCCGGAGCGGCTCCAGGAGCTGGACCAGGTTGCCTTCGGGGTCCTTCAAGGTCGCGATGCGGAAGTTGCCGTAGTCGGTGGGATCCTCGATGAAGGGGACCCCCGAGTCCTTCAGGCGCTTCCAGTCCTTGGTGACGTCGTCGGACATGAGCCCCACCATGTGCCGCGCGGGGTCGGCATTGGGGCCGCGCACCTCGCTGTGCGTGCCGAGCGCCAGCGCCGGACGGTCGGCCTCGCCGAAGACCACGAAGCCCTGTGTCTCGACCCGTACGGTAAGCCCCAGCATGTCCCGATAGAACGGCAGCAACTGGTTCAGGTCCTCGCTCCAGATCGTCGTCCCGGCCAGTCCCTTGATCATGGTGCCCCCCTTTCCCCTCACTCTATAGACGAACGGCGAGGCGGGGAATCTACACGCCACGGGCGTGTCGCCACTGTGCGCAGCCTACCTAGCGAAGGCTGCGAGAGCGCAGAATGAGGGGATGGCGCCGCAGCGCCCAGACCAGAATGGGAAGGCCAACAAGGCTGGGCAGGAGCCAGTGTGCCAGGGGCGGCAGCGAACGCCACAACGGTAGATGCGGCCCGTTGTCCACGTAGAACGCCGTGAGGAGCAAGATGTACGACACGGCCATGGCCGTGACATGCACCGGGAGCCAGCCCGGCCAGCGGTGCCGTCTCGCGATTCGGCCGATCGCCCCAGCGCCAAAGGACAGGATGCCGAGGATAAAGAGGTGCGTGTTGGCCGGCCATCGGAGGATGGACAGGGCGGCCATGGTCAGGAAGACCACCACCAGACTCCAGTAGTAGACCGTGCCGGCGGACGGATGCCGGCCGGCGCGCTTGGGAGTCAACATGGCCACGATCCCCGCGACCGTACAAATAAGCCCGGCGACCACATGTACCGCCACGATGCTCAGGAAGAGCGGTGAGGACGACGGGATGGGGATGCCGAAGACGACAACACCCTGATCGGTCACGGAATCTGGGCCTCAGCGCGCCTCGATGAGGGCGCCGCCGAGCCCCATCACTCGGCGCGGCGGATCTGGCAGAGGTAGGCGCGGTGGGGCACCGAGCCGCTGACCGGATCGATCGCCGCGTTGCCGATGATCAGGTTGAGGTTGGCGCCGTCCGGCCCGAACGGGTCGTAGCCGGGCGCGCCGATCTCGGGGCAGGCCTGCCACCAGCCGTGCTGCCCGCAGACGACGCCCGGCTCCAAGCTCTCGTTCAACTGCGCGCGCGCGCGGACGCGGCCTTCCGTCGTCTCGACCGCGACCCAGTCGCCGACGCGAATGCCGCGCTCGGCGGCCGCCGCGGGGTGCAGCTCGATCTCCGGATCGCGGGCACGCCGACGGAGGCTCGGGAGGCCGCGGTGCTGGCTCTCGCAGTACTGCGTAGACTTGGCGCAGGTCAGGATCAGCGGGTAGCGCTTGGCCAGCTCGGGGCGCGCGATGGGGCCGACCAGGGGCTCCTCGTGCTCGGGCAACGGCGAGTAGCCGTGCTCCAGGAACGTCTCCGAGTAGAGCTCGATCTTACGCGAGGGCGTCGCGAAGCCGCTCGCTACGCCGTCCTTCTGCTCAGCGTACTTCCGGTAGCGTGTCTGGAGCGGCACCCGTATCCCGCCCGGGCTCTCTCGGAGCGCCTCGAGCGACACGCCGGAGGGGCCGAGCTGGTAGCGATAGGCCGCCTCCACGTCGCCGTCCCAGAAGTGAGCGCCGAGACCAAGGCGAGTGGCTAGGTCGAAGACGATGTCGGTATCCGATCGGGCCTCGCCGCGCGGCTCGACCACCTTCCGCCGCAGCTGCACCAGCGACTGCGCCGCCGGGCTCACGTCGAAGCCGATCTTGAGACCCTCCCGCTCGAACGGAGTCGCGACCGGCAGCACGATGTCGGCGAGCTCGGCGGTCGGGCTCATGAAGAGATCCGCGTGGACGTAGAAGTCGAGCGCCGCCAGCGCGTCTCGCCCTCGCCGGACATCGGAATGGGCGAGGAGCAGGTTGGCCCCGAATCCGACCATCCCCTTCACCGCGTACGGCCGCTGCTCCTGGATCGCGCGGTACACCTCATCCGTGGTGACCCACTCCCAACGCGACGGACCCAGCGGCCGGTCGGGCAACCCGAGCGAGCGGCCGCGCTGCTCCCGCGGCATCAGATCCTCGCCCGCGACGTTCCGGGTGGGCACCGACGGGAACAGGACGTTGCCGCCCTGCGCATCGAAGCTGCCGGTCAGGGCGTAGAGGAATGAGATGGCCCGGAAGATCTGGGTGGCATTGCTGTGCTGCTCGACCCCGCTCCAGGCGAAGTAGGCGACCGGCCGCGATTCCCAGAGCAGCCGGGCGGCCTTCTCGACCTGGTGGCGCCCGACCCCGCAGATCGCCTCGACTGCCTCGGGAGAGTAGCGACGACACACCTCGGCGGCCAGCCCGAAGGCGGGCTGGCAAGCGACATCGCCGTGGGCCGTGCGCAGCTTGTACTCGCCGAAGAGCGTCGGCTCGGCGCCGTGCTCCTGGTAGCGTCTCAGGGCGGGATCGTAGATGAGGGGCCGGCTCGTCTTCGCGCTCCAGGCCACGTATCGCCGCGCGCTCCCCTCGGGCGACAGGTCGCGCTCGGTGAGCAGTCGTCCGTTGTCCGAGCGGACCAGGAAGGGACCGTTCGTCCAGTCGCGGACGAAGGGCTGATCGTACCAGCCACGCTCGATCATCGCGTTGGCGATGCCGAGGGCGAGCGCCGCGTCGGTGCCCGGCCGCACCCGCAGCCAGACGTCGGCCTTGCTCGCGAGCCCGACGCGGCGCGGATCGACAACGATGAGGCGAGCCCCACGCCGGAGCGCAGCCACCGTCGCGGTCGCGTGGGCGAGCCGGGCGAGGCTCGGGTTGTAGCCCCAGAAGAGGATGCACCCGGCGTTCTCGAGATCCGGCATGGTGGCGCCCGCGACGCCATTGCCGACACCGAAGGTGTAGCGGGTCGCGTAGGCGCGACCCCAGCCGCACAGCTCCATCGACCCGCAAAGGTTCGGGCTGCCGAAGGCGCGCATCAGCCGCTGGATCCACACCGACGAATCCGCGATGGCCGACGTGGACGCGGACACCGAGGTGAATACCACGCTCTCCGGCCCATGCTGGTCCGCGAGTCGCCGCAGCCTGGCAGCGGTCGTCTCGAGGGCCTCGTCCCAGCCGACCCGCTGCCAACCGGGATCCGGATCGCCCTTCGGGCGCGTCCGCTTGAGCGGATAGAGGAGCCGGTCCCCGTGGTAGACGAGCTCCGGCGCGGCGCGCCCCTTGGCGCAGAGCGCCTGGCCGGTCGGGTGCGACGGATCCGGCTCCAGCGCGACGAACCGGCCGTCTTCGACGACAGCGATCGAGCCACATCGCGAGATGCACAGGGCGCAGTAGCCGGGAATCCGCTCGGTGGTCCCGTGGTCCATGGACATCGCGATGCCTCCTGCTCGGACGGTGACCTACCCCTCTTGCTCCCCCAGCGGCTCGCCTTGGCTCGTCGCAATATAGCCCTTGAGGCCTGGAGTCTCCAACCTCATGAACACCGCCTGCACCGACACCAGGCGCCCCTCGCCGCGATTGCGGTGGCCGGCGCGGATGATCGCGTCGAGGCGGTCGCCCATGATGAGGCGCTGCGCGCTGTGGGCGGGGATGGCGGCCGCGTCCGCGGGGCCCGCCGTCTCGGCGGTGACGTCATCCCAGGCCCGCGCGCGGAAACCCGCCGCCTCGATGAAGGCGCGCATCTCCGCGGGGGGGCGGAGGAAGCTCGAGGCGGCGTCGCGCGCCCACATGACGGGATAGATGATCGGCTGCACGGGGCCGGCCATGGGCTCCTGGGTGGCAAGGAGGCCGCCGGGACGCAGCACGCGGTGAAAGCCCGCGTAGAGGCGCGCCTTGTCCGCGATGTTCATCCCGCTGTTCTGCGTCCAGACCACGTCGAAGGCGCCCGCGTCGAAGGGCAGCGCGAGCGCGTCGCCGACCTGGTGGGTCACCTGGGCACCGAGCCCGAGCCGCGCGGTGAGCATCTCCGCCGCGCGCACGTAGGACTCGGTCAGGTCGATCGTGGTGACACGGCAGCCGAACTCGACGGCCAGGGTGCGCGCGGGGCCGCCCAGGCCCCCGCCCACGTCGAGGACGCGCAGGCCCGGCGTGAGGGCGGCCAGGCGGGCCAGGCGCACGGTGGCGTCCTTGCCGCCGCCGTGGAACTGATCCGTGGGCGCGAGATCGTCGATGGTCAGCGCGTCGAGGTTCTTCCCCGCGGCGACCAGCGCGTCGAGGATGGCGGGCCCGAGGCCGTCGCGCCCCCAGTAGTCGCTGACGGATGCGCTGATGTCGGTGGGCTACGCGCTAGAGAGGCTTGGCCTTGCCGACGTTGTGGTCGCGGAGCGCGTCCTGGACCAGCGGGTCGACCTTCCCGGCCTGGATATCCGCCTCGAGCTGCGGGTCGGAGGCCGCCAGATCGAACGCCAGATACCAGGCGCGGAACTGCGCAAGCTCCTCGGGCGAGAGCGCCTGGATCTGCCGTGCGATGTCCTCGACATTGCCCATGTGCGTGACCCGACGGGGAGAGTCTAACACCGACGCGGAAGGTCGTGACGAGCTCGCCCGTGGCACATACCCGCAATGGGGTTTATCATACCCAACATGGGAATGAAGCGCCTTCCACGTAAGCACGCGCCGGCGTCCCCCGCGGGTCTGGCCGACGCCCTGTTCGCCAAGGTCCAGCAACGCGTGCTGGGCGTGCTCTTCGGCAATCCTCACCGCAGCTTCTATGCCAACGAGGTGATCGGTCTCGCACACTCCGGCACCGGCGCCGTGCAGCGGGAACTGGGGCGGCTTGAGGCCTCCGGCCTGGTGAGCGTCACCCGTGTCGGCAAGCAGAAGCACTACCAAGCAAATGCGGACTCGCCGGTATTCGAGGAGCTGCGGGCACTCGTGCTCAAGACGTCAGGGCTCGCGGACGTCCTGCGCGCTGCGCTTGCCCCCGTCTCGCGGAGCATACGTGCCGCGTTCGTTTACGGGTCGTTCGCGAAGGGGCAGGACACGGCCGCCAGCGACATCGATCTCATGGTCGTCAGCGACCGCCTGACCTATGCCGATCTCTTCGCCGCGGTGGAAGACGCTTCGGCTCGGCTCGGCCGGAAGGTCGCTCCAACTATCTATTCCTCGAAGGAGCTGGCCAAGCGGCTCAAGCAGGATAATGCGTTCGTGACTCGAGTGTTGGCGCAGCCCAAGTTGTGGCTGATCGGCGACGAGCGTGCCCTCGCCGCTTGAGAACCTCTCCGAACCGGGTAAAGTCCTGCGCAAGGAGGCGCCGGACGCCAAGGAGTTCGCCGGCCTCAAGAGGTCGGGCCTCACACGGCTTGCCGATGCAGAGAAGCGAGTCAATTCGGTCGAGAGCCGATTCGACCTGGCCTACAACGCCGCGCACGCCCTATGCCTGGCCGCGCTCCGCCACGCGGGATATCGTGCAACGAACCGGTACATCGTGTTTCAGGTACTTCCGCACACCCTTGGCCTCGGTCCCGACGTGTGGCGGGTGCTCGCCCGGTGCCATGAGGTCCGGAATCGTGGAGAGTACGAAGGCGATCTTAGTGTCGACGAGCGCCTCCTTGCCGACCTGATCCAGGCGTGCAAGGCCGTTGCTGCCGCGCTCGACAAGCTGCCTTCCGCCTGACGGCGCTTGCAGCAGTCGCTCTGACCTACCACGCCGAGCGCAACGCCCGCTTCACCTTGGCAATCTCCTTCTCGTCCCGCTTGTAGAAGGTCCACTGCTTGATCCGCTTGGCGCGGATCAGGCCCGCCTGGGTGAGGATGCGGAGGTGCTCGCTGGCGGTGGGGGCGCTCACGCCCAGCTTCTGCGCGATGAAGAGGCTGCAGACGCCGTCGCGGACGAGATCGCCGTCGACCTGCGGCGGGAAGTGCGCCCGCGGCCGCTTGAGCCAGGTCAGGATCTCCATGCGCCGCTCGTTGGCGAGGGCCTTGACGACCTCGACCGGCACCATGTCGTCAATTTGCCAATCGACTAATTCCATGTCAAGCTCGCTCTCGCCATGGAACGTCGGATCGACCGGGACGGCATCGCCGCCGTCGCGCGCGTGATCGGGTCCTGCGTGCGGGTGACGCCGGTCCTCGCGCTGAACGGCGCGGACTTCGGCCTCCCGCCCTTTTCCCTGACGCTCAAGCTCGAACATCTCCAGCACTCCGGCTCCTTCAAGGTGCGGGGTGCCTTCGCCAACCTGCTCCTGCGGAAGATCCCCGCGGCCGGGGTCGTGGCGGCCTCGGGCGGCAACCACGGCGTGGCAGTGGCCTATGCCGCGCGGCACGTCGGCGCGCGCGCGAAGATCTTCGTGCCCACGGTGGCCTCGGCCGCCAAGGTCGAACGCATCCGCGCCTACGGGGCGGAGCTCGTCGTCGGCGGGGAGCGCTACGCCGATGCCCTCGCGGCCAGCGAGGCGTGGGTGGCGCGATCGGGGGCGCTGCCGGTGCACGCCTTCGATCAGGTGGAGACGCTCCTCGGGCAGGGAACGATCGGCCTGGAGCTGGCGGCGCAGGCCCCCGGCCTCGACACCCTCCTGGTGCCGGTCGGGGGCGGCGGGCTGATCGGCGGCATCGCGGCGTGGTATGCCCGAACCGTGACGGTCATCGGCGTCGAGCCCGAGGCAGCGCCGACGCTGACGGCGGCGCTCGAGGCGCGCGGGCCGGTGGATGCCCCGACGGGCGGCATCGCCGCCGACTCGCTCGCGCCGCGCCGGGTCGGCGATCTCGTCTTCCCGATCGCCCAGGCCTACGTCGATCGGACCGTGCTCGTGACGGACGACGACATTCGCGGCGCCCAGGCGGCCCTCTGGGAGACCGCGCGCCTGGTGGCCGAGCCCGGCGCGGCCGCCGCGCTGGCGGCCCTGCTGAGCGGCCGCTACGCGCCCGCGTCCGGCGAGCGCGTGGGCGTCCTCGTCAGCGGCGGCAACACCACCGCCGTGGAGTTCGCCGAGCGAAGCTGAGGGCGTCAGGCGCGCCGAGGTTGAAAGAGCTCGATCGGATTCCCGGACGGGTCGTCGAGCAGGATCTGCGAGCCGCCCGGTCCGGTCACGATGTCGTTGCGGAAATGGACTCCGGCGGCGCGAAGTCGATCCACTTCGGCAGCGAGGTCTTCGACGATGAGATGGATACGGTTCCAGCCGCCGGCAGCGGGTCGGCGGCCATCAGGCATCGGGCGCCCGGCCGAGCTGCTCGGTCCGCTGAGGAGCAACCGCAAGTCGCCGCGGGCGACGTCGGCAAAGGCCGGTGCGGTCTTGGAGATGAGCGTGAAGCCGAGGTGAGTCGTGTAGAAGGCGACGGCAGCCTCCACGTCGTCGACCATGTAACGGACGTTGACGGTGGTCATCGAGAGGCAGACGACTCCAATCTGGCGCCGTGCCGCCGCGAGCACGCGCTGAATTACTTAGGCAGAAGTCATTGGCGACCGGCCGCGCGCCGCGGTCAGCCCGCCAGCCGGCGCGCGCTCCGGCCCTCGCGCTTCGCCCCGTCCACCGCGACCGGCGGCTTGCGGAGCACGAGAGCGCCCGATGACGAGGTGGCGGCCGTCTTCAGCGCCCGCGGCGCGACGGTATCGGCGGCATCGAGCGTCGCCGAGACCAGGCCGCGCGCGGCCAGCCCCACCACGGCGCCGACGTCGTACGCCAGCCTCAGCGCGCCACGCGCGATCGATACGCCGGCGGAGCCGAGCTCCTTGCCGACGTGCTGGGCGTCGGCGACGGTGCGCGCCATCGCATTCGCGAGCGGCGCGTCCTGCTTGGGCGGCGCGGAAGATGTCGGGGCCGCGCCGGCCGAAACCGTCGGCTCCGACGCGCGGACGCGCGCGGCGCGCGCGGATCGGCGGCCGACGCGCGAGCTCGTACGGGCGGATCGTCGGGTCACACTTTTGGGTGTCGCACTCTTGGGTGTCGATCGTGGCACGCTCAATCCCTCCTGTCGTCATCGGGCCCGTAATGCGCTTGTTACACGCGGAGTATACACTTGGCGCTAGTCTTCGGCTTTCGGAGGTGACCCACAATGCGATTTTCTCCAATTTCGTTCCTGGTCGGGTTGGCCGCGGCGTGGGCATTCCCCGTCGTCGCGAAATCCTTCCGCTCGCTGGCGGTCGAGGCGACGGTGACGGGGCTCGCGCTGATGGACGAAGCGCGGCGCGTCATCGCCGAGCAGCGGGAGCATCTCGAGGACATCGCGGCCGAAGCGCAGGCGCGTCGGGACGAGCGTCAGGCCGCGGCGGACGTCGAGCCCGAGCCGGCCGACCTCCCAGGGTCGGAGGCCGAGGAGACGGAGTCCCCCGCGGAGGGCAACGG
>JBKPDT010000142.1:0-11440 GCA_046728035.1 Candidatus Methylomirabilota bacterium | reverse complement strand
GGCCTGGGCGGGGGTGGTGGCGTCGCCACGGTGCGGGGCGCCGCCGCGCAGCCGGCGGCGGCGAGCGCCAGCAGCAGCGCGAGCGCCGATCGTACGTGGCTCATCGCACCGGCAGCCGGATGGTCATCCGGGTGCCGCCTTGCCCCTCGGGCGTCTCCACGTCGATCGCGCCGTCGTGCATCTGGATGATCCGGTAGACGAGCGAGAGCCCGATGCCGCTGCCCTCGGGCTTGGTCGTGTAGTAGAGGGAGAAGATCCGCTCGCGGTCCTCCGCCGCGATGCCCGTCCCCTGGTCGGTGACGGCCAGCGCCACCCACTCGCGCCCGGGCCGGCTGGTCTCGAGCGTCACCACGCCGCCGGAGGGCATGGCCTGACACGCGTTGACCACGATATTGAGGAGCGCCTGGCGGAGTAGCTCCTCGTCGCCCGAGATGCGCGGGCAGCCTGGGTCCAGCGCCAGCGCGAAGCGGATGCCCGCCGGCTTCCACTCCGCCTCGAGGAGCACGGCGACGCCCTGGGCGAGGGCGTTGAGGTCCACCGGCTTGAGTGCCAGCTCCTGCGAGCGGACGAACTTGAGGAACCCGTTGACGACGCGATCGAGGCGACGGATCTCGGCACCGATGATCTCGAGGCTCTCGCGCACGCCACCCAGATCCGGCCGCGGCGTCGCGAGCCGCGCCTTCACCAGCTCGAGGTGGATCATCATGGCATTGAGCGGATTCTTGACCTCGTGGGCCACGCCGGAGGTGAGGCGGCCGAGGGCGGCGAGCTTGGCCGAGTACGAGATGAGGGACTGGAGCGTCTTGATGGAGTCGAGATCGCGCGCGGAGGCCTCGTCCGACAGCACGCGGACGCGGTCCGCCTGCAGCTGCTGGGTCAGGAGCTGGAGCTGCGCGGCGAGCTCGCCCAGCTCGTCCTCCTGATCGAGAGCGGCGGGGGCGACGGCGGAGGAATCCAGCTCCCCACGGCGCAGCCGATCCAGATCGCGCGCGAGCTGGCCGATGGGGCGGAGCACGAGATTGGCGAGGAAGAGGGCGACCAGCCACGCCGCCGGGAGCGCGAGGCCCGCGAGCACCACGCTCTGCGTCACCGCCTCGTTGAGCTCGCGACGCAGGAAGCTCGAGGAGAAGCCCAGCCGCACGCTGCCGAAGGGGCGGCGGTCGAGGCTGATCGCCACCGCTGTCTCGTAGGTGCGGCCTCGGCTGAGGAGGGCGTCGAGGCGTCGGATCGGGTTCACCGACTGTAGCTCGGCGAGCGGCGACTGGGGCGTGAGCGGCCCACCCTCCTTGCCGCTCTCGCTGTGGACGATGACGCGCCCCGCGGAGTCCGCGATGAACGCGTACAGGAGATGCGGCGAGAAGCCCACGCTCGCCTCGAGGAGGTTGCGCAGCTCGGAGTCGGAGCGGAGAGCGGCGTGCGGCTCGAGATCCGGTGCCCGGGCGAGCACTCGCGCGCTCTGGGCGACGATCTGCTTGGCGACGAGCTCGGCCTGGCGCTGGGTCTCCTCCACCACCACGCGGGTGAGCTGGGCGAGGTGGAGGAACAGGGTCGTGGCCACCACCCCCAGGATGAGCAGGGTGATGGCGGCGGCTTCCTTGGCCTTGAGACCCCATCGCATGCTAGACGCCGTACCGGTTGAGCTTGTTGTGCAGGGTCTTGAGGCTGATCCCGAGGAGCTCGGCGGCACGCGTCTTGTTGTTCCCCACGGAGGCGAGGGTCTTGAGGATGACGTCGCGCTCCACGTCCTTGAGGCGCACCGCGACCCGCCCCGCCGCCGCGACGGCGGCGGTGTCGGCGGGCTCCGTCCCGGGCTCGGCGGGGAGCTCGGCCACCGTGATCAGCTCTCCCGCGCAGCCGATCACGGCGCGCTCGATCGAGTTGCGGAGCTGGCGCACGTTGCCGGGCCAATCGTGGCCGACGAGGAAGCGCAGCGCCGCGTCATCGACTCCCCGAACCTTCCGCTCGTACTTGGTGTTGAATTCTTCGATGAAGGCCTGGATGAGGAGCGTGATGTCTTCCCGGCGCGTGCGCAGCGGCGGCAGGGTGAGGGTGAAGACGTTCAGCCTGTAGTAGAGATCCTCCCGCAGCGCACCGTCCTTGAGCGCCTTCGCGGGGTCCCGGTTGGTGGCCGCGAGCACGCGCACGTCCACGCGCAGCTCGGCCTTGCCGCCGATGCGCTTCAGCGCGCCGTCCTGGAGGATGCGGAGGAACTTGGCCTGAAGCGACGGGCTCATCTCCGCGATCTCGTCCAGGAAGAGGGTGCCCTGGTGCGCGAGCTCGAAGCACCCGATCCGCCGGTCGAGCGCGCCGGTGAAGGCCCCCTTCTCGTGCCCGAAGATCTCGCTCTCGAGCAGGGTCTCGGGAATCGCCGCGCAGTTGACGGCGACGAAGGGCCCCTGGTTGCGCGGCGAGAGCTCGTGGAGCGTGCGCGCCGCGAGCTCCTTGCCGGTGCCGCTCTCGCCCGCGATGAGCACGGGCGCGGATGTCGGGGCGGCGAGGTCGATCTGGCGGAACACCGCCTGCATCGCCCTGCTCGTCCCCACGAGGCGGCCGTGGCCCCACACCGCCTTGACGCGCCGGCGCAGCACGTTGACCTCGCGAAGGGCCTCGCCTTTCTCGATGGCCTTCTCGACGAGAAGCCGCAGCCGCGCGACGTCCACCGGCTTGGTGAGGTAGTCATAGGCGCCGTCCTTGGTCGCCCCTACCGCGGTCTCGATGGTGCCGTGGGCGGTGAGGATGATGACCATGGTGAACGGCAGCTCGGCCTGCAGCGCCTTGAGGAGCCCGAGGCCGTCGCGCTTCGGCATGACGAGATCGGTGATCACCACCGCAGGGTTGTGGTCGATCGCCTTCGCAAGGGCCTCGTCGCCGTCGCCCGCGTCGTCGACCTCGTAGCCCCAGGTCGCGACAAGCGCGGCGAGGCCCTTGCGAGAGGCTTCCTGGTCGTCCGCTATGAGAATCCGTTGCGTCATGTCCCGTCCCCCGACCACTACCATGTTACCGCGGCTCGGGCCTCACGTGCTTGACACCTCTGCCCCGGCTCCTTAGAGTCCCCGTGGCATCTAACTCCCCATGAGGTGACCCGTGGACTCCTTCGCGAACCTCGATGCGCTGGCCCAGGCCGACCTCGTACGGCGCGGCGAGACGACCCCGCTCGAGCTGGTCGAGGCTGCGATCCGCCGGATCGAGCGGCTCAACCCCCAGCTCAACGCGGTCGTCACCCGCATGGACGCGGAAGCGCGGCGCGCGGCGAGCGGCCCCCTGCCCTCCGGCCCCTTCGCGGGGGTGCCCTTCCTCTTGAAGGATCTCGTCGCCGAGTACGCGGGGGTGCGTCTCACCGAGGGCTCCGCGTTCCTCGGCAGCCGCTACGTCCCTGCGGCGGACACCGACCTGGTCGCGCGCTATCGCCGGGCCGGGCTCATCGTGGTGGGCAAGACCAATACGCCGGAGTTCGGCATCCTCCCTACCACGGAGTCCCGCCTCTTCGGAGCCGCGCGCAATCCCTGGGACCTGGCGCGCACCCCGGGCGGCTCGAGCGGCGGGTCGGCGGCGGCGGTGGCCGCGCGCCTCGTCCCCATGGCCCATGCCAATGACGGCGGCGGCTCGATCCGGATCCCCGCCGCCTGCTGCGGGCTCTTCGGACTGAAACCGACTCGGGGCCGGAATCCGCTGGGACCCGTATACGGTGACATGTTCACCGGCCTGGTCGCGGAGCACGCGGTGACGCGCTCGGTACGCGACTCGGCCGCTCTCCTCGACGCCTCCGCGGGGCCGGCACCCGGTGATCCGTACCACGCACCGCCCGCCCCGGGACCATATCTGGACGAGGTCGGCCGCGCGCCTGGCCGGCTTCGCATCGCCTTCACGCGCGCGGCGCCCAACGGCACCCCCGTGCATGCCGATTGCGTCGCCGCCGTCGAAGACGCCGCGCGCCTGGCCGAGAGCCTCGGCCATCAGGTCGTCGAGGGCGTCCCCGCGCTCGACGGTGATCTGCTCACGTCCGCCTTCTTCACGCTCTGGTCGGCGGGCTGCGCCTGGACGGTGGCGGACTGGGCGCGCCGCACCGGGCAGACGCCGGCCGCCGAGCACTTCGAGCCGCTCACCTGGACCCTCCGGGAGATGGGCCAGGGCCGAAGCGCCGCCGACTACCTCCTCGCCGTCCAGGACCTCCAGCGCGTCTCGCGCGAGGTCGCGCGCTTCTTCGAGGACTGCGACGTCTGGCTCACGCCGACGCTGGCCCAGCCGCCGTTGCCGCTGGGGAGCTTCGACGCGGCACCCGACGATCCCATCCAGGGGCTGCGGCGCTCGGCATCCTTCGTGCCGTTCACCCCACTCGTGAACGTGACCGGCCAGCCCGCGATGTCCACGCCCCTCTACTGGAGCGCCGCCGCCTTACCTATCGGCACCCACTGGGTGGGTCGCTTCGGCGACGAGGGGACGCTGTTCCGGCTCGCCGCCCAGCTCGAGGCCGCCCGCCCGTGGGCGAGCCGGCGCCCGCGCGTGTCGGCATGAGGGGAGCGCGCCGTCTACTTCCAGAGGAGATCCCACGCATGACCGTACGCCTCGTCGCCAGCGCCTTGCTCGCCGCCGTTCTGCTCCTCGCCGACGGGGCGTGGAGCGCGCACACCGGAGGGCCGGACACCCAGGAGCGCGTGGCGCTCGATAACGACAGCGTCAAGATCGGCTACCTCGTCTATCCGCCGGGCGCCTCGTCGGGGGTCCACCTGAACCCCGAGCCCGAGATCGGCATCGTGATCGAGGGCGAGCTCACGCTCGTCACCCGGCGCGGCAAGCAAGTCTACAAGGCGGGGTCGGCGTTCCTGCTCGAGACGGGGTCGGGCCACATCGCGCTCAACGAGAGCAAGGCTCTCGTGAAGTTCTGGGCCGTCAACGTCAAGAAGTGTGACTAGCCCTTGACGCTGCCCGCGGTAAGGCCTTCCACCATGTACTTCTGGAGATAAATGTAGGCGGCGATGACGGGCACTGTGGTCAGCACCGCCCCCGCCATCAGGTAGCCCCAGCCGTAGACGTCTCCGGTGATGAAGGAGGAGAGGCCCACCGGCAGCGTGCGCAGCTTCACGTCGGTGATGAATACCAGCGCGTACAGGAACTCGTTCCATGCCTGCGTGAAGGCGTAGAGCGCCGCCGCGAGCACCCCGGGGGCAGACAGCGGCAGGACGACCCTCCAGAAGGCGCCGAACCGCGTAGCGCCGTCGATCATCGCCGCCTCTTCCAGCTCCTCGGGAATGGACTCGAAGTAGCCCATGAGGAGCCAGGTCACGAAGGGAACGGTGAAGGAGGGGTAGGCCACGATGAGCCCCGAGAGGCTGTCGGCGAGGCCGAGGTTGCGGATCTGGGCGTAGAGCGGGATGAAGAGGATGGAGGGGGGCACCAGATAGGTAATGAGGGTGGCGCTGGCCATGAACCCGCGGCCGAGGAACTTGAGCCGGGCGAGGGCGTAGGCGCCGATGGTGCCGATGCCGATTGCGAGCAGCGTGCTCGATACCGATACGAAGACACTGTTGCGGTACCAGGTGACGAAGTCCGTCTTGCGGAGGAGGTGCTCGTAGTTCTCGCTCGCGAAGGGGCTGGGCCAGAACATGGAGACCAGGCTGCGCATCTGGGTCTCGGACTTGAACGAGGTCACCGTCATCCAGTAGAACGGGAAGAGCACCAGCACCGCGAGCAGGACGAGGAACGCATACGAGATCCCCGACTGCAAGCGATCGACGCCCTGCTTACCCATCTACTTGCGACCTCTCCGCATGTACCGCGACAGCACGACGATCACGATGGCGATGGCGGGCAGCATGTAGAGCGCCACCGCGATCGCCTCGCCGAGCCGCTGCGCGCCGAAGGCGATCTCGTAGGTGAGGACCGGCAGCACCTGGGTGGCTCCGCCGGGCCCGCCCTTGGTAAGGATGTAGACGATGGCAAAGTCATTGAAGGTCCAGATCGTGGACAGGAGCACCACGATGATCATGATGTTCTTGAGCCCGGGCAGGGTCACGTAGCGGAAGCGCTGGAGCACGTTCGCCCCGTCCACCGCGGAGGCCTCGTAGAGCTCCCCGGGGATCGCCTTCATGCCGGCGAGGAAGGAGATGCCGAAGAACGGGAAGCCCCGCCAGATGTTCACCGAGATGACCGACGCCATCGCCGTATTCGGCTCCGACAGCCAGCCCACTCCCTGACTGAGGAGACCCGTCACCCGCACAAGGAGGTAGTTCAGCACGCCCAGGCTGAAGTCGAAGATCCAGAGGAAGTTGAGCGCCGAGACCACGGTGGGCGCCACCCACGGGATGAGGAGGACACCCGTCCAGAAGGAGCGGAAGCGGATCTTCGACGTCAGCACGAGCGCCATCACCATGCCGAGGACGAGCTTGGCGCCCACCGAGCCGAACGTGAAGATGAAGCTGTTGACGACGGCACGCTGGAAGAACCCGTCGTAGGTGAGCTTGACGTAGTTCTCCAGGCCCACGAAGACCGGCGGCATGCCGACGTACTTCCGCGTGAGGCTCAGGTAGATGGCGTAGCAGAATGGATACGCCACCAGGGCCAGCGTGAGGACCACGATGGGCCCCACGAACAGCCAGCCCATGCGGTAGTCGGGCCCGAGCCAGCGTCGGAGCCCGTCTCGCCGTCCCGCTCCGGGCTCGAGCGCGGCGGGAAGCCGCGCGGTGGAAATCGCCACCCGTGCTTCTCCCCTACGCCTTGCCCCGGATCTTGTAAATCTCCTCCACCCTCGCGTGCGCTTCCTTGATCGCCGCCTCGGGGGAGAGCCCGCCCACCACTACGCGGCCGGCCATGTCGGTGAGGATCTTCTGGCCTTGGATCTCCGCCGCCGCGGGCGTCATCGGGCCCGGGTGGCCGATGTTCACGCAGCGCAGGATGTTCTGGAGGATGGCGTCGAAGTTCGGGTCGGACTTCCAGTAGGGGTTGTCCACCCGGCCCTTGTACACGGGCCCCGCCTGACCCACTGAGGCCTGCATGTACTCGGCGAAGCGCTTCTCGTCCTCGACGTAGCGGATCATGTCCTCGGCGAGCTCGGCGTGCTTGGACTTCTGGAAGATGGCCCAGTTGTAACAGCTCGAGCCCACGAAGCTCCCCGCCGGGCCGCCGGGGGTCACGACGAGTTGGGTCTTGGCGGTGAGCTCGTGCTTCTTCGTCACCATGGCGTAGTAGAGGCTGGCGCCGTTGTTCGTCGTCACCAGCTTGCCCGCCATGTAGGCCTCGTTGTTCGACACGTCGGTCCAGCCCATCACGCCGGGCGGCTGGATCTTGTGCTTCTGGATGGTCTCCACCGCGAACTGGAGCGCGGCCACGTTCTGCTTGAGAAAAGCGGTACCGAGCGCGGGCTTGCCATCCTTGTCCCAGACGCCCCCGCCGTAGTTCCAGAGAATATTGGACATGAAGCCGTCGCCGTCGTCGGAGCGGTTCAGCGTCTGGCCGAAGCCCCACAGGTCCTTGCTGGGGTCCTGGGCCTTCTTCGCGAACTCCACCACGTCGGGATCGTAAACCTTGGGCGGCTTGAGCCCCTTGGCCTCCATGATGTCCTTGCGGATGAAGAACGCGGTGGTCATGGAATAGCGCCCCACCGCGAGGAACTTGCCGTCCGACTTCATGGCCCGCTCGGCGAAGGGCAGGAGCCCGCCCTTGGCGCCCGCCACGTCGTTGGCCACCTTGCTCACATCCCGCAGCGCCGCCTTGTAGCGCATGGGGCCGTAGATGTTCATCTCCGCGATGTCGGGCGGGTTACCTGCCTCGATCGCGGCTACGAACTTCTGCTCGCGGTCGCCGAAGGTGGCCCAGTCCGTCTCCACGTCGACGTTCTTTTCCTTCGCCCAGGCCTCGATGTGCTTGGCGATGACGTCGTTGGCGCCGGTGACGAAGCTCTTGAAGAGCCAGACGCGTAGCTTGGTCTTCGCCTGAGCGTGGGCCATCTGGTTGAGCGCCTGGATCCCGGCCGCGGTGCCGCCGGTGATGAGGGCGGCCTTGCGGAGAAATTCGCGGCGGGCGATGACGTTGGCGTCGAGCTGCTCGGCGAGGGAGCGAAGACGGCTGTCCATCGGGTCCTCCTTTGGATGTCGATGGCTGCAGTATGGGCTGCAGTCGGGATGCTACTACACCGCCGTCCTCACGGCGACAAGAGACTTGCCCGTCGCCCTGCCTAGTTCGACGGCGGCGAACTCCAGACCCACTCGCGGACGACGCCGGCGACCCAGTCCGACGCCACGAAGCACTGGCACGGTGTGCCCGGGGCCACGCTCGGATGCGCCCAGCACACGCCCGCGGCCGTTGTGCATGCGCGGCCGGGCAGGGTCGGCTTGGGAACCGGAGATCGGGGCTGTCCCTGCTGGGCGGCGGCCGGGACGGTGACGACCATGGCGAGCAACGCGACCACGACCAGGTGCCTCATGAGGCGCCCTCCTGACCGACTGTGGTCGCACGTTCGTGAAAATGTCAACTCGCATCTTGACCCGCCCTGGACGTCGGGATAGTGTGTGCGCACGATTCGCGGTACCCAATGCGGTCCGCACTCATCGTGCGAACTCTACGTGCGATCTCTTACGTGTGATCTCCGACGAAGGAGGAGCGGGAATGAGCGGCGTGACGATGCCGGTGGTGCACGAGCGGGTGATGCGGTGGCTGGAAGAGGGGCAGGGCCAATTCAACGCCCTGCTTGGCATCCTGAACGACTATCACCGGCTCCAGCGCACCGTCGAGGACAATGAGCAGGAGCTCGAGCGGCTCCGCGGCCTGCAGTACGAGGTCGAGAAGCTCAAGAACCAGCTTCAGTCCAGCGAGGTGGAATGCGGCAAGCTCCGCCACGAGGTGGGAACCTACCGAGGGGAGACCGAGCGCCACGCCAAGGAGCGCGAGGACATCGCCGCGTCGCTCATGCGCTCGATGAACGAGGCGCTCGCGCGCCTGCGCGGAGAAATCGCCTAGCCTAGCCGAACCCGAAGCCGCGGGCCATGAAGGTGGCGACGAACATCATCAGAACGACCAGCGCCATCTGCGTGTGGTTGACGAGGTAGAGCGCGCGGGCGCGTGAGGTGTCGGGCGCCCGGCCGCGGCGGAGGCCGATCCGCCAGCGGATGAAGGTCACCATCGGGCGGATCTCCAGGACCAGGATGAGCGCGAACAGCGCCATCTTGAGCCAGAACAGCCGCGAGCCCAGGTAGAAATCCGCGCCCTTCTCGAGCCCGGCAAAGACCCGCAGGAGCCCCGTCACCAGCCAGAGGACGGCGGCGACGCCCCACACGTTGTCCGCCGTGAAGAGCCGCCGCAGCCCCTCGGCGTCGAGCCGCCCCCGGAGCGCCCGCCCTCGGAAGTAGACGGCGGGGAGGCCGAGGGCGAGGGCGAGGACGTGCAGCGCGGAGACGGTGGCGGCGATCATGGATGGAGGAAGCGCGTGCCGCTCCGGTCGAAGGGATCCGGCGGCAGGCCGAGGTAGGCCGCGCGCACGTAGTCCCAGGCGGCAAGGCGCGACCAGTCGGGCGCGGGCAGGAAGCGATGCTCGTCGTCGAGGAACGGGTTCGGGAAGAGCACGGTGATCTGCTGCTCGTTGGCGCCGTTGAACAGGCGCAGGCCCCAGGAATCAGGCGCGCCGTCCGCGTTGAGCCGCCGGTAGAGCTCGGCGCGGCCCGTCCGCCGGTGGCGCGCGAGCTCCGGCGTGACCGGCGCATGGGCCGAGCCGCGATGCTCGCCGATACAGAGGTGGAAGTGCGAGTGGCCGAGATCCACGGTGAGATAGCCGTCCATCATCCCGACGCGCCGGGGCGGCGCCGAGGCCTGGATCTCCCAGGCCGAGCCCTGGATGATGGGCCCGAAGGTGAGCCCGCGCCAGTGCGTCTCGAAGAGGTCGCGGAGCAGGCGCTCGAGTACCACCTCGGTGGGCGGCAGGGTCCAGACGTGGAGGTGTCCGACGCCGGGCTCGTGCCGCTCGAGGGGAGCCGCGTGGACGGTGGCCACGCGTCAATCTAACACGCGCCGGGCCGTCATTTGACGCGGGCGGATCGAGACCCGCCCAAATTTTCCGCGGGTGATCCTAACCACCATCCGCGGCGCGTCAGACTACCATCGGGCCGCTTTCCCGGTAGCGATCGACGCCTTGATGCCCTGGTCCGAGTTCGGCGTGCGGATCGGCGCCGCAATCATCGGAGCCGAATAAGGCGCGGGCTCCGGGATTGAAATGGTAGGCGGGGGGAGGATCGAACTCCCGACCTCGGCCTTGTAAGGGCCGCGCTCTCCCAGCTGAGCTACCCGCCTGTGCCCGGAATATCAGAGACTTGCGAAAACGATTCTAGCGCGGTCACGGGTGAGTGTGCCCGAAATTGTGCCCGCCAGCTTGCGCGTGGCCTCTTGGACGGATCGCGGCGCAAGAAGCCGCGGCCCTCGAAGAGCGGTCGTTGACGTCGGGCAACTCGGGAGCCCGACCGCCGCGACCATCATCACCGCCACCAGCGCCCAGCGAATCACTTCGGCGCGCGCTTCTCGGGCTTCCGGATCATGACGATGAGGATCCCCAGCGCGGCGATCGGTCCGCCGAACAACAACGACCAGATGAACTCTTTCACCGGGTCCTGAGCCACGGTGCCTGCCGACAGGAAGCCGAAGACCATGATTGCTGCCCCCACTGTGGCCAGGATCATCCCGAAGATCCTCATGCTATCTCTCCTCTGACGGGGCCGACGAACAGGGAGTGTCCCCTGACCCGCCCTTGCGAATGCGGGCTCTGGCGGCCCAAGCGACTGTTCGGGTTCGATGATGCTCACGAATCCGGCCCGCGGGATCGGCCTCAGCGAGGATGGGCAGGGGGCGCCCGGCCTGCACCGAGTCGGCGAGGAGCTTCCCCGCCATGGGGCCGCGGCCGAAGCCGGAGGAGGCCAGCCCGCTCACGATCCAGAGGTGCTCGCGCGCGGGAATGCGGCCGATCAGGGGCTTGCCGTCCAGCGGGAACGGCATGAGTCCCGCCCAGGTGCGCGCGACCGGCAGCGCGCGAATGAACGGGAGCACGCTGGCCGCGTGGGCGCGGTTGACCTCGATGCCGGCCGGATTCGGTGCGGTGCTCTCGCCGACCAGCTCGCGGTCACCGCCAAAGATGATCTCGCCGTCGCGACGCTGGCGGCCGTAGAGGTGGCGCGTCACGCGCGCGCCGTCGCGGATGGTCAGGTACGGCGGGTCCACGCCCGGATCGCGGTGCCAGTCGCGAGTGGACTGAGCGGCGGAGATGGTGTGGAAGATGCGCGGGGCCGCCGCGGCGGCCGCCCACATCTGGCCGCGCACCGGGACGATCGGGATCTCGAGGTCAAGCATGGCGCCGAGCGGACCGCACCAGGCCCCCGCGGCGAGCACGAGGATGGCCGCGGCCACCTCGCCCCGGGAGGTGCGCGCCAACCAGCCGCCCGCCGGCCGCGGCGCGAGCGCGGTGACCGCC
>JBKPDT010000141.1:0-4697 GCA_046728035.1 Candidatus Methylomirabilota bacterium | reverse complement strand
TGGAGGGAACGTTTCTTCCACATCCGTGATCCTGATGGGCACGAGCTGAGCTTCGCTCGGCCTCTGCCGGAGGGCCGCGGCGACCAGTCAGCAAGGGAGTCCGAGTAGGTCGCTCCGACCCGTGCGTCGGGACACAACCGGTGTTTGGTGCTACCCGCATACGCGTTTCAGGCGCGCACTCTGGGACACGGTTCGTGCGCGCCTGCGAGGTACAGATCGCCAAATTTCGGGCGCGCTTGTTGGAGTCAGCACGCAAGAGTCGCGACCATCAGTCGCGGCCGGCGCAGCGGCACGTACCGGTGTTGGGATGGTAGGAGGCGACCGCGCCGAGCCGGTCGACCTGCACGGCGCAGCAGTCGGCGAGCAGCTCCTTGAGCTGGCGGCGGGCTCGCTGGACGCGTGACTTCATCCCTGACGTCGAGAGACCCACCTCGGCGGCGGCAACGTTGTGGCTCTGCCCGGCGAGGTCGACCCGGTCGAGCGCATCGCGGTAGATCTCGGGCAGCCGGGCGACCAGTGGTTGCAGGCAGCCGGCGAGGTCGCGGGTGGCCTCGTTCGGCCGGTCGTGGGCGGGTGCCGGCTCCGGCCACAGCTCGGCGGCCTGGTCCAGCGGCTGGTGGATGTGGCGGGTGCGGTAGTGGTCGATGACGGCGTTGCGCGCTGACCGGTACAGCCAGGCCGTCGGGTTGTCGACGCGCTGCAGGGCGCCAGCGGCGATGGTGCGCACCAGCACGTCCTGGGCGATGTCGGCGGCAACGTCGTCGTCGCGCACCCGTGCGGCGATGAAGGATCGAAGCCGCTCGAACGTTTCGGCCCAGCTGGCATCGAGTTGCTGGCTGGTCGGCCGGTCCTCGTCGACGTGCATGGCTGCGCTCCTCATCCCCAACCGTAGTGACGAACGAGCCCGGCGGGGGACGCATCACTCCCTCACCGTGCATCCGCCGAGCGCCTCGTTCGTCATCTCTTCCGATCGCCGGGGACGACCCGGCGGCGACACAGGGAGCACATCGTGATGACCACCAGCCGCCTCCAGCTCGCGCTCAACGTCACCGACCTCGACGCCGCGACCGCCTTCTACCGGGATCTGTTCGGCGTCGAGCCGGCCAAGCAGCGACCCGGTTATGCCAACTTCGAGATCCCCGACCCGCCGCTGAAGCTGGTCCTGTTCCACCACCCGGACGCCACGTCACCGCTCAGCCACCTCGGCGTCGAGGTCGCCACCACGGCCCAGGTCGTCGAGGCGGCGGGCCGGTTCGCCGCCGCCGGGCTCACACACACGATGACCGAGGCCGACCGCTGCTGCCACGCGATGCAGGACAAGGTGTGGGTCGAGGCCCCCGACGTGCCCCTCGGCGCCTGGGAGTTCTACACCGTTGTCGGCGACGACCCCGTCCAGAGTGAGGCCGGCGCGAACAGTACGTGCTGCACGACCACGTCGGCCGACACCGGGCCGTGCTGCGCTACCGCTGTCCGGGAGTCGTGACATGGCCACCGATGCTGTCGTCGTCGACGACGTCACGGTCACGTTCGGATCGACCCGGGCGTTGGACGGCGTCGACCTGCGCGTCACGCCGGGCACGACGCTCGGGGTGCTGGGCCACAACGGCGCCGGCAAGACCACCCTGATCCGGGTCCTCACCACGCTCATCCGCCCCGACCGCGGCCGCGTGCTGATCGATGGGATCGACGCGCTCGCCCAGCCAGGCGAGATCCGCCGCCGCATCGGGGTCACCGGCCAGTACGCCGGCCTCGACGACTTCTTGACCACCACCGAGAACCTCGAGCTGGTCGGCCGCCTGAACGGGCTGCGCGCCGCGGCCCGGGGCCGGGCCCGCGACCTCGTCGAGCGCTTCGACCTGCAGGCCATCGCCTCCCGCCGGGTGGGTGAGCTGTCGGGCGGGTGGCGCCGCCGGGTCGACCTGGCCGCCAGCCTGGTCGGCTCACCCACAGTGCTGTTCCTCGACGAGCCCACCACCGGCCTCGACCCGACCGCCCGCCACCGGTTGTGGGACGTCGTCGCCGAGCTCACCGCCACCGGAACCACGGTGCTGCTCACTACCCAGTACCTGGAGGAAGCCGACTGGCTCGCCGACCAGGTCGTGATCCTCGACCACGGCCGCATCGCCGGCCACGGCAGCCCAGCCGAGCTGAAGTCCCTCGTCGGCGGCAAGGTGGTGCGGGCCACCATTCCCGCCCTCAGTGTCGACACGCTCTCCCGGCGGCCCGATGCCGCGACGCCGGTCAGCGGCGACCGCGTCGAGGTGTCGTTCATGGCGGCCGACGCGGCCGCCGCGGCGGCGCTGGTCGGGTACCTCGCCACCGACATGGTGGCCATCACCGACATCGACGTCGCCTCGCCCAGCCTCGAGGACGTGTTCTTCCACCTCGCCACCACGGGAGCCCCGACATGAACGCCGCTGCCCCCACCCTTCGCGAGCGGCCCCTCGCCGTGGACCAGCTCGCCATTCTCGTGCGACGCAGCCTGCGCACCAGCGCCCGCGTCCCGCAGCTGCTGATGTTCTCGCTGACCATGCCGATGGCCATGCTCGTGCTGTTCAGCCAGGTGTTCCGCAGCGTCGCCGACAGTCCTGGCTTCCCTGCCGGGGTCAGCTACATCGACTTCCTCACCCCGGCCATGCTGGCCGTGTCTACGGTGATGGCCGGCACCAACGCCGGCGTCGCGGCGGCTATCGACCACACCAACGGCCTCCATGACCGCTTCGGTTCCCTGCCGATGTCGCGTCGCCTCCCCGGCGCCGCCCGCACGATCAACGAGGGACTGTTCACGCTGGCCCGTGGGGCCATCCTGCTCGCCGCCGCTGTCGTGCTCGGCTTCCGGTTCCACGGCACCGTGCTCGACGCGGCCGCCGCCGTCGTCGTGCTCGTCGCCCTGGCGGCGTCGATGAGTGCGCTGTTCGGTCGCATCGGTGACCGGTTGCGCCGACCCGACGTCGTCCAGTTCGCCGGGATGATGGTCATGATGCCGTTCATGTTCGTCTCCAGCGCCTTCGCCCCGCTGGAGACGATGCCCGGCTGGATGCAGACAATGGCGGCCTTCAATCCGGTCGCCCACGCCACCGACGCCCTACGCGGCGCCGTACTCGGCACGGGCACCGTCGCCGACACCGCCACCGCCCTGGCCGCCGCGACAGTGCTGTGGGTGGTCGTCACCGTCGTCCCGGAAAAGTCGTCGCGGCGTCGGTCACCTCGCAGTGGCAGCGCCATCGCCGACCTGTTGTGACCCGGCCACCGAACCAGCAACCAGAACCCGCCAGCTGAACCACTCGTCGCAGAAGGGAACCACCATGCTGACCCACGACTACACCTACACGAACCTCCTCGACAGATCGGTCAAGAACGCCTGGACGGTCGAGGACTGCTACCAGGGCCGGGACTTCGACTTCGCCAAGTCGTTCCTGCCCGAGCGCATCGCCGGCGTTCGCGGCATCACCTGCCTGAACGATGACGAGCGGCGCAAGTTGAACCAGATCCGGGGCAACAGCTACTGCCACATCTTCGCCTTCGTCGAGGAGTACATCGTGCCCATGGTGCTGGCCAACGCCAGCCGCGACATCTACGGCGACGAGACCCGGCTATGGTCGCTGCTGCGCTTCGCCGAAGAAGAGGTCAAGCACCAGGAGATGCTGCGCCGGGCCGGCGAGCAGTTCGAGAAGGGTTTCGGATCCCCCTGCGCGCTGATCCCCGGACGCGAGGCCGTCGCCGAGGTCGTGCTGGGAAAGTCGGCGCTGACCGCGCTGCTGCTCACCAGCCTCATCGAGTGGTTCACCCAGCTGCACTACGTCGAGCACGTGCGCGACAGCGAGGAACTCGACGCCCTGTTCCGCGACATCCTGCGCTTCCATTGGATCGACGAGTCCCGCCACGCCCGGCTCGACTCGCTGCTCATCGACGAGGTGGCAGCCGACCTGACGCTCGAGGAACGTGAGCGGGCCGTCGACGAGCTCCTCGAGCTCGGCGGAGCTCTGGACGGCCTGCTCGCCCAACAGGTCGAGCTCGAGATCGACGCGCTCGCACTGAGCGCCCGGCGCTCCTTCTCCGACGCCGAGAAGAGCGAGATCCGCGCCGATCAGCAGCGGGCCTACCGCTGGACGTTCCTCGTCTCCGGCTTGGAGCACCCGGAGTTCGTGCAAATCGTGCGGGAACTCACCGAGGCAGGCCAGGGCAAGATCGCGGCCGCAGCCCAGGCGCTGTCGGCGTAGCGAGTCAAACGACCTAACGGGGGCCTGGGGAGGCGACCAGATCGACGGATACGGACACGCAACCGCGCCGAGGTGGTGTCCCCGAATGCGCGTGCATATCGACGTGGGGCATCGCCCCGAAGTGCCGTTCCGGGCGTACAGAACGTGGTCGCATAACGTTCACCAGCGAGCCAAGTTGACCGCGTGCGGATCGGCGACTCCGTGAGCGTCGGACATGCCGTCGTCGGCGGGTGAGTCGGCGGGGGGAGTCGCACCCCCCGCCGCTCTCAGGACCGGACGTGACACGTCATCCGGCCCCCACAGGCCGGCCGGCGGTGAAGGCGACAAGCTGCCAGGGGACAAAGAGGTCCGGCTGGTGGCGGTAGATCCGCTGTAGCCAGTCCATCGCCCTGGCGTACTTGCCACGGAATCGCTTGAATTTGTGCATGGCCCATCGGGCGAGGTGCTCGTTGATGCGCCATGCGAGGAAGCGCAACT
>JBKPDT010000140.1:0-3709 GCA_046728035.1 Candidatus Methylomirabilota bacterium | reverse complement strand
GGCGTGACCGCGCCGGCCGCCCCGCGCGGCGGCGGCTGGCTCGACCGGCCACTCACCGCCTGGAACCAAGCCGGCGCCCCCGTCCCGCGTCCCCCCGACGCCTCGGCGAGTCAGGCAGAGAATCGCGAGCGCTGCCGCGCGGTGATCCGCACCCCCGTTTCCACCGCCGACCGCACGGTGACCGCGGCGGGCTGGTGGCTCTTCGGTCCCGCGCGCTCGCTCGGCGCCACCAGCGTCGTCGCTGGCTCGGCGGACTGGGACGGGATGTGTCGGCCCTCGTCGTACCAGGTGTTCGTCTTCGTGGGGGATCGCTTCGCGGGCACGCTCTCGCCCGTGCTGATGGATGCGCGCACGGACGGCGCCTGGCAGGGGGCGCGCCTCGAGTCGCTGTTCCACCTCACCGCCGAGTTTCTTCGCTACTCCGAGGCCGACCCGCTCTGCTGTCCCTCCCGATCGAGCGAGGTCGCCTACCGGATCGACCCCGCCGTCCGGGGCCCGGTGGTGGTGCCCCTCGCCGTCCTGACGCGCGCCCTGCCCCGCTAGGCCTCGGGCAAGAAGTAGCCGACGAGGAAGACGTTGAGGTGGATGAGCAGCAGCTTGTTCCACGCCACCGCTGCGTCGAGCGCGGCTTCCGCCGGCATCTCCGCGCGCAGGACGCCCGCCAGCGCGGACTGCGTGAGGCTCATGGTCGCGACCATGAGCTGGGGCGGGATCTTGCCGCCGGGGCCGAACTCGCGGTGGCTGTGCGCGATGCCGACGCCGAGGAGGTAGTAGGCGAAGTCGTGGGTGAGGGCGGCCTCGGCGGACTCACGGAGCCAGCGGCCGAGGCTGTGTCGCCGTCGCTCGATGCGCGCGGCGTCGGGCGCTCCGTCCGGCCCGAGGAAGAAGCGCGCGGAGGCGGGGAACTTGAGGAAGTGCTCGTATACCGCGGCGGTGAGCGCAGCCTCGTGCTTGAGCACGGCGGGAGCGCTCGCACGCACCGCCGTCATCGCGGCGTCGTCGAAGCCGACGAAGGCGGCGAGGTCACGGACGAAGCCCTCCATGTCGGCGCCGGGGTGCCTGCGCAGCTCCATGTCGTGCGATAATACGCGGGCTCCGGGCGAGGGCAAGCGGAGCCACGAGAAAGGGACCGCGCATGAATGCCACCGATCTCTGCTTCACTCCCGCCACGCGCCTCGCCGAGATGATCCGCACCAAGGCGCTGTCGCCCGTCGAGCTGACGCGCGCGGTGCTCGACCGCATCGCGCGGCTCAACCCCACGCTGAACGCGTTCTGCACGCTGCTGCCCGAGCAGGCGATTGAGGCGGCGCGGGCGGCGGAGGGGGCGGTGATGAAGGGTGGCCCGCTGGGGCCGCTCCACGGGGTCCCGTACTCGATCAAGGACCTCGCCATGACCAAGGGCGTCCGCACCATGGGCGGCTCCTTCATCTTCGAGCACCGCGTGCCCGATCACGACGCGCCGTTCGTCCGCCGCCTCAAGGCGGCGGGCGGCATCTTCCTCGGCAAGACCACCAGCCCCGAGTTCGGCTGGAAGGGTCTCGGCGATTCCCCCCTCACCGGGATCACGCGCAACCCCTGGAACACCGGCATGACCACGGGCGGCTCGAGCGCGGGGGCGGGCGCCGCCGCCGCGGCGGGGCTCGGCCCGCTCGCGCACGGCTCGGACGGCGCAGGCTCCATCCGCATCCCCGCCGCCTTCTGCGGCGTCTTCGGCCACAAGCCCTCCTACGGCCGCGTGCCCCAGTGGCCGGTGTCCAACAACGACTACTCGACCCACAACGGCCCGATGACGCGCACGGTGGCGGACGCCGCCCTCATGCTCTCGGTGATGGCGGGGCCCGATGACTGGGACCGGACCGCGCTCGACGCGCCGCCGGCGGACTACGTGGGGCTCCTTGAGCGAGGAGTGAAGGGCCTGCGCGTGGCGTGGAGCCCCGACCTCGACGGCCTCCGCGTGGACGCCGAGGTGGCGGAGCCGGTGCAGCGCGCGGTGGGCGCCTTCGAGGAGCTGGGCGCCAAGGTGGAACAGGTCAAGTGCGGCTTCGCGGACAGCCACGAGATGATCCGGGTCCTCTGGGCCGCCCACGAGGCGGGCATCTACGGCGAGCACCTGCCCAAGTGGCGCGACCGCATGGATCCCGGCCTCGTCGCCTGCATCGAGGATGGCTACAAGTGCACCATGGAACAGTACATCCAGTGGCGGGGGAAGAAGCTCGCCTATTGCGACAGCGTGCGGCCCCTCTTCGAGAAGTACGATCTCCTCCTCACGCCGAGCCTCTCCGTGGCCGCCTTCCCCGTGATGCGGCTCAATCCCGAGCACTGGCCGCAGCACGTCTGGGACTGGATCCCGTGGGCGTCCTTCTCGTACCCCTTCAACTTCACGGGCCAGCCCGCCTCCACCGTGCCCTGCGGCTTCACGCCGGCGGGGCTGCCGGTGGGGCTGCAGATCGTCGGCCGGCTCCGCGACGACCTCACCGTGCTCCAGGCCTCCGCCGCCTTCGAGAAGGCCCGACCCTGGGCGGCCCGGCGCCCCGCGCTGGACTAGCCGCCGCCATGGCCCCCACCATCATGGTGGACCACCGCGCGCGCTTCGACGCCGAGCTGGCCGCCGCCGGGCTCACCGTCACCGGCCGCGACCGCGAGCTCCTCTTCGCGATGTGGCTGGAGCACCTCCCCCAGCGCGAGGCGCTCCGCGCCGCCGCGGTGGCGCTCGAGGAAGAGCCATGGCGGTGACCGCGGGCTCTCTCTGCGATCTCGACCTGGCGGGCGTGAGCGAGGCGCTCGCCGCGCGCCGCGTCTCCTCGGTGGAGGCGACCGAGGCCTACCTCGAGCGGATCGCCCGGCACGACGGCGTGCTCCAGTCCTACATCACGGTGATGCGCGACGTGGCCCTCGCCCGCGCCCGCGCCGCCGACGCGGAGCAGACGCGCGGGAACCGGCGCGGCCCGCTGCACGGCGTGCCCATCGCCCTCAAGGACCTCATCGCCGTCGGCGGCGTCCCCATGACGGGTGGCTCCGAGGTGCTGGGCGACCACGTGCCCGCCCGCGACGCCTTCGTCACCGAGCGCCTCCACGCGGCCGGCGCGGTGATCCTCGGCAAGCTCTCCATGCACGAGTGGGCCTTCGGCCGCCCGGCGCGCGACGGCCGCTTCCCCACCGGCCGCAACCCCTGGGACGTCGCGCGCGCCCCCGCCGGCTCGTCTTCCGGCTCGGGGGTGGCGGTTGCCGCCGGGCTCTGCTCGGGCGCGCTCGGCTCGGACACCGGCGGATCCATCCGCGGGCCGGCGGCCATGTGCGGGATCGTCGGCCTCAAGCCGACCTATGGCCTGGTGAGCCGGAGCGGCGTGCTCGCCATGGATTGGTCGCTCGATCACGTGGGCCCGATGACCCGCTCGGTGTGGGACGCGGCGGCCATCCTGCAGGCCATCGCCGGCCACGACCCCGCCGACCCGGCCTCGCGACACGACCCCGCGCCCGACTACCTGGCCGGGCTGGAGCGGGGCGCGCGCGGGATCCGCCTCGGCCTCCTCCGCCGCTACTACGTGGACTGGCCCGGGCTCGACGCCGAGGTGAAGGCCGCCGCGCTCGCCGCCTTCGACGTGCTCGCCCGCGAGGGCGCGGCCATCCAGGACGTGGACGCCCCGACCCTCGACCTCGCGCCCGCGATCTGGACCTGCTTTCTCGCCGAGATGTTCGAGTACCACCGCGA
>JBKPDT010000139.1:0-8840 GCA_046728035.1 Candidatus Methylomirabilota bacterium | reverse complement strand
GACCACGCGAGCCCGCGGCGGGGCGCCCGGCACCGGCGCCCGGGCCGGCCAGCGTGCTCGTGCTCGAGGACGAGGAGCAGATCCGCGGGATGCTCGTGGAGGCGATCGGCCGCGCCGGCCACCGGGTCGACTCCGCCGCCGACGGGCTCGCCGGGCTCGCCCGCTTCCAGGGCGGCGACTTCGACGTCGTGCTCACGGATCTCTCGCTCCCCGAGCGCTCCGGGCTCGACGTCGCGCGCGCGGTGAAGCGCATGCGGCCAGGCACCCCGGTGGTGCTGATCACCGGATGGGGGCATCTGCTCGATCCTGGCCTGCTCGCCCAGAGCGGGGTCGACCTGACGCTGGTCAAGCCCTTCCGTCTCGAGCGCGTGCTGAGTATCCTCGAGGACGCGCTCCGCCTCCGCCGCCCCGCCTGACCGCGGCCGCGGGCCGCGCCCGATGCGTCTGGCCACGATCGACCTCGGCACCAACATGGTTCGGCTCCTCGTCGCCGACGGGGCCGCCGACGGCTGGCGGGCAATCGACCAGGCCCAGCGGGTGACGCGGCTGGGCGAGCGGCAAGCCGCGCAGGGCGCGCTCCAGCCCGCGCCCATGGCACGCACCCTCGACACCGTTGTCGAGTTCGTCCGGCGGGCGGAGGCGCTCGGCGCGGCGCGAGTGCGCATCACCGCCACGAGCGCGGTGCGGGAGGCGGTCAACCGGGCCGCCTTCGTCGCGGGTCTCGAGGCGGCGACGGGCCGCGCGGTCGAGGTGCTCACCGGCGAGGACGAGGCGCGGCTCACCCTGCTCGGCGTCCGGTCCGGGCTACCCACGCTCGCGGGCGCCTTCGTGCTGCTCGACATCGGCGGCGGCAGCACCGAGGTCACGCTGGCCCGCAACGGGCGCCTCGAGCGGGCGGTGAGCCTGCGGCTCGGGGTGGTGGCGTTTGCGGAGCGGCATCCCGGCGACGGCCGCTTCGACGCGGAGAGCCTCGCCCGCATGCGCGCGGAGATCGCCGCGCGGCTCCGCGCCGAGGTGCCCGATGCCATCGCCGCGGCCGGCGCGCCGCGGCTGGTCGGCACCGCGGGGACGGTGACGACGCTGGCCGCCCTCGACCTCGGTCTGGCCACCTACGACGCGGAGCGCGTGCAAGGGCGGACGCTCGGGCGGGCGGCGATCGAGCGCGTGTTGCATCGGCTCTCCGGCCTCAGCCATTCGGAGCGGGGCGCCGTGCCCTGTCTCGAGCCGGGACGCGCGGACGTGATCGTGCCCGGCATCGCGATCTGCCTCGCCGCCATGGACCGCCTGGGGTTCGACGCGCTCACCGTGAGCGACCGTGGGCTCCGCGAGGGAATCCTGTGTGAGATACTGACGTCGCGCGAGGGCTCGTCCCCGCCCCGCGCCTCCGCATGATGCGCACATTGCTCCTCGTCCGGTTCTCCCGCCCCGGCAATCTCCTCTTGCTCCTGCGGAGCCTCGCACGATGACCACGGCCCGCCGCGAGCTCGCGGTGGTCGACTACCACACCGAAGGCGAGCCCATGCGCATCGTGGTGGCCGGCGTTCCGCTCGTGCCGGGGAGCACCCTCATGGCGCGGAGCGACTGGCTCGCCGAGAACGGGCGCGAGCTGATGGGCTTCATCCTCTACGAGCCGCGCGGGCACGCCGCCATGTGCGCGGCCATTCTCACCGAGCCGGTGAGCCCGGCCGCGCACGTCGGCGTCCTCTTCATCGAGCCCCTCGGGCCCGTGCACATGTGCGGACACGGGACCATCGCAATCGCCACCATGCTCGTCGAGACCGGGCGCGTGCCGGGGACCGCGCCCGAGACCACCGTCACGCTGGAGACGCCGGCGGGCCTTGTCACGTGCCGGGTCCGGCACGAGGACGGCCGCCCTGCGGACGCCACCTTCCGCAACGTGCCCGCCTTCTCCGTGCTCCTCGACGGGGCGGTGGAGGTCGACGGGCTCGGGCGCGTGCCCTTCGATCTGGCATACGGGGGCCACTTCTACGCCATGGTGCCCGCGGCGGCGGCGGGGCTCGCGCTGGCGCCGGCGGCGGCCCCGCGCATCATCGAGGTCGGCGAGCGCATCCGCGCGCGTATCGAGGCCGAGGTACCGCTCGTCCATCCGGAGATGCCCGACGCTCGCGGGCTCCTCTACATCCAGTTCTTCGAGCCGGCCAGGCGACCGGACGCCCGGCTGCGGAACGCCGTCGTGGTGGCCCCGGCCGGGCTCGACCGCTCGCCCTGCGGCACTGGCACGAGCGCCCGCCTGGCCAATCTCCATGCGCGTGGCGCGCTCGGGGTGGGGGAACCGTTCGGACACGAGTCCATCATCGGCACGCTCTTCACCGGCCGCATCGCCGGGCTCACCCAGGTCGGGGGACGTCCCGCCATCGTCCCCGAGATCACCGGCCGGGCGTGGGCGACGGGCCGCGCCACCCTGACCCTCGATCCACGCGATCCATTCCCCGCCGGATTTCTCGTCTAGCCTCCGACTGCCAGCAGCGTGACGGCCTGTACGCGCAGCGCGTCTTCGCCCTGACACGCGCGCCCTGCTGCGCCGCCGTAAAGCCCAGAAAACACGTCCGTTCTGGAATCCGGGGCGGTGGCACGGGTCGTGCGTTCTCGTTGATCCAGACAGGACCCATTCTTCGGAGGACGCTGCCATGGATGTCGTGCTCGGGAGTCGCTACCGCCGGTGGCTCGAGGTGCTTCTCCCGCTCTACACGCTCGGCCTGCTCTACGTCTATTTCCGCCCCCAATCCATTCCGCAGTCCCTCGCGGAGGGGACCGACCAGGCCATCTGGCCCTGGGCGGTATGGGGCGTGGTGGGCGCCATGAGCGGCGTGCTGGCGCTGTCGGGGCTCTTCGTCGCCTTCTTCCTGCTCTACTCACCGGTGTACCTGGCGACTCGGAGCATGCTCCTCGTGGGCAAGGGCGGCTGGGTGGATCACGCCGAGGTGCGCTTCTATGCCGCCTGCTTCTTCCTCCTCTGCTCCCTGATCGTCATCGCGGTTCTGAGCCCGGTGGTCGCCGCCGCCGTTTTCGTGTTCATCGCCGGCTCCGCGCACCTGCTCTGGCGCGCCTTCCTGTAGTCGCGGTACGCGCCCCCCGCAGTTCCGCCAAGTTGACAGCCTCCCGGCGGATGTCTATCCTAGCGGAGGGCCATGGATGATCTAGCGGTGCTAGTGCTGAACTACACCTACGAGCCGTTGCACTTCACCAACGCCAAGCGGGCGATCACCCTCCTCCTGAGCGGCAAGGCCGAAAGCGTAGAAGCCTCTCCCCGTGTCGTCCGCTCCCCCTCGCGCGCCTTTCCGCTGCCCGCCGTCATCCGGCTCGCCGCGTACATCCGGAAGCCCTTCCTCGAGCGGGTCGCCTTCAACAAGAAGAACATCCTCCGCCGCGACGGCTACACCTGCCAGTACTGCGCCCGGCGGGGCGAGAAGCTCACGGTGGATCACATCATGCCGCGCTCAAGAGGCGGCCAGACCACGTGGACCAACGTCGTGGCGGCCTGCCTCCGGTGCAACCTCTTCAAGGGCAACCGTACCCTGGAAGAGGCCCGATTGCGGCTGATCCGCGAGCCCATCCACCCGCAGTTCCTCTTCTCCGTCCACCTCCTCCGGCACCCACACGCGTCGTCCTTCCTGGACTCCTGGCGCAAGTACCTCGTCGCCGTCCCGTCGAGCTTCTGACGCCGTTGTTCACGCTGTCCTCCGATTTCGCCCCCGCGGGCGACCAGCCCCGCGCCATCGAGCGCCTCTCCGAGCTCGTGGAGTCGGGAGGCTCCCACAGCGTGCTCCTCGGCATCACGGGCAGCGGCAAGACCTTCACCCTCGCCAACGTGATCAGCCGGCTCCAGCGCCCCGCCCTCGTCATCTCCCCCAACAAGACGCTCGCCGCCCAGCTCTACAGCGAGTTCAAGTCGTTCTTCCCCGAGTCCGCCGTCGAGTACTTCGTCTCGTACTACGACTACTACCAGCCGGAGGCCTACATCCCCCAGTCGGACACGTACATCGAGAAGGACGCCCTCATCAACGACGAGATCGACCGGATGCGGCACTCCGCCACCACGGCGCTCTTCGAGCGGCGCGACGTGGTGATCGTGGCGTCGGTGTCGTGCATCTATGGCATCGGCGAGCCGGAGACCTACCGTGGCATGCACGTGAGCGTGGAGACGGGTCAGGTGGTGAGCCGCGACGCCCTCGTGCGCGACCTCGTCTCCATCCAGTACGAGCGGAACGACTACGACTTCCGCCGGGGCACCTTCCGGGTGCGGGGCGACGTGGTCGAGGTCTTTCCCGCCGCCGCGGAGTCGCAGGCGCTCCGTATCGAGCTCTTCGGCGACAGCGTGGACCGCATCGTCACCCTGGACCCGTTGAAGGGGGCCACCACCGGTGTGGTCCCCGGCGCCCGCATCTACCCGGCGAGCCACTACGTCACCCCCGCCGACCAGGTCGAGCGCGCCATCACCAACGTGCACGAGGAGCTCCGTGAGCGCCTGGCCTTCTTCCGCGCGCGGAACCGTCTCCTCGAGGCACAGCGGCTCGAGCAACGCACCCTCTTCGACGTGGAGATGCTCCGCGAGATCGGCTATTGCCACGGGATCGAGAACTACTCGCGGCACCTCGCCGGCCGAAAGCCGGGGCAGAGTCCCGCCACCTTGATGAACTACCTCCCCAAGGACGCCCTCGTCATCATCGACGAGTCGCACGTGACGGTCCCGCAGATTCGCGGAATGTACGGCGGCGACCGCTCCCGCAAGGAGGCGCTCGTCGAGTACGGCTTCCGGCTCCCCTCGGCCTTCGACAACCGCCCGCTGACCTTCGACGAGTTCCGCGCAGTCACCGGGCAAGTGCTCTACGTGTCCGCCACTCCCGGCGAGTACGAGCTGGAGCGCGCGGGCGGGGTGCGGGAGGCTCCGGGGCGGCCGTACTCGGGTGGGGCAGTGGCCGAGCAGATCATCCGGCCCACCGGTCTCATGGACCCCAAGATCACGGTGCGGCCGGCCTCCGTCCAGGTGGACGACCTCATGGCGGAGGTACGCGCGCGGGCGGAGCGCGACGAGCGCGTGCTGATCACCACTCTGACCAAGCGCATGGCCGAGGACCTGACCGAGTACTACCAGCAGAACGGCCTCCGCGTGCGCTACCTGCACTCCGACATCGATACCCTCGACCGGGTGGCGGTGATCCGCGACCTCCGGCTCGGCAAGTTCGACGCCCTCGTCGGCATCAACCTCCTCCGCGAGGGGCTGGACCTGCCCGAGGTCTCCCTGGTGGGGATCCTCGACGCCGACAAGGAGGGCTACCTACGGTCGGCGACGTCCCTGATCCAGACGGCAGGGCGCGCGGCCCGACACGTCAACGGCGAGGTCCTCATGTACGCGGACCGCGTCACCGGCTCCATGCGGGAGGCCATTGCGGAGACGGAGCGGCGCCGCGCGGCCCAGGCCGCCTACAACGCCGACCACGGCATCACCCCGGAGACGGTGCGCAAGTCCATCCGGGAGCTGCTCGAGACGGTGCCCGAGCGGGACTACTACACGGTGCCGGTGCCGGAGACGGGAGAGGCGCCGCCGGAGACGCCGGAGGCCCTGGCCGCGCGCATCGCCGAGCTGGAGGCGGCCATGAAGGAGGCGGCCCGTCGGCTGGACTTCGAGCGCGCGGCGGAGCTGCGCGACCGGATCAAGGCGCTGCGGCGGGTCGAGATCGGCGTCCGCTGACGTGGGGGCCGCGAAGTGGGTCCTCGTCTTCTTCGTGGTCCTCTCGCTCGGCCTCGTGGCGCTGACCAAGGTCATCATGTTCCTGGACCCCCCGCGACCGGGCCGCCCCCGAGGCCCGCTTCTCCGCCGGGTCGAGCGCGCGCTGCGCTGGAGCGTCATCGTGCCCGCCCTCCTCGGCCTCGCCATCCTCGCCCTGACACTATTTCACGGATAGTCCGCCGCCTGGCGAGGCGCCGCCGAAGGCGAGGCGAGCGGTTACAATGGTCGTGCCGTGACCCTCCAGGAGAAGCTCGAGCAGGTCCCCGACCGACCCGGCGTCTACCTCTACAAGGACGTCAAGGGCCAGATCGTGTACGTGGGCAAGGCCGCCTCGCTGCGCGGCCGCGTCCGCTCCTACTTTCAGGACTCCCGCGCCCGTGACCCCAAGACGGACGCCCTCGTCGGCCAGATCCGCGATCTCGATGTGATCATCACCGCCAACGAGCTGGAAGCCCTCATCCTCGAATCGAACCTCGTCAAGAAGCACCGGCCCCGCTACAACATCATCCTGCGCGACGACAAGCACTACCCGTTCCTCAAGCTCACTACCAGCGAGCCCTTTCCGCGGCTCGTCGTCGCGCGCCGCGTTCAGCAGGACGGCGATGCCTACTTCGGCCCGTTCTACCCGGCCACCGCCATGCGGGAGACGCTCCGGCTCGTCCGCCAGCTCTTTCCCCTCCGCACCTGCCGGATCAAGATCGACGGCGCCCTGCCGCGCCCCTGCATCCAGTACTTCATCCATCGCTGCAATGCCCCGTGCACCGGGGCGGAGACGCGCGAGGGCTATACGCGAACGGTCGCGGAGGTCCAGCGCTTCCTCGAGGGGAAGGACGACGACCTCGTCAAGGAGCTGACGCGGCAGATGGAGGCGGCTGCGGCGGAGACGCGCTTCGAGCAGGCGGCGGTCCTGCGGGACCGGATCCAGGCCCTCAACACGGTGCGCGAGCGGCAGAAGATCATCTCCACCGAGGAGACCGACCAGGACATCATCGGTCTGGTCCGACAGGGGGGGGATGCCTGCGTCCAGCTCTTCTTCGTCCGCAAGGGGCGCCTGCTGGGGCGAGAATCCTTCTTCTTCGATCGAGTAATCAGTGAGAGCGACGGCGAGGTGCTCTCCGCCTTCGTGCGCCAGTTTTATGCCCGCAGCGTGGTTCCCGCGCCGGAGCTTCTCGTCTCCACCGAGGTCGCCGAGTCGCCCCTCATCCTCGAGTGGCTGCGTCAGCGGCGGGGCGCCCGGGTGGAGCTGATGGCCCCGCAGCGGGGACGGCGGCGCGAGCTGGTCGCGATGGCGGAGGAGAACGCCGCCCTCGCGCTCCAGAGCCACCTGCTCTCGCGGTCCGACCGGCAGGGGGCCGTTCGCGAGGAGCTTCAGCGCGCGCTCGGCCTCGCCGAGCCGCCCGATCGCATCGAGGCCTTCGACATCTCGACGATCCAGGGCAGCGACACGGTGGCGTCGATGGTCGTCTGGCAGGGCGGCGACATGAAGAAGGACGACTACAAGCGCTACAAGATTCGGACAGTGACGGGCACCGACGACTTCGCGGCCATGCAAGAGGTGCTCACGCGCCGGTACTCCAAGGCGCTGGAAGGGGAGGGGCCACTGCCGGATCTGATCCTTCTCGACGGCGGCCGAGGCCAGCTCAATGTCGGCGTCAAGGTGCTCGAAGATCTGGGCCTCGACTACCTGCCCATCGCCTCCCTCGCCAAGCGGGCGGAGGAGGTGTATACGCCGGAGCGACTCCTGCCGCTCGTCCTGGATCTCAGCTCGCCCGCTCTCCTGGCGCTGCAGAAGATCCGGGACGAGGCGCACCGCTTCGCCATCACCTACCACAAGAAGGTGCGGCAGCGACGCACCATCAGCTCGGAGCTGGACCGCATCCCCGGCGTCGGACCGCGCGTGCGGACGAGCCTGCTCAAGACCCTCGGCTCCGCGCGCGGGGTCCGCGCCGCCACCGTCGCCGAGCTCGCCGCGGTGCCGAAGGTGACGCTCAAGCTTGCGCAGCGCATCTATGATCATTTCCACCCGCCAGTCGGCGTTCCGGAACCACCGGAGCCGGCGGGCGGTTAACGTGGTGGACAATCTCGGGAAGGAGGTGACATGCATGCTCAAGACGTTCCTGATCGCGGTGGCGGTCCTCGTTCTCGCCACCGGCCAGGCCCTGGCGTTCCAGTGCCCGCTCCTCATCAAGCAGATCCAGGACGCGACGGCCGGAAAGACCGATGCCAACTCGGCCAAGGCCAACGAGCTCGCCGCGGAGGCCAAGAAGCTCCACGACGCGGGCAAGCACGCCGAATCGGTCGCCAAGGCGGAGGACGCCGCCAAGGCCATCAACCTCGCCCTGAAGAAGAAGTAGGGCCGACCTCGGGTCAACCCCCGGGGACCGGGAGGCGTGTCGGTCCTCGGGGAGCCGTTCCTTGCTTCCCCCCGCCAAGTGTGCTTAAAATCAGCCAGAATATGGCATACGACGATCGTCCCGAGCGCTATCCGTTCGCCGAGATCGAGGGAAAGTGGCAGCGCGCCTGGGAAGACTCCAAGCAGTTCCACGTGACCGAGATCCCGGGCCGTCCCAACTTCTACTGTCTCGAGATGTTCCCGTATCCCTCCGGCCGTATCCACATGGGTCATGTCCGCGTGTACGCCATCGGCGATCTCCTCGCCCGTTACAAGTGGATGCGCGGCTTCAACGTGCTCCATCCGATGGGCTGGGACGCCTTCGGCCTGCCCGCGGAGAATGCCGCCATCGACAATGGCGTGCATCCCGCGGTGTGGACGTACGAGAACATCCGGAACATGCGCAGCCAGCTCCGCCGGATGGGCATCTCGTACGACTGGGACCGCGAGCTCGCCACTTGCGATCCCGCGTATTACCGCTGGGAGCAGCTGATCTTCATCCGCATGTTCGAGCGCGGGCTCGCCTACAGGAAGCGCTCGACGGTGAACTGGTGCCCGTCCTGCCAGACCATCCTCGCCAACGAGCAGGTCGAGGCGGGCCGCTGCTGGCGTTGCGACTCCGAGGTGACGACCAAGGAGATCGAGGGCTGGTTCTTCAAGATCACCGCGTATGCGGAGGAACTGCTGGACTGGTGCGAC
>JBKPDT010000138.1:0-5570 GCA_046728035.1 Candidatus Methylomirabilota bacterium | reverse complement strand
CCGACACCGGGCTCTGGTGGCTGCAGGTCGTGACGGGCTTCCTCCTGTTCTTCCTCGGGCCCCCGCACCTGTTCCAGATGCTGATGAATCCCGGCGACATCGGGCCCTACAGCTCCGCGGACCGCGTCTGGAGCGGCGGCTGGTGGCCGCTCTACCTGCTGCTCCTCTTCTGCGTCGAGATCCACGGTGGGGTGGGCCTCTACCGCCTGGTCGTGAAGTGGGGCTGGTTCGAGGGCACCGACCCCAACGCCTCGCGCCGGCGGCTCACCCGCCTCAAGTGGGGCATCACGGTCTTCTTCCTGGCGCTGGGGCTGCTCACGCTGGGGGCGTACATGAAGCTCGGCTACCAGCACCGGGACCGGGTCGGCGAGCCCTACGTGCCGTCCTGGGTGCAGCCGCAGCCACCGGGAGAGCGGCGATGAAGATCGTCTACACCGACGTTCTCGTCATCGGCGGCGGGCTTGCCGGACTCCGCATGGCGATCGGCGCCAAGCGCCGCGGACACGAGGCGATCATCCTGTCGCTCGTGCCGGCCAAGCGCTCGCACTCCAAGGCCGCGCAGGGCGGCATGCAGGCGAGCCTCGGCAACGCCGTCAAGGGGCAGGGCGACAACGAGGACGTGCACTTCGAGGACACCGTGCGCGGCAGCGACTGGGGCGCCGATCAACGAGTCGTGCGCATGTTCGTCAACACCGCGCCCAAGGCGGTGCGCGAGCTCGCCGCCTGGGGCGTGCCGTGGAGCCGAGTCCGCAAGGGCGATCGCCAGGTCATCATCAACGGCCAGAAGGTCACCATCACCGAGCGCGACGAGGCGCACGGCCTGCTGGCCCAGCGTGACTTCGGCGGCACCAAGAAGTGGCGCACCTGCTACGTCTCGGACGGCACCGGCCACGCGATGATCACCGTCATGGCCGATCAGGCGATCGCCGCCTCGATCCCGGTGCACGAGCGCACCGAGGCGCTCGCTTTGATCCACGATGGCGGTCGCTGCTACGGCGCGGTGGTCCGCGATCTGATCAGCGGCCAGCTCATCGCCTATGTGGCCAAGGCTACCGCCATCGCCACCGGCGGGGCCGGCGTCCTGTACCGCGTCACGACCAACGCCGTGATCTGCGAGGGCATCGGCCACGCGATTGCGCTCGAGACCGGCGTCGCCACGCTTGGCAACATGGAGGCGGTACAGTTTCATCCCACCGGGATCTTCCCGGCCGGCATCCTGGTCACGGAAGGCTGCCGCGGCGACGGCGGCCTGCTCAAGGACGCCGACGGCCACCGCTTCATGCCGGAGTACGAGCCAGAAAAGAAGGAGCTGGCCTCGCGCGACGTGGTCTCGCGGCGCATGGAGGAGCATCTCGCCAAGGGCAAGGGCGCCAAGAATCGGTTCGGCGAGCACCTCTGGCTCGACATCACCCTGCTGGGCGAGCACCACATCAAGCACAACCTGCGCGAGGTCTACGAGATCTGCCACTACTTCCTCGGCGTCGACCCGGCCAAGGAGTGGATCCCCGTGCGCCCCGCCCAGCACTACACCATGGGTGGCGTGCGCACCACGCCGACCGGCGAGAGCCCGACCCTCAAGGGCCTGTTCGCGGCGGGCGAAGCCGCCTGCTGGGACATGCATGGCTTCAACCGCCTGGGCGGCAACTCGGTGGCCGAGACCGTCGTGGCCGGCATGATCGTGGGCGAGTTCATCGGTGATTTCTGCGACCGATCCGAGAACGACGTCAACATCCCGACCGCCGTGGTGCACGGCTATCTCGAGCGCGAGCAGGCCAGGCTCACGGCCATGCTCACCGGCGGCGGCACCGAAGCCGCGATGGACCTCCGGGTGGCGATGCAGCAGATCATGACCGCCAAGGTCGGCATCTTCCGGCGCGGCAAGGATCTCGAACAAGCCGTCGAGGAGCTGCAGACGCTGCTGGTACGCAGCCGCAACATCGGGGTGCGCTCCCGCGCGGCCGGGGCCAATCCGGAGCTGGTGGCGGCGTACCGGACGCAGAAGATGTTGAAGCTCGCGATCACGATCGCCTATGGCGCCCTCGTCCGCACGGAAAGCCGCGGCGCGCATTTCCGCGAAGACTATCCGCGCCGCAACGACGCCGAGTGGCTCAAGCGCACGCTCGCATCCTGGACCAACGAGCAGGACACGCTGCCAACCCTGCGCTACGAGACGCTGGATGTGAAGACGATGGAGCTGCCGCCCGGCTGGCGCGGGTATGGCACCAAGGACTACACCGACCATCCCGACACAGCCGCGCGACAGCAAGAAGTCGATGCTCTCAGGGCGAAGCTGGCGCCGGCCGGACGCTTCGCCGTGCAGGAGGCGCTCATGCCGTACGAGGAGCTCTTGCCCCCGCGCTTCCGCGGCCACAACGAACGCATCGACGAGAGGTTTTGACCATGGCCGACGAAGCCACGCACCGCACGATCACCCTCCAGATCCTGCGCTACAACCCGCAGGAGCCTGGCAGCACGCCCCGCATGCAGCCCTACCGGCTCGAAGAGGCCGACGGCATGACGCTCTTCATCGCCCTCAACGAGATCCGCGAGAAGCAGGACCCCTCACTGCAGTTCGACTTCGTCTGCCGGGCCGGCATCTGCGGCAGCTGCGGGATGATGATCAACGGCCGGCCGGGGCTCGCCTGCCGCACCCTCACCGAGCAGCTCACGCCGGAGACCACCCTCGCGCCGCTGCCGGTGTTCGAGCTGATCGGCGACCTGTCGGTCAACACCGGCAAGTGGATGCGTCACATGAGCGAGCGCCTCGCGACCTGGGTGCACATGAAGACCGACGAGGTCGACCTCCAACGCATCGAGGAGGGGATGGAGCCGGAGCTTGCGGAGCAGATCTACCTGCTCGACCGGTGCATCGAGTGCGGCTGCTGTGTCGCCGCCTGCGGCACCGCACGGATGCGCGAGGACTTCGTCGGTGCCGTGGGGCTCAATCGGCTCGCGCGCTTTCGCCTCGACCCGCGGGATACACGCAGCGACGCCGTGTACTACGAGTTGATCGGCGACGACGCCGGGGTGTTTGGCTGCATGTCGTTGCTCGCCTGTCACGACCTGTGCCCCAAGAATCTGCCGCTCCAGACCCAGATCGCCTTCCTGAGAAGGAAGATGGTCGTAGCGGGACTGAAGTAACGACACGCTCGCGCGCGCCTTCGCGCGACGAGGAGTGAGCACATGGGATACCGCATCGAGAAGGATTTCCTGGGCGATAAGCAGGTCCCCGAGGACGCCTACTACGGTGTTCAGACCGTCAGGGGCATGGAGAACTTCCACATCACGGGGATGCCGATGTCCCGGGAACCGAATTTCGTCAAGGGGTTCGGCTACGTGAAGAAGGCCGCCGCGATGGCCAACCGGGACCTCGGCGTGCTGGACGCGAAGATCGCCGAGGCGATCATCCGCGCCTGCGACCGGGTGATCGCCGGCGACATGAACGACCAGTTCGTGACGGACTTCATCCAGGGTGGCGCCGGCACCTCGACCAACATGAACGCCAACGAGGTGATCGCCAACCTGGCCCTGGAGAGCCTCGGCCACAAGAAGGGCGAGTACCAGTACGTCAACCCCAACGACCACGTGAACTTCGGGCAGTCGACGAACGACGTCTACCCGACGGCCTTCCACCTCGGCCTGATCCTCCGGCTGGAGAGCTACATGGAGGCCCTGCGCAAGCTGCAGCAGGCCTTCTTCGCCAAGGCGCGGGAGTTCGACAAGGTGCTCAAGATGGGCCGGACCCACCTGCAAGACGCGGTCCCCATGTCCCTGGGTGCCGAGTTCCACGGCTGGGGGACGACCATCGGCGAGGAGGTGAAGCGGATCGCCGAGGTCCGGCAGCACCTGCAGGGCGTCAACCTGGGAGCCACCGCCATCGGCACGACGGTGACCGCCGCGCCCGGCTACCCCGCGCTGGCCGTGAAGCACCTCTCCGACATCACCGGGATCAAGTTCACCCTGGCCGAGGACCTGATCGAGGCCACCTCGGACACCGGCGACTACGTGCTGCTCTCCGGCGTGCTCAAGCACACCTCGGCCAAGCTCACCAAGATCTGCAACGACCTCCGCATGCTGGCCTCGGGCCCGCGGTGCGGGTTCAACGAGCTCAACCTGCCCGAGCGGCAGCCGGGCTCCTCGATCATGCCGGGCAAGGTGAACCCCGTCATCCCGGAGGTCGTCAACCAGACCGGCTTCCTCGTGATTGGCCTGGATCTCACGGTGACCCTGGCCGCCTCGGCCGGGCAGCTGCAGCTCAACGTCATGGAGCCGGTGATCACCTTCGCGCTGTTCGCCTCCATCACGACCATGGAGCGCGCGGTGACCAGCCTGCGCGTGAACTGCATCGAGGGCATCACCGCCAATGCCGAGCACACCCAGGAGATGGTGCTCAATTCGCTCGGCATCGTGACGGTGCTCAAGCCCTCGCTCGGCTACAAGCAGTGCGCCGAGATCGCCCACGAGGGCCACGTGACGGGCAAGAGCCTGCACCAGATCGTCGTGCAGGAGCGCAAGCTCCTCGACCAGAAGAAGTGGGACGAAGTCTTCTCGTTCGAGAACCTGATCAACCCGAAGTTCGAACAGTGACGCTCGGGGGGCGCGCATGACGATCTCCATCGTCCTGCAGTTCGTGGTGGTGCTGGCCGCCATCTGGCTGGGCGCGCGCTACAGCGGCGTGGGCCTGGGCCTGTGGGGTGCGGTGGGCCTGCTGGTCCTGGTCGTCGCCTTCGGCGTCACGCCGACGTCGCCGCCCGTCGACGTGATGCTGATCATCCTGGCCGTCATCATGGCGGCCTCGGTGATGGACGCCGCCGGCGGGATCGACTTCCTGGTCCGCATCGCCGAGCGCGTCATCCGCGCCAACCCCAAGTACGTCACGATCGTGGCCCCCCTCACCACCTGGGCTTTCACCTTCGTGGCGGGCACCGGTCACATCGTCTACCCGCTGCTGCCGGTGATCTTCGAGACCGCCCACCAGAGCGGCATCCGGCCCGAGCGACCCATGGCGATCGCGACCATCGCCTCCCAGCAGGCGATCACCGCCAGCCCGGTGGCGGCGGCGACCGCAGCCATGATCGGTCTCTTCTCCGAGAAGGGGCTCAGCCAGTGGGGGCTGCCGCAGATCCTGATGATCTGCGTGCCGTCCACCCTGATCGGTGTCCTCGTGGCGGCGGTCATCTCGATGTTCGTCGGCAAGGACCTCAAGGACGACCCCGACTACCAGGCTCGCGTGAAGTCCGGCGCCATCCCGCCGCCCGCGGCCGCCGCCCAGCGCCCGCCGCTTCCTCCCGGCGCGGTGACGTCGGCGGTCATCTTCCTGATCGGCGTGGCGCTGGTCGTGCTCTTCGGCTTCTTCCCCGCCCTCCGCCACCTGCCCGGCGCCAAGGGGCCGCTGGCCATGCCGCTGGTGATCGAGATCGTCATGCTCTCGGTCGCGGCCGTGATGCTGGCGGCCACGAAGGTGAAGGTGGACGAGATCCCCAGGACCGCGACGCTGCGGGCCGGCGTGGTGGCGGTGATCGGCATCTTCGGCCTGGCCTGGCTGGGCGACAGCTTCATCGCCGCCCACC
>JBKPDT010000137.1:0-12502 GCA_046728035.1 Candidatus Methylomirabilota bacterium | reverse complement strand
GGGGCCGTGTCTCAGTCCCCGTGTGGCTGGTCGTCCTCTCAGACCAGCTACCCGTCATAGCCTTGGTGGGCCGTTACCCCGCCAACTAGCTGATAGGCCGCGAGCCCCTCCAAGAGCGGCAGCTTGCGCCACCTTTCTTCCCCAGATCTTTCGACCCGAGGACCGTATCCGGTATTAGCCCCCCTTTCGAGGGGGTATCCCGAACTCTAGGGCAGGTTACCCACGTGTTACTCACCCGTGCGCCACTAGGACCGCCGAATTATTGCTAACCCGACGATCCTCGTTCGACTTGCATGTGTTAAGTACGCCGCCAGCGTTCGCTCTGAGCCAGGATCAAACTCGCCAAGATAAATCGACAAACTTGAAGCCTGGTCCCTAAAGCCCAACCAATGATGTTGCGTCGGTCGAGCGCAAGGTACTCAGTAGTTACGGATGGTGCTCACACTTCGTCGGTGAGCCAGTAGCATATGCGATTTTCAAAGAGCGGCGGGGTCAGGACCCCTGAAGAGTTGAAACAGGTCAGCTGGACTGATATGGCCGGCTGCCTACTCTCAACGCCTTACCCTCTTGAATACCTCTCAACAGGATGGGCAAGGTGTGATGATACGGATGCCTCTCAGACCTGTCAAGGGATCTTTCCCCGTCGCCCCATTCCCGAATGCGGCCCACCCCGCCGGCCCTGGAACGCTTCCGATCAGGGGAATCAGGGGGTTAGCAGGCGTCAGCGGCCGGACAGACGCCCCGCGAAATAGCTCCGCCGGCCCTTGCGGACAATCCAGAACCGCCCGTGCAGTGGCGGCCCGGCGGCGCGAAGCGCCTCTCCGCCCTCGGTGAGCCGCTTGCCATTTAGGGTGACGCCCCCGCCTGCCAGCAACTTCCGCGCCTCGCCCTTGGACCCGGCCGCCCTGACCCGTACCAGCAGATCCACCACCGTCAGCTCGGCCGCCTCCGCGGCGCCGATCTCAACCGTCGGGATCGCGCGGCACACGTCGTCGAGCTGGCCGGGGCCGAGCGACGCCACGTCGCCGCCGAACATCGCCACGCCGATCGCCTCCGCCTCGCGCATCGCCGGCGCGCCGTGCACGAGCGTGGTGACTTCGCGCGCGAGCACGCGCTGCGCCTCACGCCGCTCGGGCGCCTGAGCGGTCGCTTCCTCGAGGGCGCCGATGTCCTCGCGCGAGAGGAAGGTGAAGTACTTGAGGAACTTCACCACGTCGCCGTCGCCGGTATTGAGCCAGAACTGGTACATCTCGTAGGGCGACGTCCTCGCGGCGTCGAGCCAGACCGACCCCTCCTCCGTTTTTCCGAACTTGGTGCCGTCGTCCTTGGTCACGAGCGGATGCACGATTCCGAAGGCCTGCTCGCCCGTCACGCGCCGGATGAACTCGATTCCCGCGGTGATGTTGCCCCACTGATCGGTCCCACCCAGCTGCACGCGGCACTCGCGGTCCTGGAAGAGGCGCAGGAAGTCGTATGCCTGCAGCACCTGATAGCTGAACTCGGTGTAGGAGAGGCCGGCATCGGTCCGTCCCATGCGCGCCCGAACCGATTCCTTCGCGAGCATGGCGCCGAGCGGGAAGTGCTTGCCCACGTCCCGCAGGAAGCCGATGGCGTCCATCTTGCCGAGCCAGTCGTAGTTGTTGACGAGGAGGGCGCCGCGCGGCTCCGCCCCGAAGTCGAGAAAGCGCTGCACCTGCGCCTTGAGGCGCTCCGCCGCCGCCGCCACCTGGTCCTCCGGGTTCAACGCGCGCTCGCCCACCTTGCCGCTGGGGTCTCCGATGAGCCCGGTCCCCCCGCCGATGAGCACAATGGGGCGGTGGCCGGCGCGTTGGATCCGGCTCAGGACGACGAGGCCGAGCAGGCTGCCCACGTGGAGGCTGTCCGCAGTGGGGTCGAACCCGATGTAGGCGCGGCGCCCCGGCTCGAGGAAGTGCCGGTCGGCATCGGCAGGATCCGAGATCTCGCTGATGAGACCGCGCCACTGGAGGTCGGCGAGGAGAGAGGAGCGGAATATCAAGCGTTTCACGCCTGTATAATACCAACGTATGGCCACGCCCCGACGCGCGAAACGGTTCGGCTGGCTGCGCCGCCGGTGGTTCCGGACCCTCGCCTTTGTGCTCGTCATCGTCTTCTGCCTGGGCGGGCTCGGCGTCGGCATGGCCGTCCTCTGGGCTTTCACCATTCTCCCGCGCTCGCTCCCGGCGGTCAGCGCTCTGGAGAACTTCGAGCCGGTCCAGGGCAGCAAGGTCTACGACGACAACGACGAGCTGATCACGGAGTTCCACGTCGAGCGGCGCATCTTCGTCCCGCTCGCCCAGATTCCCCAAGCGCTCAAGGACGCCATGCTCGCCACCGAGGACGCCCGCTTCTACTCTCACTGGGGCGTGGACCCGATGGGCGTGGCGCGCGCGGTCTACCAGAACTTCCGTCATGGGCGCATCGTCGAGGGCGGCAGCACCATCACGCAGCAGCTCGCCAAGGTGCTCTTCCTCACTCCGGACAAGAGCCTCGACCGGAAGCTCAAGGAGGCGGTCCTCGCGGTGGAGCTCGAGCGGCGGTACCCGAAGGACCGGCTGCTCGAGATGTACCTCAACCAGATCTACTTCGGGCACGGCGCCTTCGGCGTGGAAGCGGCGTCGCGCACGTTCTTCGGAAAGTCAGTCAAGGAGATCTCGGTACCGGAGAGCGCGCTGCTCGCCGGCCTCCCCAAGGCGCCGTCGACCTACTCGCCCTTCGAGCATCCCGACGCGGCCAAGCGCCGGCGCGCCATCGTGCTCGCCCGCATGGTGGACGTGAACGTCCTCCAGGAAGCCGAGGCGAAAAAGCTCGCGGCGGCGAAGCTGGACCTCGTGCCTCCCGAGCGCCGCCGCACCACCGGCCAGTACTACCTCGAGTACGTCCAGCAGGCACTGGAGTCGGCCTACGGGGCCGACCTCGTCTTCAAGGGCGGGCTTCAGGTCTACACCACGCTGTCGCCGACCATGCAGCTCAAGGCCGAGCAGTCGCTGCGCGAGGGCCTCAGGGCGCTCGAGACACGGCGGCTCAAGGCCTCCGAGAAGGCGGGGACGGCGCCGGCAACGGAGCGCCCCGAGGGCGCGCTCCTCTCCCTCGATCCGCAGACCGGGCACATCAAGGCGATGGTGGGCGGTTACGACTTCTTCAAGAGCGAGTTCAATCGCGCCATTCAGGCGCGTCGGCAGCCCGGTTCCGCCTTCAAGGCCTTCGTTTACATCGCCGCGCTGGAGACGGGGTTGACCCCGGCCACCGTGGTGGACGATTCCCCCGTCGAGTTCCCCGGTGGCCCCAACGGCAAGCCCTGGAAGCCCGACAACTACGACCGCAAGTTCCGAGGGCCCGTCACTCTCCAGCAGGCGCTCGAGGAATCCATCAACGTGGCAGCGGTCAAGGTGCAGGAGCGGATTGGGCTCAAGCGCACTATCGACGTGGCGCGCCGCCTCGGCGTCGAGAGTCCGCTCGGCGAGAACATGAGCCTGGCGCTGGGCACCTCCGAGCTCTCGCTCCTCGAGCTCACCTCCGCCTACGGTGCCCTCGCCAACCGCGGCAGCTGGGTGCGTCCGACGGCCATCCGCTACGTCCTCGACGCCCAGGGTAAGCTCCTGGAGGAGAACATCCCCGAGGCTCGGCAGGTACTCTCGCCGGAAGTGGCCTACGTGGCCACCCAGATGCTCAAGGGCACCATCGAGCGCGGCACCGGAATCGCGGCCAAGGCATTGGGGCGACCCGCCGCCGCCAAGACCGGCACCACCAACGACTATTCCAATGCCTGGTTCATCGGCTTCACGCCCCAGCTCGCCACCGGCGTGTGGGTGGGCTTCGACCGGCCGCGCAGCCTTGGCAAGGACGAAACGGGGTCGCGCGTCGCCGTCCCCATCTGGACCACCTTCATGTCGTCGGCGCTGGCGGGACAGCCTGCGGAGGACTTTCCCATCCCCGAGCGCGTCGTCCTCGTGCCGGTGGATCTCGACCAAGGCGACTGCACGCGACCCGCCCTCATGGCCTTCGTGATGGGCACCGAGCCGGCGCATGTCTGTGGTCCCGCTCGCTTCGCGGCAGGCGTGCGGCCGGCGGTTCCCGTGACGCTCCCGACAGGGGGGGCCGCCGCCCCCAAGGACGGGACGCAGAATCCCTAGTGGGGGATCACGCGCCGGCGGCCGCGGCGGCGGCTCCGCCGAAGCGTGGGGAGACGGCGCCCCAGTCGCCCCCAGCGAGGAGCTCGCGGAACACGGGAACGAGCTCTCGCGTGGGCACCCGGATCTGCTGCATGCTGTCGCGGTCGCGGATGGTCACGCGGCCGTCGCCCGTCTCGCCCTTGTCGGAGTCTCCCACCGTCTGGACGTCCACCGTCACGCAATAGGGCGTGCCCACCTCGTCCTGGCGACGGTAGAGCCGTCCGATGGCCGCGGTATCGTCGTAGACCACGCGCCAGTGCTTCGCCAGCTCGCTCCGGATGGCGTTCGCGGTGCGCACGATCTCCTCGCGCTTCTTGAGTAGCGGCAGCACCGCGACCTTCAGGGGCGCCAGCTCGGGGTGGAAGCGGAGCACCACCCGCTTCTCGCCCCGTACCTCCTCCTCCTGGTAGGCCTCGGCGAGGAAGGCGAGCAGCGCACGGTCCACCCCCGCCGCAGGCTCGACGACGTAGGGGACGATGTGCTCCTTCCGCTCCTCGTCGAAATAGGTCAGCGTCTTGCCGCTGAACTTGGCGTGCTGTTTGAGATCGAAGTCGGTCCGGTTGGCGATGCCCATCAACTCGCTCCAGCCGATGGGGAACCGGTACTCGATGTCCACCGTACGCTTGGCGTAGTGGGCCAGCTCGTCCTTCTCGTGCTCACGCAGGCGAAGGTTCCCCTCGCTCAGCCCGTAGCGGCGGAACCACGCGAGGCAGTCGGCGATCCAGCGATCATGCCAGTGCTCGTCGGCAGGCCGGCCCTCCACGGTGTCGTGGGGGTTGACGAAGTACTCGATCTCCATTTGCTCGAACTCACGCGTGCGGAAGATGAAGTTACCCGGCGTGATCTCGTTGCGGAACGAGCGCCCGGCCTGCGCGATACCGAAGGGTAGCTTGAGCCGCATGGACTGGAGGACATTCTCGAAGTTGACGAACATCGCCTGGGCGGTCTCCGGGCGGAGGTAGGTGACGGCGGCGTCCTCCTCCACCGGGCCCATGAACGTCTTGAACATCATATTGAACTGGCGCGGCGCGGTGAGCTCGCCCTTCCCGCATTCCGGACAGAGCGTGCGCCGGGCCCCGCAGCGCGGGCACGGCTCAGCGGCGGGCATCTCGAACTTGTTGCCCTTGGTGGCCGGGCAGAAGTGCGTCCACGGCTGCGCGTCCACGTGGTCGGCGCGGAAGCGGTGCTTGCACTCTCGGCAGTCGACCATCGGGTCGGTGAACTTGTCGACGTGGCCACTCGCCTTCCAGACCATCGGATGCATGAGGATGGAGGCGTCGATCCCGACCATGTCGGCGCGCGACTGCACGAAGTCGCGCCACCAGAGCCGCTTGATGTTCTGCTTCAGCTCGACGCCGAGCGGGCCGTAGTCCCAGGCGGAGCCGGTGCCGCCGTAGATCTCGCTCGACTGAAAGACGAATCCTCGACGCTTGGAGAGCGAGACGAGGGTATCCATGGTCGGCGACATGGCGTTCAGGATATCACGTGCGCCGACGGGCGGGCGGCGGCTCGGCGACGCCGGCGAGCCCGCGCCGCGTCTGCCCGATGAAGCGGAGCGTGCGCGATGGTCCGCCGATGAGCCGGGTCACCACACCGTCGAGAGCCGCGCCGAGCTCGAGCTCGACGTCGGGTCGGAGGGCTAGCGCCAGCGCCTCCTCCCAGCGGAGCCCTCGGAGCCGGGCCAGCATGCTCACCGCCGGCCTGGAGATCGGAAAGGCCTGCTCGCCCGCGCCGCACGATCCACACACGAGGCCGCCCGCCTCCGCGTCGAGGGCAGCGCCGGGGAAGGGGAAGGCGCGCCCGCACTCGAGACAGCGGTCGAGGCGCGGGCGGTGGCCGAGGAGGTCCAGGGCCCGCGCCGCGAAGCAGATGGCGACCCGCTCGGGGGCCACCGCGCTCTCGAGGCCACGCAGGCTGCGGACGAGGAGCCCGAACAGCGCGGGGTGCGGATCGCGATCGGCGGACAGCCGGCTGAGCGCCTCGCAGATCCAGGCGCCACGGCCGAGGCGGCCGAGGTCCTCACGTACGCCCACGAAGGGCCGGACGATGTCGAAGTGGTCCACGCGGACCAGCTCGCTGCGTCCACCGTCGAAGAAGACCAGCTCGCCGAGGGTGAGGGGCTCGAGGGCGGCGACGAAGCGGGAGCGGGGCCGCCGCGCCGATTTGGCCACGCCCCGCACCTTGCCGTGGTCCCGCGTGTAGAACTCAACGAGGCGATCCTGCTCGCCCAGCGGTCGCCGACTCACCACCACCGCGCGCGTTCGGAAGAGCGCCATGGTCAGGAAGTGAGGAGGAAGCCGAACTCGCGCAGGGCCCGCTCATCCTTCCTCCAGTTCTTTCGCACGCCCACCCGGAGGTCGAGGTACGTCTTGATCCCGAAGAAGCGCTCGAGATCCTCGCGCGCGGCGGTGCCGATCCGCTTGAGCATGGCCCCCTGGCGGCCGATGAGGATACCCTTCTGTGATTCCTGCTCGACGAAGATTTCCGCCTTGATGTACACGCATTCGGGTTTTGGGCGCTCCGTCAGCTCCTCCACCCGCACCGCACACGCGTAGGGGATCTCCTGATGGGTGATCCGGAAGATCTTCTCGCGGATGACCTCGGCCACGAAGAAGGTCTCGGGCTGGTCGGTGAGGGACTCGCGCGGGAAGTAGGCAGGCCGCTCGGGCAGCTCGGCCACCACGAGATCGAGGAGGGCGTCGGCCCCCGTGCCCGTCTGCGCGGAGACGGGGACGATCTCCTGGAAGGGATGGCGCTCGCGGTATGCAGCGATCAGGGGGAGCAGCCGCGACTTCGGCGCGACGAGGTCGACCTTGTTGAGGCAGCAGAAGACGGGCGCCCGCACGCCGGCGAGCCGGGCGAGCGCGTCGGCGTCAATCCGCTCCGGGCGCTCGGTGGCCTCGGCCACGAAGCATACCAGGTCCACGTCTTCGAGCGCGCGCTCGGCCGCCCGCTGCATGAGCTCGCCGAGCCGCCCGGTGCCCGCATGCAACCCGGGCGTGTCCACGAAGACGACCTGGGCATGAGGCAGGTGCCGGATCCCGGTGATGCGGGTCCGCGTGGTCTGCGGCCGCCGCGAGACGATGGCCATCTTCTCGCCGACGAGTCGGTTGAGGAGGGTCGACTTGCCAACATTGGGCCGGCCGACCAGGGCGACGAAGCCCGCGCGGTGGGCCGGGGGGGTCATGGGTGGGGCAGGAGACCCGCCCACAGGCGAGCGGGGACGGGCCGGCGCCGCGCCCGGGTGAGAATGGCGCGCGTGCGCTCGTGCATGCGTCGCGCCTCGCGGGGGCGGGCGTCGTCCCAGCCCGCGAGGTGGAGGATGCCGTGGACCACGAGGAGGTCCAGCTCCAGCGCGAGCGACACGCCCACCGCGGCCGCCTGGCGCGCCGCGGTGTCCACCGAGACGACCACCTCTCCGAGCATGGGTGACGGCCCGGGGCCTCCGAGGTCGAAGGCGAGGACGTCGGTGCGCCGCCGAGAGCCACGGTAGCGGGCATTGAGCCGGCGAATGGCGGCGTCGTCGACCAGCGTCACGTGCACCTCGGCCGCGGGCCGCCCCAGCGCGGCGAGGGCGGCGCGGGCGGTGGCATGCAGACGGCGGCGCGGGACGCGCACGCGGGACTGGCGGCTTTCGAGCGCAACCGGCATTTACGTTGCGGGGGCCCAGACATGGCCCCCGCACTCCCCCAGGCCGCGGACATCCCGACGGCCCCCGCGCTTCCCCACCCCCCGATCAACCGTCGGTGGGCTCCGCCGCGGCGCCCCCGCGGGGGCGCGGCTGGGCGCGGTCGTAGGCGCGCACGATCACCGATACCAGGTCATGGCGCACGACGTCGCGGTCGCTGAAGTAGACGAACTGGATACCGTCCACCCCCCGAAGCACCGTCTGCGCCTCCACCAGGCCAGACACGCGGCTCGCCGGCAGGTCCACCTGGGTGATGTCGCCGGTGATGACCATCTTCGAGCTGAAGCCGAGCCGGGTGAGGAACATCTTCATCTGCTCGGACGTCGTGTTCTGCGCCTCGTCGAGGATGATGAACGCGTCGTTCAGGGTGCGGCCCCGCATGTAAGCGAGCGGAGCGATCTCGATCTGTCCCCGCTCGGTGAGGGTCGCGACCTTGTCGGTATCCAGCATGTCGTAGAGCGCGTCGTAGAGCGGCCGAAGATAGGGGTGAATCTTCTCGATGAGGTCGCCGGGCAGGAAGCCGAGCCGCTCGCCCGCCTCCACCGCGGGGCGGGTGAGGATGATGCGGACGACCTCGCGCTTCATCAGCGCCGACACCGCCATCGCCACCGCGAGATAGGACTTGCCGGTGCCGGCGGGCCCAATCGCGATCACGAGGTCGTGGGTGCGGATGGCGTCGACGTAGCGCTTCTGGTTGGCGGTCTTCGGCGAGATGAGCTTGCGCCGGGACGGCACGCTGATGGCGTCGGCCATCACCGCCCGCACATCGGTGCCGGGGTCGCTCCCGGCGAGCCGGAGGGCCGCCCGCACCTCAGCCGCGCTTAGCGAGCCGCGCGCACCCTGCAGGGCGATCAGGTCGTGGAGCAGCCGCTCCGCCTGGCCGACCTGGCGCTCGTCGCCGCGCAGGGTCAGCTCGTGACCGCGAGCGGTGATGCGGAGGTCGAACTGCGCCTCGAGGGCGCGCAGGTGCTCGTCGTTCTTGCCGAGGAGCGTGAGGAGGTCGGACGAGGCAGGGAGCTGGAGCCGGCGGGTGACGGTGGTGACTTGTGTCAGGTGTCGGCCTCTGGAGGTCAGGATATCACGGCGGCCCACACTCAGCCGCGCTCGGGGGGCAGGTCGAGCGTGATGTGGAGCTCCTTCAGCCGTCGGGGCTCTACCGCGCTCGGGGCCTGCATGAGGAGGTCCTGCGCCTGCTGGTTCATCGGGAAAGCGATGACCTCGCGGATGTTCCGCTCGTCCGCGAGCAGCATGACGATGCGATCGATGCCGGGCGCCGAACCGCCGTGCGGCGGCGCCCCGTAGCGGAAGGCGTTGAGCATGCCCCCGAAGCGTGCCTCGACGTCCTCTCGCCGGTAGCCGGCGATCTCGAAGGCCTTGTACATGATGTCCGGCCGGTGGTTCCGGATGGCGCCGCTGGAGAGCTCGATGCCGTTGCACACGATATCGTACTGGTATGCCTTGATGATGAGCGGGTCCTGGGTCTCCAGCGCCTCCAGGCCCCCCTGCGGCATCGAGAACGGGTTGTGGCTGAACTCGATCTTCTTGGCCTCGTCGTCCCACTCGTACATCGGGAAGTCGGTGATCCAGCAGAACCGGAAGGCGTTCTTCTCGACGAGGTCGAGATCCTCGCCGAGCTTGACGCGCACCCGCCCCGCGAGGGGATCGGCGATCTCCGGGCGGTCGCAGACGAAGAAGACGGCGTCCCCTGTCCCCGCCCCCGTCGCCGCGCGCAGGGCGCCCAGGCGGTCGCCGTCCAGGAACTTGGCGATGGGGCCGCGGGCCTGGCCCTCGGCGAGAGTGACGTAGCCGAGGCCGGGCGCGCCCTGCTCGCGCGCCCAGCTATCGAGCTTGTCGAAGAAGCTGCGTGGCCGCGCCGCCGCTCCCGGGCCCGGGATGGCCCGCACGACGGCGCCCCGCGCGGCGGCCTCCGCGAAGACCTTGAAGTCCGAGCCCGCGAACACGGCAGTGACGTCGGCGTTGACGATGGGGATCCGCAGATCGGGTTTGTCGGTGCCGTACTTCGCCATCGCCTCGGCGAAGGGGATGCGGGGAAATGGCGGCGGCGTCACCGCCCGGCCGCCCGCGAACTCCTCGAAGACGCCGTGGAGGACGGGCTCGATGGTCGTCCACACGTCCTCCTGGGTGACGAAGGACATCTCGAAGTCGAGCTGGTAGAACTCCCCCGGCGACCGGTCGGCGCGACCGTCCTCGTCGCGGAAGCAGGGGGCGATCTGGAAGTAGCGGTCGAAGCCCGCCACCATCAGGAGCTGCTTGAACTGCTGGGGCGCCTGAGGCAGCGCGTAGAACTTCCCAGGATGCAGCCGGCTCGGCACCAGGTAGTCGCGCGCCCCTTCCGGAGAGCTGGAGGTGAGGATGGGCGTCTGGAACTCGGTGAAGCCCGCCGAGATCATGCGCCGCCGGATGCTCGCGATCACCTGGGAGCGGAGCGCGACGTTGCGGTGCAGCTTCTCCCGCCGGAGATCGAGGAAGCGGTAGCGGAGACGTGTCTCCTCGGGGAACTCCGCCTCCCCGGCGACCTGCATCGGCAGGGTGTCGGCGGTGGACTGCGCCACGAGGTCGTCGACGGCCAGCTCCACCTCGCCGGTGGGCAGCTTCGGGTTGACGGCGTCCGGTCCCCGGGCCACCACCATCCCGGACATCGTCACCACGCTCTCGGGCCGCAGAGCCGACGCCGCCGCGAAGCTCGGGCTCGCCGCGTTCACCACGCACTGGGTGACGCCGTAGTGATCCCGGAGGTCGATGAAGAGGAGATTCCCGTGATCGCGCTTGCGATGCACCCAGCCCGAGAGCCGCGCCCCCTGACCGACGTCGGCCACGCGGAGCTGACCACATGTGTGCGTGCGATAGCGGTGCATCAGTCCCGCCCCCGGCGGGTCAGTGGTTTCACGGTGGGCGGGCCCGCCCCCTCGGTGGTCGCGAACGCGGTGAATCCGTGCTCGGCGAGGCTCTCCAGCTGCTTGCCGAGGTTCTTCCGCCGCACCTCGAGGGAGACGAGGTCGCCGGCGGATCGGAGCGCGCGGGCCGCCGCGAGCGCGGGGGCCAGGTCGCGCGTACCCTCGACGAGGAGGGCGATCCGTCGTCCCGCCGTCTGCTCTGCGGGCGCCGCCCCCGCCTCCTCCCGCTCAGTGAGGATCCCGATGAGCCGCTCGAAGCCGATCGAGAAGCCGCAAGCGGGCACGTCCCGGTTGAGGAGGCGGCCGACCATGCGGTCGTATCGCCCGCCACCCGCGATCGACGACGGATAGGCAGGTGATGTCGCCTCGAAGATCGTCCCGGTGTAGTAGCCCATGCCCCGCACGAGGGTGGGATCGAACTGCACGCGAGCGCCCCCAGGCATCTCGGGGTTGACGGTGCGAATGATCCACGCCACTGACTCCAAGGCCTCGGTGGCGCCGTCCGCGCCCGCGCCCAGCAGGGCGGGCAGGGTCTCCAGCGACAGCTCCCCCTTCTGCAGGGTGGGGAGCAGGCCCTCGAAGCGCTCGACCGCAGTCGCCTCGTAGCCGGCCTCGCGCAGCTCGCCGAGCACCCCCTCGGGACCGATCTTGTCCAGCTTGTCGAAGGCGATGAAGAAGCCGGCTTCGGCGGCCTCGGTGAAGCCGCAGTGACGGGCGATCGCCCTGAGCAGTCGCCGGTCATTGAGGCGCATGGTGAGGTCGGCAAGCCCGAGCCGGGTCAGCGCCTCGCTGGTGGCGAGGATCAGCTCCACCTCCGCCACCTCGGAGGCGACCCCGACGATGTCGATATCGCACTGGGTGAACTGGCGGTACCGTCCCTTCTGCGGCCGGTCCCCCCGCCATACCGGGCCGATCTGGACCGCCTTGAGAGGATCGGGGAGGCGGGCGTGATTCTCCGCATAGTAGCGCGCCAGGGGCACCGTGAGGTCGAAGCGCAGCCCATGCTCGGCGAGCTCGCCGCCGGAGCGCTGGGCTGCCTCCAGCTCCTCTCCGCGCTTGAGCACCTTGAACATCAGCTTCTCGTTCTCACCGCCCTCGCTGCCGATGAGGAGGCGGAGGCTCTCCATCGCCGGCGTCTCGATACGCCGGAATCCGAACGCGCGGTACACGGCGAGGATCTGCTGGGTGGCGGCGTCGCGCAGCTCGACCTCGGCGGGGAGGAGGTCGCGCATGCCGCGCGGCGGGGCGGTGCTGGGCTTGCTCGCCACCGTCAGGGTTCCGCGCGCGCCGCGACCAGATAGTCCCGGCTCAGCTCGATGTAGCTCTTCGCCGACCGGTAGATCAGGTCGAGATCGGCGGGAGTGGCCTGCCGCTTCACGCGCGCGGGGGCCCCCATGAGGACGCTGCCCCGCGGGGCCTGGGTGCCCGGCGAGACCACCGCCCCCGCGGCGACCAGGCACTCCTCCTCGAGCACGGCGCCGTCGAGGACGATGGCGCCGATCCCGATGAGGCAGTTGGACTTGATGTGACACCCGTGCAGCCGCGCGGCGTGGCCCACCGTGACATAGTCCTCGATGACGGAGGGCGTCCCGTGCCGGTTGACGTGGACGATGGTGCCGTCCTGAATATTCGTGCCGCGACCGACGCGGATGAAGTTGACGTCTCCGCGCAGCACCGCGGTGAACCAGACGCTGGCCTCCTCACCGATC
>JBKPDT010000136.1:0-5434 GCA_046728035.1 Candidatus Methylomirabilota bacterium | reverse complement strand
CGCGTGCGCTCGCTCCTGCGGGTGAAGACGCTGTGGGATCAGCTCGGCGAGCTGAACCGCACGCTCGAGGCGCGTGTCACCGAGCAGGTGGCCCAGCTCGAGCGGCTCGGCCGCCTGAAGCGCTTCTTCTCGCCGCACCTGGCCGAGGCCATCGTCAACGGCGGCGCCGACGATCCCCTCAAGAGCCACCGGCGCGAGGTCACCGTGGTGTTCATCGACCTGCGCGGCTTCACCGCCTTCGCCGAGACCGCCGAGCCGGAGGAGGTGATGGGCGTGCTGCGCGAGTACCACGCCGCCATGGGCGAGCTGATCCTCGCCCACGAGGGCACCCTCGAGCGCTTCACCGGGGACGGGATGATGATCTTCTTCAACGACCCCCTCCCGGTGCCGAATCCCCAGGAGCGCGCCGTGCGGATGGCGCTGGCCATGCGGCAGCGGGTGGACGAGCTCATGCGCGGCTGGCGCAAGCGCGGCTACGAGCTGGACTTCGGGGTCGGCATCGCCGAGGGCTACGCCACCATCGGGGCCATCGGCTTCGAGGGACGCTGGGACTACGGGGCCATCGGCACCGTCACCAACCTGGCCGCCCGGCTCTGCGGCGAGGCCAGGCCCGGCCAGATTCTCGTCTCGCGCAAGCTCTACGGTCGAGTCGACGACCTGGTGACCGGGCAGTCAGTCGGCGAGCTGGCCCTCAAGGGCTTCTCGCGCCCGGTCACCGCCTTCAACCTCACCGCGCTGAAGTCGGCCTGAGGAGGGCCCATGAAGCTGAGCGTCGAGAGCCTGACGAAGGGTCTGACCTTCCACGGGGAAGTACAGGGCAAGCGCCAGCACTACTACGTCCTGTCCAGCCCCCGGCAGTACTTCGTGATGTCTCTCTCCATCAGCAAGCGGGACGCGGGCTACTTCAACCTGGTCGGGAAGGCGGCGGTGGAGCGGCTCTACCGCCGCCTGCGCGGTCGGCGGGGGCTGACGGCTGGGATGGTCTTCACGCGCTCACGAAACCGGCGGCTGGTGCCGTCCGCGCTCACGGCGCTGAACGTGCTCTACGTCCTCGTCGCGACGGGCCGGGGAACCATCGACTCACGCCGCGCGTCGCGCGAGCTCTTCTTCAACGTGAAGAAGTAGCTCCGGCGGCTATCTCGTGTTCTCCACGATCTTCTCCGCGCTGCGGACCAGCTCCAGCCCGATCTCCTCCGCCCACTTGGTGAAGACCGGGCGCGTCTTTTCGCGGAATGCCTTGACCTCGCCCGGCGAAAGCGTAACCACCTCCATGCTGTAGATCTTCTGGAGGGTGTCGAGGGTGCTCGTGGCACCCTCCAGCCCCTCTCGCACTTCCTTCCTCTGCTCGGACATGACCTCTTCGCCGACCTTCCTCACGATATTCCGATCCTCCGGTGTCAGGCTCGCCCAGGTCTTGCCACTCACAGCAAGGATCAGCGGGTCGTTGACGTAGTGCCACAGCGTGACATGCCTGTGTGCCGACCAGAGCTTGTAGGGAATGATGAGCCAGATCGGGTTCTCCTGCGCGTCGACTGAGCCCTCCCGGAAGGCGGCCTGGGCCGCGCCCCAGTTCATGCTGACGGGGTGGGCACCGAGGGCCCGAAAGACCTCCGAAAAGATCGGGATCCCGACGACCCGGACCTTCAGCCCCTGGAGATCTTCCGGCCGGCGGACTGGTCGCTTGGCATTCGTCAGCTCGCGGAAGCCGTTCTCGCCCCAGGCGATCGGAACGACGCCGTTCTGCTCGATCGCTTTGAACAGCCGCTTGCCCGGCTCGCCCGCGTTCACGGCATCGACCGCCTTGTAGCTCGGGAACAAGAACGGCAAGGCGAAGAGGTTCAACTCCTTTACCTGCGCGGACCAGTTGATGGTCGATCCCATCGAGAAGTCGGCCCCACCCCGCTGGAGGAGCAAGAACTCGCTCGTCTGCTGATCCGCGAACAGCTGTCCGTCGAAGTAGTTCTTGATGCTGACGCGCCCCTGCGTCCGATACCTGACGGCGCCGGCAAACCGATTCGCGGCCCGACCCCACGGTGTCTCTTCGCTGACCACGATGGACATCTTGAGCTCGTTCTTGGATTGGGCCGCAACCGGCGTGACGAGGACGCCGACAGCGAAGGTGATCACGAGCCCGATCATCCTGAGGGACATGCCGCGGCACCTCGCAAACGGTGAATCGGTCACGCTACCGGCCAGGCCTCTCGACGCCACCCCATGTCCCAGAACATCCACTCGTAGCGACTCGTCGCCAGGAAATGCCGGCGCATGGCGTCCCGCTCGGCCTCGCCCACGCGCCCGGCCATGATATTGGTCGCCTCCAGCACCGCCTCCACCAGCGCGCCGAAGTCGCCGGAGGCGTAGGTGCCGATCCAGCGCGCGTAGAGGGGATCGGGCGAACCCCGCCGCTCGAGCTCCTTGCCGACCTCCCAGTAGATCCAGTAGCACGGCAGGAGCGCGGCCATGTTCTCGTGGAAGGGCGCCCCGTAGGCGACGGCGAGGAGATAGGAGGTGTAGGCAAGATTGGTGGGCGCGAGCGGGGTGGCCGCGACCTCGTCCGGCGCGAGTCCGAACTCCTTGAAGAAGCCCTCGTGGAGCGCGCGCTCCACCTTGAGGGCGCCCGCCGCGTGCTCGTTGAACATGATGATCCAGTCGTCCTGGGGGGCGCGCGCGGCCGCCACCGACAACGCGCGGGCGAAGTCGCGCAGGTAGAGGGCGTCCTGCACGGCGTAGAAGCGAAAGCTCTCGCGCGGGAGCGAGCCGTCGGTGAGGCCGGCCAGGAAGGGATGCCGGAGGATGGCCGCGTAGATGGCCTCGATCGAGCGCCAGAGCGTGTCGGTAAAGGCCATGGCCGGGGTATTCTACCGCTGATGCGCGCGCTCTGCCGATGCCGACCATCCTGACGCACGCCGTCGTCGCCGGCGGCCTCGGCGGCGTCCTGACGCGCTTCCGCCGCATGCCTCCACTCTTCTGGCTGCTCGCCGCCGGCCTGTCCATCCTGCCCGACGCCGACGTTGTCGCCTGGCCGCTGGGGATTCCCTGGGGCACGCCCTGGGCTCACCGCGGGATCTCGCATTCGTTTCCCACGGCGCTGCTCGTCGCCTTCCTCGTCGCCCGGCTCGCTCATCGCCCGCTGAAGCTGCCGTTCTTCTGGCTCTGGGGCTTCTACTTCCTCGCCATGGCCTCGCACGGCTTCCTCGACGCGTTCACCAACGGCGGCCCCGGCGTGGCCTTCCTCGCCCCCTTCGACAATACGCGCTACTTCTTCCCGTGGCGGCCCCTCGTGGTCTCGCCGATCGGGCTCGACGTCCTGAGTGACTGGGGGCTGCGAACCATCGTGAGCGAGATGGTCTGGGTCTGGGCGCCCACCGCGGTCCTCGTGGGGGCGGCGTGGCTGGCCCGCTCGCGCGCGGACGGCCGACCCGACATCAAGAGACGCGCGTGACGGAGCACCTCGTCCAGATCGTCGGCGCCGTCCTCATCCTCGTCGCGTTCGTCCTCGCCCAGCTCCGCGTCCTCAGCCAGGATTCGTACGGCTATCTCGCCCCGAACCTCGTGGGTGCCGTAATCCTGACCATCGACGCGTGGCACGGCCGCCAGTGGGGCTTCGTCCTGCTCGAAGGCGTCTGGGCGGTGGTATCGCTCTGGGGCATCGTGGCGAAGGCGCGGGGTCGCGCGGGTGCGGTGCATTGACAGCCTAGCCGTGGACGCCTAGCATCCGGCTGATGGGGAAAGCGCGGAAGACCCGTCGCCGCCGGGGCGGGCCCCGGACCGCCCGGATACCCCGGGCGGCCGCCGAGGTCCTGCGCTGGGGGCGGGTCGCTCGGATCGCCACCGCGGGTGGCAGCGGAATGCCGCACCTCGTCCCGGTCTGCCACGTGCTCGCCGGGGGGAAGATCTACCTGGGCTCGGGCAAGCGAGCGCGCAAGGTCCTCAACGTCCGCGCCAATCCGCAGCTCGCCCTCACCGTCGACTACTACGCGGATGACTGGGACGCGCTCCGGGGCGTGATGGTGCAGGGGAAGGCCGCCGTGATCGAGCGCGGGCCGCGCTTCCGACGGGTCCGCCGCCTGCTCTACCGGAAGTATCCCCAGTACCCCATGGAGGCCGCGCTCGGCGAGTCGGACTCCGTGATGATCGAGCTCACGCCCACTCACGTATTCAGCTGGGGGCTCGACTGAACGCCCCGCCGAGATCCGAGGAGACCCACGCATGAGGGCCGCCGTGATGGAGGGCACCCGCAAGCCTCTGGTCGTGCAGGACGTGCCCGACCCGCAGGTCTTCCCCGGCGGCGCCGTCGTCCGGGTCGAGGCCAACGGCATCTGCCGGAGCGACTGGCATGCCTGGGTCGGCGACTGGAGCTGGTTCGGGCTCACCCTGCGCTTCCCCCACGTGCTCGGCCACGAGTTCTGCGGCGTGGTCGAGGAGGTGGGCGAGGGTGTGACGCGGGTCAAGCGAGGCCAGCGCGTGCTCGTGCCGTTCAGCCAGGGCGAGGGCTCCTGCGACTTCTGCCGCGCGGGCCAGCCGCATCTCTGCGACATGCGGGTGACGCCGGGCATCGCGTACTGGGGTGGGATGGGTCGCTACGTGGGTGTGCCCTTCGCCGACGTGAACCTGGTGCCGCTGCCGGAGTCGGTGGGCTTCACCGACGGGGCGAGCATGGGCTGCCGCTACATGACGTCCTTCCACGCCCTCGTGGACCGCGCGCAGGTGAAGGCCGGCGAGTGGGTGGCGGTGCATGGCTGCGGCGGCATCGGGCTCTCGGCGGTCCAGATCGCGAGCGCGCTCGGCGCCAGCGTCATCGGCGTGGACATCGCGGACGAGAAGCTGGCGCTCGCCAAGTCGCTCGGGGCGGTGGCGACGGTGAACGCGCAGAAGGACAACGCCCCGAAGGCCATCGCCGACCTGACGGGCGGCGGTGCCCATGTCTCGGTGGACGCCCTCGGCGTGGCGGCGACCTGCCAGGCCTCGGTGATGTCGCTCCGGCGGCAGGGGCGGCACCTGCAGATCGGCCTCACCTCCGCCGCGGAGAAGGGCATGGTGCCGATCCCCATCGACCTCCTCGTCCTCAAGGAAGCCAGCGTGATCGGCTCCTACGGGATGCCGGCCCCGCGCTTCGATGCCATGCTCCAGATGGTCCAGACGGGCAAGCTCGCGCCCGGCCGTCTCGTGAGCCGGACGGTCCCCCTCGAGGAAGCCGGCGCGGTGCTGGAGTCCATGGACCGCTTCGCCACCGTCGGCGTCACCGTGATAGATACCTACTAGTGCTGTCGCGGCGCGCGCTACTTCAGTCGGCGGGGGCGCTGGTCATCACGTTCTCGCTGCCCCTCGGCGGCCGCGCCCAGTCGCCCCGGGTTGGCGAGGATCAGCCGGTCCTGCCGGGTCAGATCGCGGCGCCGGGGCAGGCGATCCCGCCGGGGCAGATCGACGCCTGGCT
>JBKPDT010000135.1:0-9115 GCA_046728035.1 Candidatus Methylomirabilota bacterium | reverse complement strand
AGCCGAGGTGGAGCCGGCGCCCGGGCCCATCGCGGCGGCGGTCGCCGCGTCCGATCTCGTGGCGGAGTCCGCGCGCCTGCTCAAGGCGGGGAGCCACGAGGCGCTGCTCGCCGCGGTGAATCCCGTTCTCAAGCCGCGGGGCCGCGGGCGGGCGCGGCCGGCGGTTTCCTACGAGCGCGCGCTGCTCTGGGGCATGGCGGGCCTTGCGAGCAAGGCCCGCGGCGACGAGCCCGCGACCCGCGCCGCCTTCGAGCAAGGCATTCGCTCGCTACCGAAGAGCGACCTGAAGGCGGAGGAAGCCCGTCTAGCGCCGGTGGCCGAGTCCGTCGGCGGCCAGCTCCTGGCCGGAGGCGTGGCGGCGGGCGATGGGTCCGCGTCCACTCTCGCGGGACTTCGCCTCTCGGTGGGTCTGCTCCGGGCCATCGCAACCGTCCCCCCCGGTCAGCCGGCGGTGGAGGCGGGGGTGGCGCCGGGCGAAGAGGTGTCGGGAGCCGGAGCCGATGATCTGCCGCCCTGGGGCAGAGCGCTCCGCGCGCACCTCGCGGTGGAACGGGCGCGCGACGCCCTCGCCACCGCCGCCGAGCGCCGGCTCGGTGGCTTTCTCGACAAGCGCGACCATGCGGGCGGGTTTCGCTGGCTTCGAGACGCGATGGGCTGGGAGGAGCTGGGCGACCGCCGCGGCGGTGTCGAGGACGTGTACTGGGGATCGGTGGGCGGCGAGGTCGCGCGGCTGACCGCGCGGGCGCTGGATTCGGGCGACGACATGGGTGCCGCGATGGCCGCGCTCCAGAGCGCGGAAGCCTTCGTGCAGACCCTGCCCGAGGCGGCCGGGCAGTCGCCCCGGATGGACGAGATCCGACGCCGGCTCTGGTGGGGGCACACCAGGCTCGGCGTCGAGCGGATCGAGGCGGGTGACGTGACGGGGGCGCTCGAGCCCCTCTATCACGCGCTCCGCCTGGCCGGCGGCGATCCCGATCGCGAGAGCGAAAGCCGGCATGCCCTGGCCCAGGCGCTCGAGGCGCAGGCCGCCCGCGCGTGGGAGCGGGTCGAAGGCCTGCTGGAGGCGGGTGACCGGGCCGCCGCGGAGGCGGCGGGAGAGGAGCTGTGCCGGGCGATCGACCGCGGCCTCGCGGAGGGCGTCTCGCAGGAGGAGCTGGCGGGCGCGCTCACGAGGCGGCAGCACGTGATGACGCGCATCGCCCAGGCCGACGAGCAATGATCGATCTCGGTCCCGCCCTGACCCTGGGCCAGATGCTGGACGAGTCCGCCGCGCGGTTTCCCGACCGCGAGGCCGTCGTCTTCCGTGGCGAGCGGCTGACGTATCGGGATCTGAAGCGCCGGGCGGATGACTTCGCTCGAGGCCTCCTCGCCCTCGGCCTCGGTCCCGGGGACCACGTCGTGCTCTGGATGCCGAACTGCGTCGAGTGGAACGTCGCCAATCTGGGCATCGCCAAGATCGGCGCGGTGACGGTTACCTGCAATAGCCGCTACCGCGCCCTCGAGGTCGAGTACGTGCTGCGGCAGTCGGACGCCAAGGCCCTCATCATGGTGGACCGATTCGCCGCCGCCAGGATCGACTACCTCGGGATTCTCGACGAGCTCTGTCCCGAGGCACGGCGGGCGGGGACCCTGCCGGGGGCGCGTTTCCCCGCGCTCCGCCACGTGGTGGTGCTGGGCAGCGAGGTGCCGCCGGGGGCGGTGGACTTCGCCGCGGTCGAGTGTGCGGGCGCGCGGCCCGGCGCCCCCGCGCTCGGCGGCCTCCGGATCCGCCCCGACGATCCCGTCGAGATGCTCTATACCTCCGGGACGACCGGCGAGCCCAAGGGCTGCCTTCTCTCGCACGGCAACATGTACTACAAGTGCCGCGTCTACACGGATCTCCACCACTGGACCCACGTCGACCGTTATCTCGTGCCGGTGCCCTACTTCCACATCTTCGGCTCCATGGGCGGGGTGGCCGCCAACTGTCTCGCCGGCTCCACCCAGATCCTCATGGACGTCTTCGACGCGGGCGAGGCGATGCGCCTCATCGAGGCCGAGGGCGTGACCATCTTCTCGGGCGTGCCCACGATGTTCATCACCGTCCTCGGGCATCCCGCCTTCGGGAAGTTCGACCTGTCCACCCTCCGCACCGGCTCGATCGGCGCCGCGCCGGTCCCGGTGGAGATCATGCGGAAGATCCTCGACCGCGAGGGGGGGCTCGGGATGGACGCGCTCGTCGTCTACGGGCTCACCGAGGCCACCGGGGGCACGCACTGGACGCGCCCGGGCGACGCCATCGAGAAGCGCGTGGCCACGGTGGGGCTGCGCACGCCGGAGATCGAGGACCGCATCGTAGACCCGGTGACGGGCCGGATCCTGCCGCCGGGCGAGGAGGGCGAGGTCTGCATCAAGGGACCGACCCTCATGCTCGGCTACTACAAGAAGCCGGAGGCCACCGCGGACAAGATCCGCGACGGGTGGCTGCACACCGGCGACATGGGTGTGCAGGACGCCGAGGGCTATCTCCGCATCACCGGCCGCGTCACCGACATGATCATCGTGGGCGGGTTCAACACCTACCCGGCGGAGATCGAGAACTTCTACCTCCGCCACCCGGGCATCCTCGACGTGTCGATCGTGGGGGTGCCCGACCCCATCATGGGCGAGGTGGTGATGGCCTTCGTGATCCCCAAGCCCGGAGTGGTGCTCGGCGCCGAGGAGATCATCGCCTTCGCGCGCGACAAGATCGCCAACTTCAAGGTGCCGCGCTACGTCGAGATCGTGGATCAGTTCCCGCTGACCGGCTCCGGGAAGGTGCAGAAGTTCAAGCAGAAGGCGTATGCGGTGGAGAAGCTCGGGCTGAAGTCACCCTAGCCTTTTGGCGGCGGCGCTATAGGAGCGATTTCCTCCGGATGTCCTCGAGGGTCGCCAGCGGCACCGTCATGAAGCTCTTCACGACCCCGGGATCGAAGTGGGTGCCCGCCGAGCGCTCGATCTCGCTCCGCGCCGCCTCGAATCCGATGGCCCGCGAATAGGGGCGATCGAAGGTCATCGCATCGAAGGCGTCCGCAACCGCGAAGATGCGGGCCCCGAGCGGGATTGACTCGCCCTTGAGCCCTTGCGGGTACCCCGTGCCGTCCCAGCGCTCGTGATGGTGGTAGACGATGGGCACGGCGGGACGGAGGAACGCGATCTGCTCGACGAGCTGCCGGCCGATCTCCGGGTGGGTCCGCATGATCTTCCACTGCGCGGGGGTGAGCGGTCCCGGCTTGAGCAGGATGGCGTCGGGGATGCCGATCTTGCCGATGTCGTGCAGCAGCACCCCGTGCTCGAGGACGCGGAGATCGGCCTCGCCCGTCATGCCGTGGGCGCGGGCGATGGTGAGCGAGTACCCGCGCACGCGGCGTGAGTGGGCCTGGGTGCCGAGGTCCCGCGTGTCGATGGCGGAGCCCAGCGCCTCCAGCGTGCTGCGGTAGGTCTCCTCGAGGGCGCCCAGGGTGGCCTCGAGGTCCCGCGTGGCCTCCGTCACCCGGCGCTCGAGCGTCGCCTGGTACTCGCGCCGCTCCATGAGGAGCGCGCGGTGCTCCAGCGCGCGCTGGGCCGCGTTGAGGAGCTCCTCCATGTTGACCGGCTTCAAGATGAAGTCGTAGGCGCCGTACTTCAGGCTCTCCACCGCGGTCTGGATGTCGCCGACTCCGGTGAGCACGAGGAACGCGGCGTCGGGATCGAGCGCGCGCGCCTGCTTGAGGAACTCGACCCCGGAGAGCGCGGGCATCTGGACGTCGGTCACCGTGAGCGGCGGCCGGTGGGCTTCGAAGAGGGCCAGCCCTTCCTTGCCGTTGACGGCCTGCTGGCATTCGTAGCCGGCACCCTCGAAGAATTCCGTGAGCACGCGCCGGATCTGGCGGTCGTCGTCCACGATGAGCACGCGGCGCTCGGTCGCGGGCTGGCTCATCACGCCCGCTCGCCTGGACGGGGCGCCGCCGACGGCACGACGTCCTCGAACACCGACACGCGATTCTTCCCGGCGCGCTTGGCCGCGTAGAGCGCCTCGTCGGCGGCGCGCATGAGGTCGTCCGCGCCGGGCGCTACGTCCTCGGGCAGGGAGGCGATCCCGAAGCTCGCGGTAAGGCGCCGGCCGTGGGAGAAGGGATGCGTGGCCAGCACCTGGCGGATGCGGTCGGCGTAGAGGCGGGCACCCACCTTGGAAGTCTCCACGAGGAGCACGGCGAACTCGTCGCCACCGTACCGGCAGATCACGTTGATGCCGCGCGAGTACTTGAGGAGGATGTCGGCCATGTCACGCAAGGTGTCGTCACCCGCGCCGTGGCCCAGCTCGTCATTGACGCTCTTGAAGCCGTCGAGGTCCACCAGCACCACCGAGACCGGATGGTTGAAGCGGCGGTAGCGCGATACCTCCTCCTCCAAACGGATGGAGTAGAAGCGCCGGTTGTAGAGCCCGGTGACCTCGTCCTTGAAGGAGTACTCCTTCAGCCGTGCGTTGCTCAGCTCGAGGTCCTTGTAGGCGGCCTCCAGGCGCTGGGCGAAGTCGTTGATCTCGTTGCCCTGCTCCTCGATGCGGCCGAGGATGCGCGAGAACGTGCCCATCATGGCTCCCACTTCCTCGCTTCCGGAGGCGGCGAGAGGCTCCGGCAAGGCAGACCCGGCCGGCACGGCCTCGACGGTCGCGGTCGCCAGTCCCCGGTGGATCAGCAGGGCGACGGCCCCGGCGAAGACGGCCACGAGGATCAGGAGCGTCTCCACCACGGGCATGGCCATGCCGATCCGTGCCGGGTCGTAGAGCGGGCGCACCCTGAGCTCGATCACGAGCACGAGCGCGGCGGTCACCAGGACAGCGGCCCCGGCGAGGGCGAGGGCGACCTTCGAGGTGCGGCGACTCATCTCGACTTGCATGTGTCAGACGTCGAGAATATCGGGTCTTCTCTCGGCACCCGCGATTATTCTCCCGCGATCGGGGGCTGTCAAGCCAGGTGCCTCCTGCTTGACGCTCGCGCGCAGCGTGGGGTAGGGTAGGGCGATATGCTGGACACCTCCAAAGTCGTCAATGTTGACAAGCAGATTGACTGCAACGGTCTCTTCTGCCCCATGCCCATCGTGAAGACCCGCGAGGCCCTTCGCGACATGGCCCCGGGGCAGGTCCTCGAGATGCTCTCGGACGATCCGGCCTCCGAGGCGGACATGAAGAGCTGGACCCAGCGCTCCGGGAACGAGCTGGTCGGACTGTCCCGGGAAGGGGCTGTCTACCGGTTCCTGGTCAGGAAGACGGGATAGAGGGTGGAGGCCGGCGGAGAATCCCCCGGCCGCGTCTACTTCGACTACGCCGGCTTCGCGCCGGTGGACCCCCGCGTGCTCGCGGTAATGCGTCCCTTCTTCGAGGCGGGGATCGGCAATCCTTCCGCGCGGCACTCCCTGGGCGCCGAGGCCCGCGAGTCGCTGGAGGCGGCGCGAATCAAGGTGGCCCGGCTCGTCGGCGGGGCCCCCTCCGGCGTCATCTTCACCTCGGGGGCCACCGAGGCCAATAACCTCGCCATCAAGGGGGTCGTGCTGCGCACCGGCGAGCATCCGCGCCACGTGATCGCCTCCTGCGTCGAGCACATCTCCGTCCTCAATGCCTGCCGCGATCTCGAGAAGGCGGGCGCCGCGGTGACCCTCCTGCCCGTGGACGGGGAAGGCCGGGTGGATCCGGACACGCTGCATCGCGCGCTCCGGCCGGAGACCGCCCTGGTCAGCATCGCCGCCGCCAACGAGGAGATCGGGACGCTGCAGCCCCTCGCCGACCTCGCCCGCGTCACGCGCGCGGCGCGGGTACCCCTGCACGTGGACGGCGTGGGCGCCATCGGGCGGGCATCGCTGGCCGCCGAATCGCTCGGTGTCGACCTCCTCACCGTCTCCGGCAACGACATCTACGGCCCGCCCGGCACCGGCGCGCTCTGGGTGCGGAAGGGCGTGAAGCTCGCGCCCCAGATCCTGGGCGGCGGGCAGGAAGTGGGCTTCCGGTCCGGCACCGAGAACCTGCCTGGACTGGTCGGGCTGGGCGTCGCCGCCGACCTCATCCGGAGCGAGGCCGCTCACGGCGAGCCTGCCCGTCTGACCGGGCTCCGCGATCGGTTGCTCCAGGGCTTGCTCGAGGCCATTCCCGAGTGTCGGGTCACCGGGCCGCTCGCGCGGCGACTCCCGCACCACGCGAGCCTCGTCTTCCGCGGCGTCAAGGCCGACAGCGTGCTCCTCGACCTCGACCTCGCGGGGATCGCCGCCTCCTCCGGCTCGGCCTGCGCCGCCCTGACGCAGACGCCCTCGCATGTCCTGCGGGCCATCGGCTGCACCCCCGCCGAGGCCGACGGCTCGCTCTGCTTCACGCTCGGACGCTGGAGCACCTCCATCGAGGTGGACGTGGTGCTCGACCGGCTGCCCGCCATCATCTCCCGCCTCCGCGCGCTGTCGGTCCCCGCCGCGTCCGCCCCCCGTTAGCGCTCCCGCACGTGCGACTCGTCCTCTTCGACGTCGATGGCACCCTCGTGATCGCCAAGGGGGCGGGGCGCCGCGCGCTGGGCCGCGCCCTCGAACGCGTCTATGGCACGGCGGGCGCAATCGAGGGGTACGACTTCCGCGGCAAGACCGATCCGCGCATCGTGCGCGAGCTCATGGGCGGGGCGGACATCGCTCCCGAGGTGGTCCGCGCGGGGCTCGATGATTGCTTCGAGGCCTATGCGCGCGGGCTGGTCGAGGAGATCGGCGACGGGCAATGCGTGACCGTCTTGCCCGGGGTCGCGGCGCTGGTCCGAGGGCTGGCCGCCGCCGAGGGCGTGGTGCTCGGGCTGCTCACCGGCAATATCGAGGCGGGGGCGCGCATCAAGCTGGCTCCGACCGGACTCTGGCCCTATTTCCGGACGGGGGCGTTCGGCTCCGACGACGCCGACCGGCGGCGGCTGCCGTCGCTGGCGGCGCGCCGGGCCCAGGCGTTGACCGGACACCGGTTTCGCCCCGAGGATGTCCTGGTGATCGGCGACACGCCGCTCGATATCGAGTGCGCCCGCGCATTCGGCGCGGTGGCGGTGGCGGTCGCCACCGGCTTCCATCCCTACGCGGAGCTCCAGGCGGAGAACCCCGACCTGCTCTTCGAGAGCTTCGCCGACGTCGACGCGTCCCTCACCCGGCTGCTCGCCGTCTCCTGAAGGAGCGCAGCCAGGGGGCGGGCATTCGCTTGCTCAATACAGCATTCGCCGCGAACGCCCGCCCCCTGGCTGCGCTCCTTCAGGCTGTGCTTAAGACTAGCGCTCAGTTTTTTGAGTGTGCTGCAGATTCAGACTCGCGTAGCATCTGCAGCATGGTAGCGGGCCCTTTGAACGGCATCACGATCCTGGATCTGAGTCGCGTGCTGGCCGGCCCGTCCTGTACCCAGATGCTTGGCGATCTCGGAGCGGAAGTCATCAAGGTGGAACGGCCGGGGATGGGTGACGAGACCAGGACGTGGGGCCCTCCATTCCTGCAAGATCGTCGGGGCCAGGAGACGGCCGAGAGCGGATACTACCTCAGCGCTAACCGCAACAAGCGCTCGATCACGATCAACTTTTCCAAGCCGGACGGCGCCCGGCTTATCCGCCGCCTGCTGAACCACTGCGATGTCCTAGTCGAGAACTTCAAGGTCGGAGGGCTCGCAGAGTACGGCCTAGCCTTCGAACAGCTCAAGGGAGATTTCCCGCGCCTCGTGTATTGCTCGATCACCGGCTATGGCCAGAGCGGGCCCTACGCCTCGCGCCCGGGCTACGATCTCATGGCGCAGGGCGCCGGCGGCATCATGAGCGTCACGGGGGAGGCGGAAGGCCCCCCCGTAAAGGTGGGCGTCGCGGTCAATGACGTGATGAGCGGCCTCTATGCGGCCGTCGGCATTCTCAGCGCGTTGCGGCATCGAGACCGGACTGGCCAGGGGCAGCACATCGACATCGCGCTGCTCGACGTCCAGGTCGGCTGGCTCTACAACGTCGGCTTGAACTATCTGCTGTCCGGGAAGGTCCCGGGCCGGTGGGGAACGGCACATCCCAACACGGTGCCCTACCAGGTCTTCCCGACCAGCGATGGGCACGTCATCGTCGGCGCCAACAACGATCAGCAGTTCCGACGCCTCTGCGAGTTCGCTGGCGTCCCCGAGATGGCGCGGGATGCCCGCTTCATCACGAATGCCCAGCGGCTAAAGCACCGGGCCGAGCTGGTCGGCGCGCTGTCCGATCTCACCCGGCGGCATCCGACGCAGCACTGGGTCGACGGTCTCGAGACGGCGGGGCTGCCGTGCGGACCGGTCAATACGCTCGATCGCGTCTTCGAGGACCCCCAGGTGTCGCACCGCGGGATGAAGATCACGATGCCGCATTCGGTCGCCGACGTCCCGCTGATCGGGAGCCCGCTGAAGCTGTCTGAGACACCGGTCGGATACCGCCGTCCCCCTCCGCAGCTCGGGGAACATACGGACGAGGTCCTCTGCGAACTCCTCGAACTCGGCCCCGCCGAGTGTCAGGCGCTCCGAACGGCCGGCATCATCTAGGAGGCGGTCGTGGCGGTCAGTGTGCGGTTCGTCGGGTCGGGCGACTCGTTCGGAAGCGGCGGACGCTTCCAGACGTGCATCCTCGTCGACGGCCCGCACTCTCGCTTCGCCATCGACTTCGGGACCTCATCGCTGATCGCACTGGCCCAGCAGGGCATCGAGCACAATTCGATCGACGCCATCCTTCTAACGCACCTTCACGGGGACCACTGCGGCGGCGTGCCGTTCCTGCTCATGGACGCGATGCTGTCCGCCAAGCGCACCCGCCCTTTGACCATCGCTGGCCCACGTGACCTTCGGCCCCGGATGGATGCGATCCGTGAGGCCCTCTTCCCGGGGTCACATGTGATGGTGCCCAAGTTCCCGCTGCACTGGGTCGAGCTGGAGCCGGGCCGCCAGCAGGAGCTCCTCGATCTCGTCGTCACCAGCCAGCCGGCTCGGCATACGCAGGAGACCAACCCAACCGCGCTCCGCGTCGAGGTCGAAGGGAAGGTCGTCGCGTACACCGGCGACACCGAGTGGACGGAGGACGTCGCCACCGTCGCCCGGGGCGCCGATCTCTTCATTGCCGAATGC
>JBKPDT010000134.1:0-13696 GCA_046728035.1 Candidatus Methylomirabilota bacterium | reverse complement strand
GGCGCTGGGCAACCAGCGGGGCTTCACGCTCATCGAGCTGATGATCGTGGTGGCCATCATCGGTATCCTCGCGGCCATCGCGATCCCGCTGTACGCGAACATCCAGGCGCGCGCCCGCATCGCCAAGGCGCAGGCCGACGCTCGCACGCTGGCGTCTGCCGTGAGCATGTATTCGGCCCACATGGGCACGCTTCCGGGCGCGCTCAGCGCCCTCAACTCGGTGGCCACGAACGGCCTGGGCCAAACCGCTGGCCCGTTCATGGCCTCGACGCCCGCGCCGCCGGCTGGTTGGACGGCGTACGGGTATAGCTCGACGGCGTCTGGGGCGTTCACCATCTCGGCGTCCGGCGACTCGACCACCGTCAGCCTGCCGTAACGAACCTCACTCACACCCGGGGGAGGGGCGATTGCCCCTCCCCCGTTTTTTTTGCCTCGAGCGGTCCCAGGCTTAGAGCGGATTCGGGCCGAGCAGTTCCCAGCCGTACTCCTTGAGCTGCTTGTCCCGTTCCTCCTGGCTCTTCGGCCCCTCCATCATCCTCTCGACGAAGCGGCCGGCCATGGCAGGCGTGTAAAGGAACAGCACGCGGCCCGGCGTGCTGCCGCAGTTCTTCCAGGCATGCGGCACGTTGCGTGGCATGAAAGCACAGGTGCCGGGCCCGCCTTTGCTCTCCACGTCGCCGATCTTGAAGCTGAATTCGCCCTCGAGGACCCAGGCGACCTCGTCGCTGTTGTGATGCAGGTGGAACCAGCTCTTGGTTCCAGCCGGCACGGCCTGCTCGAACATCATGATGCTGCCGTTGGTCTCGTCGGTGAGCAGCTTCAGGTGAGAGAAGCGGTCTGGCTCGTTGTCACCGACATGCTTCCCGCCGCCCGCGGGAACGACGAAGCCCTTGCTCGAGGTCATGATGGTACCCCTCCTCGTGCGGAACGTGCCGCGATTGGCCACGATCTGCCTAGTCGCAACCCACATGATTCCAGGGGATCATGTGCCATCCAACACCCGCCGCTAGTTCGGCACGATGGCCGCGCGGGTGACGTGCCCCTTGTCCTGTTGGATGAAGGCCTCATTGATCTCGTCGAGGGGGAACTTGTGGGACACGACGGCGCCCCACGGGTACTTGGTGAGGGTCCGGCGCATGAGGTCGAGGGCGCCGCGCAGGTGCTCGGCCTCGTAGTGGGCGAGGCCGATGATGCGGCGGTTCCCGAAAATGATCCACGAGGGATCGAACTCGGCCTTCCAGCCCACGTTGATGTTCCCGACCTCGAGGTAGGTGCCCTCGGGGGCGGTCATGCGCAGACCCTCGTCGACCACGCCGGGGTGGCCCACCAGCTCCAGCACCACGTCGCCGCCCCAGCCATCGGTGAGCTTCTTCACCCGTTCGATACGCTCGGCGGGGGTCGAGTCGCGCCGCATGTCCACCACGTCGGTGGCGCCGAAGCGCCGGGCGAGCTCGAGGCGCTCGTCGATGCCGTCGATCACCACGACCTGGCTCGCGCCCATCTCGCGCGCCACCGCGCAGGCGTAGACACCGAGCCCGCCCGCTCCCTGCACGACCACGGTTTGGCCGGCCCGGAGCGCCGCGATGTCGAGGCCGGCGTAGACCTGGGTGTAGGCGCAGTTGATGCCCGCCGCCATCTCGTCGGTGATCTCGTCGCCGAGCTTGAAGACAGCGTGGTTCGGCCGGAGATAGAAGTACTGGCCGAAGCCGCCCTGGAAGTGCGGCCACTGCTCGCACGACACAAGCCAGTTGGCCTGCCGCACGGGACACGATTTGAACTGGCGCCGCAGGCACGCTTTGCAGCGCCCGCACGGGAAGAAGTAGCGGTACAGCACCCGGTCACCGACCTTGAGCGGCTGGCCGGCGGAGTCGGTGGTGACGCCGAGGCCGAGCTTCGCCACCGTGCCCACGTGCTCGTGGCCGGTGTTCAACGGCAGCGGCCGGCCCATCTTCTTATAGTCCTGCTCGCCGCGCCAGTAGTGCATGTCCGAGCCGCAGACGTTGGCGAGGGCAATCTTGATCAGCACGGCGCCCGGCTCGGGCTCGGGCACGGGGTACTCGCGGATCTCGAACGGGGTGCCGGTTCCATGGAAGACGGCCAGTCGCGCGGTGTCAGGCATAGAGGTCTCCTCTCTAATACCCCTCGCCGAGGAGGGGGAAGGCGCTGGTGGCGTGCGGGACGGTCACCGGCGTGGCGGGCCGGAGGTAGCTCGTGTCCAGCGCGGCAAGCCGCGTGACGCCGAGGAGGCCCAGAGCGATCCGCACCTCGTCCTCCAGCAGCTCGAGGGTGCGGACGAGCCCGGGCGCCGCCGCGGCGGCGAGGCCGCAGCAGGCCAGGCGCCCGAGACCCACGATATCGGCGCCGAGCGCGATGGCCTTGACGATGTCGGTCCCCCGCGCGTAGCCGCCGTCCACGAAGACGGTGGCGCGGCCGCCCACCGCGGCCACGACCTCGGGCAGCACCTCGGTGCTTCCCGCGCCGTGGTCGAGCTGGCGTCCGCCGTGGTTGGAGACGTAGACCACATCCACTCCATGCTCGACGGCGATGCTGGCGTCCTCGGCGGTGGCGATGCCCTTCAGGATGAGCGGGATGGAGTGTCGATCCTTGAAGCGCTTGACCTGCTCCCAGGACAGCGCCGCCTGGTAGTCCACGCCGGTGACATTCTGGCGCCAGGGCTTCACGAAGCGCCGGGCGAGATCGCGTTCGCGGCGGCTGTACATGGCGGTGTCGACCGTCATGCAGAAGGCCGCGTAGCCGTGATTGATCGCCCGCTTGACGTAGTCGTCCACGAACTGGTCGTCGCCGCGCACGTAGAGCTGGAAGATGCGGAAGTTGTCCGCGGCGGCGGCGGTCGCCTCGAGTCCGGGATTGCACGCGGAGGAGAGCATCTGAGGCACGCCGAACTCGGCGGAGCCGACCGCGGCGGTGGCGCCGCCGCCCGGCGTGAAGGACTCGATAGAGCCGATGGGGGCCAGCATCACGGGAAGCCGCACGCGCCGGCCGAAGAGCGTGGACGAGGCGTCCACCCCGCGCACGTCGCGCAGCACGCGCGGGCGGAAGGCGATGGAATCCAGGGACTGGCGGTTGCGCCGGAGCGTGGTCTCCGTCTCGGTGCCGCCCATGAGGTAGTCCCATGGGCCGGGCGCGAGGTTGTGCTTCGCCGCCTTGACGATCTCGTGCAGGGTCTGGAACCGCTCGGCCAGATCGGACGTCATGGCTCTCCTCGGTGGATCCGGTCTGGATCGGGGAAAGGATCCCAGAAGCGCGCGGCGGCCGCCACCGACAGGTCGACGTCCTCTTCCAGGAGATAGCCGCTTGCCGCGAGCGCGACTGCGGCCTGCCGCACCCGCGCCAGATACTCCTCGCGCGAAGCGTAGCGCTCCTCGACCGCCGCGCGCGGGTCGTCTGACGCCGCGCGCTCCGCGCGGGTGCGCGGGAAGGGCAGGGTGGCGCCGGCGAAGACCAGGAGCTGCTCGGCGCCGCCGATGTCGGGATGGCGCAGCGTCCAGCCGGTATGGGTGGCGATGGGCACCGCGACCTCGGGCAGGATGATGCCGGCGATCTCGTTGCCGTCGGCGTCCACCGCGGACACGAGGGAGCCAAAGGCGCGCCCCGGGCGGGGGGGCAGGGTAGACCAGTCGAGACGGCGGGGCCGCGCATGATGCCGCGGGTATCTCGCCCTGGGAATGCGGGCAAAGGCGGCGGCGAGCCGATCGGGGGGCACCGCGGTGCCGTCGGCGAGCCGCGGATGTCGGCTCGGCGGGGGCTCCACGCCTTCCGTCACCCAGCGGTCGAGATTGACCAGGCAGGCGCGGAGCAGCGCGGAGTAGTCCACGACTCCCCGGAGATTCTGTGACTTGTCCACGGACCCGGTGGGGTCGGCCGGCGCGATCTGGACCTGGCTGGGCGGCCAGACGCCGAGGCCGTGCTCGGTGCCCGCGAAGTGATACACGCGCACGTTGGGGCCATGGGCCAGATCGTGCTCGCCGTCGGGGTCGGTGTGGAGCAGCGAGGCGTCGCCCCGGTGGTATTCCGCCGAGGTGTTCGTGTAGAACGCGCGCAGCCGGCTCCCCCGCGCGTCGAGCCGGGTGTGGAGGGCATCCTTCATCCCCGTCTCACGATCGGTGGCGGGCTGGTCGGCGAACGGGAACAGATGCGCCATCATGTGGTTGCGATCCTTCGAGTTCTGCCCGAAGCGCTGGTTGAACTCACCCCGCATCCCGCCCGCGACGTTGGAGAAGATCCCGTCGAAGGCCTCGCGCCCCGCCTCGTCGAGGTTGAGATCCTCGTAGGCGAAGGTGCGGAGGAGCCGCCCTGTCTGCGAGCGGCCGTACGCGTAGGCCCAGCGGAGCGCGCCCGGCGCGGGATTGCCGTCGGCGGCGCTGCCGTGCTTGAGCCAGGACACCGCGTCCCGCAGCGCCGCCATGGAGATGCCCAGCACGGGCGCGCCCTCGGCGGTGTAGGTGATCTGGTAGAGGCGGCCCTTCTCGAAACCGCCGTCGAGCTGGATATGGCGCGCGTCCGGGACCACGCGCCCGCCCTCCACACGCGCGAAGCGCCAGCGCCCGCGAGGGATGGTCTCGGCGGGCCCGTCGGGCTGGTCGCGCGCCGTGAGGAGCGCATCGCGCTCCTCGACGTCGGCGGCGCGGTAGGCGAGGTGCCCGCGATCGGACAGAAGAAAGGCGCCGACGTTCGCGCCGGCCTGAAGCTGGGTGAAAACCCGGCCCCGCAGTGGGCGCCCCGCCGCGTCGCGCGCCTCGGGCGCCTGCATCCGATAGAGGCCGGCGATCTCCGGCACGTCGCATTGCCAGCCGCAGGAGATCACCACCCAGCCCCGCCTCATGAGGAAGCCATCGCCCACGTCGATGGGCGGGTTCGGGTCGGCGCCGGGGACGAAGGCGGGCCGGGTGGCTCGGTTGAAGTTGGGCACGGAGACGGTATTGCCGCGATTGACCACGTCGAGCAGCGCGCGCCCGCTGCAGCGGCTGCGGTCCACGGGCAGCAAGATGGAGACGTCGCTCCACCACTCGACGCGGCCGGCGGCGTTGCGCGGGGCCAGCTCCACGTCGGTGATGCGCCGGTTCGCGGGATGGAGCGGGTCGATGGCGAAGTGGAGCCGGCCCTTCAGCTCCTCGTAGGGCCCGACCTCGCCCTCGGTCCCGCGGAAGGCCGCGCCGTCCGCCAGCGGGCGCCGCATGATGAGCTCGAAGCGGGTCACGGGCATGGGCGGCCTCAGTCGGCGCCGACGAGACGGGGGAGGATCTGGCCGATGGAGCCGCGCAGGACAGCGTCGGCGAGATCGTCCATGGCGGTGGCCTCGGCGTTGACGATGACCAGGCGGGCGCCCGCCTCCTTGGCGAGCGGCACCACGCCGGCGATGGGGAAGACGGCGAGCGTGGTGCCCACCGCGAGGAGGAGATCGCAGGCCTCCGCCGCGCGCTGCGCCCGCATGAGATCCTCGCGCACCAGCCCCTGCCCGAAGGAGATGGTGGCGGACTTGAGGATGCCGCCGCAGGAGCGGCAGGGCGGATCGGCCTCACCGGCGCGCACCCGCGCGAGCGCCCGCTCCATCGGCGCGCGCTCGTCGCAGGACAGGCACACCACCTCCCGCATGGTGCCGTGGATCTCCACGATGCGGGCGGGATCCGATCCGGCCTTGACGTGCAGCCCGTCCACATTCTGCGTGATGAGGGTGTGGAGCTTCCCGCGCCGCTCGAGGACGACGAGGGCGCGATGGCCGGCGTTGGGCTCGGCCGTCCACGCCGGGGAGTGCAGGCGGCTCTGCCAGGCACGCTTGCGCACCTCGGGATCGGCCACGTAGTGCTGGATGGTGGCCATCTTCTCGGCCTGGGGATCGCGCGTCCACACGCCCTGCGGCCCCCGGAAGTCGGGGATGCCCGACTCCGTGGAGATGCCGGCGCCGGTGAGCACGACGACGCGCTCGGCGGCGTCGACGAGTCTGCGTGCAGCGCCTACCTCGCTCCGCTCGGGAATCATCATGTATCCGCTCGCCTCGCCTTCGGCTGCGGCTCGCCGCCCTCGCTCCGCTCGGGAATCATCATGGATCCGCTCGCCTCGCCTTCGGCTGCGGCTCGCCAATCAACTGCGGCGCGGCGTCCAGGCACTCGTCGAGGAGGGCGAGGGCGGCGCGGGTGAAGGCCCACATGTTCGCCTCGCGGTCACTCCGCCGCGTCTCGATGGTGCGCGCGCGCTCGATCGGTCCCGTCACCGCGATGCAGGTGTGGCCGGCGGCGTCCCCGTAGCGGTTGCCGGTCGGGCCGGCCGCGCCGGTCTCCCCGATCCCCCACGTCGTGCTCAGCCGCTCACGCACCGTCCGCGCATTCAGCAGGGCGGCCGCCTCCGTGCTCGATCGGATCCCGCCCACCGCGTCGTCGGGCAGGCCGAGGAGCTTGCGCCGGGCGGCCTGAGTGTAGATGACGCCACCGCCCAGGAAGTACGCGGAGGCGCCGGGAATGGACAGGAGCACGGCCGAGATGAGCCCGCCCGTCGAAGATTCGGACACGGCGACCGTGTCGCCGCGCGCGACGAGGCGTGCGGCGACGGGGGCGGCGAGGCTCGCGAGGAGTTCGGGCACGGCGCCGAGGATAGCACGGGGCCCGCCCCCTTGCCGGGCCGCGGTCGGGCGCCTATCATGGCCCGGTCGCACTCATGTCGATCACGCTCTGGAGGAACCCATGGGTCAGCTGGACGGCAAGGTCGCCATCGTCACCGGCTCGGGTCGGGGCATCGGCCGCGAGGTCGCGCTGCGCCTGGCGCGGGACGGCGCCAACATCGTCGTGAACGACCTCGACGACGAGCCCGCGCGCGAGACCATCGCGCTCGTGGAGAAGGAGGGCCGCCGCGCGGTCGCCTGCGTCGGCAATGTCACCGCCCCGGACTTCGGCGATCGCATCGTGGAGACGGCGGCGAAGCAGCTCGGCGGGCTCCACGTCATCGTGAACAACGCCGGCTACACCTGGGACAACGTCATCCAGAAGATGACGGACGAGCAGTGGTACGCCATCATCGACGTGCACGTGACCGCGCCCTTCCGCATCCTCCGCGCCTTCGCCAACTACATCCGCCCGGTCGTGGAGGAGGAAGGGAAGAAGGGGCAGCGAATCGTCCGGAAGATCGTCAACGTCTCCTCCACCTCCGGCACGAATGGCAATGCCGGCCAGGTGAACTACTCGGCCGGCAAGGCCGCCATGGTGGGCGTCACCAAGACGCTGGCGAAGGAGTGGGGGCGCTACAACGTGACGGTGAACTGCGTGGCCTTCGGCTACATCCAGACGCGGCTCACCCAGCCGCTCGCCGAGGGCGAGGCCGGCACCATCGAGGTGGACGGGCGCAAGGTGCGCGTGGGCGTCCAGGGCGCGCGCATCGCGGCCATGAACCAGATGATCCCGCTCGGGCGCGGCGGGACGCCCGCGGAGGCGGCCGGCGCCATCTATCTCTTCTGCAGCCCGGACTCGGACTACGTGAGCGGCCAGACCCTCGTCGTCACGGGCGGCAACTGATGGCGCGCAAGCCCGCGCTGAGCCTCGCCGCAGTGCCGGGCCGCCGCCGCGCCACCCTCGAGCTGGCTCAGCGCATCGAGGCGGAGGGCTTTGCCGGGATCTACTGCCCGAGCCTGGGCGATGGGCCGGGGTTATGCGAAGCCCTCGCCTTCGCCACCAAGACGATCCCGTTCGGCACCAGCATCGCCAATATCTACACGCGGCACCCGTACGACTTCGCCAATTCCGTCGCGCTCATCCACGAGCTTTCCGGCGGGCGCTTTCGCTTCGGCATCGGCGTGAGCCATGGGCCCGCGCACGAGCGCCTCGGCGTCAAGCCGGGCAAGCCACTCGACGACATCCGCAAGTTCGTGGACGATCTCCGCGAGGGGGGCAAGACGGCGGGCGAGCTGCCGCCGGTCGTGCTCGCCACTTTACGCCAGAAGATGGTGGCGTTATCGGGTGAGATCGCCCAGGGCGCGGTCTGGGCCAATGCCGCGCGGTCGCACATGGCGCGCTCGCTCCGGCACCTGCCGGAGGCCAGGCGGACGGACCCCGCCTTCTTCATCGGCAACATGATCCCGACGGTGGTGGCGGAGGACCGCGCCGCCGCCGCCGCGGTGAATCGCAAGACGCTCGTCAACTACGTGAAGCTGCCGAACTACCAGAACTACTGGATCGAGGCGGGGTTCGAGGAGGAGATGATGGCGATCCGCAAGGCCATCGTCGCGCGCGAGGACGACCGCATCCCGTCCTTGATGTCCGACCGCTGGCTGCGTGAGGTCTCGCTCTTCGGCACCGCCGCCGAGGTGAGAGAGGGCATCGAGGCCTGGTACGCGAGCGGCATCAATACCCTCATCGTGGTGCCCTCGTCCACGCGAGGCGGCCAGATGGTCGCCTTCCAGGAAGTCATGGAGGCCCTCCGCTGATGAACGCCCCCGCCGTCGACACCTCCCGCCTGAGCATGCCGCTGTCCGAGGCGATCTTCACCCAGCGCGCCATCCGCCGCTTCCGCCCGGATCAGATCCCCATGGCCGACCTGCGCCTCATCATCGAGGCGGCGATGCGAGCGCCCAATGGCGGCAACCACCAGGTCGCGCGCTTCCTCGTCCTTACCGACCCCGCGGTGATCCGCGAGTTCGGCGCGCTCTACCGCGAGGCCTGGTGGGCCAAGCGGTGGGACGACCATCGCTGGACCAAGCCCGAGGACATCCCGCCCGAAGACAAGAACTACCGGTCGGCCATGGGGCTGGCCGAGACCATGAAGGACGCGCCCTGCATCGTGCTCGCGTACGCCACGGGGACGGGCGGCGCCAACTCCGTGATCCCGGCGGTGCAGAACCTCATGCTGGCCGCGCGCGCCCTCGGCATCGGCTCGGTACCGACCACGCTCCATGCCAAGGTGATGGATCGCGTCAACACACTGCTGGGCATCCCCAAGGACGCGACCTTCCAGTTTTGCGTCCCGCTGGGCTACCCGCAGGGCACCTTCGGGCCCAACAACCGCCGGCCGACGTCGGAGACGACCTTCCTGAACCGCTGGAACGGCGCGGTGCCCTGGAAGTGAGCGGCTCGCTCACTTGCCAACGCTGTCCACGACTCCCCACCACAGCGTGAGCAGGGTCATGAGTGTCGGGTCGCCGACCTCACCGGCGGCGGTGTGGACCAGCACGAGCTTCGACTTAGGGTCCACGAACACGGCCTGTCCTCGCAGGCCGCGCAGCATGAACTGACGCTCCGTTCCGGGCAAGATCCATGTCTGGTAGCCATAGCCCAGGATCGACCTCGTCTGCCCGGGCTCAAACTGCTTCGCCGGCGGGGTGGTCGCCGCTTGCACCCAGCCGGAGGGAATGATCTGCCGGCCGTCGAGCGCCCCGTCGTTGGCGAGCAGGGTGCCAAGGCGCGCGTAGTCCCGCACCGTAGCGTTGATGCCGATGTACGCCACTTCGTAGCCTCCCTTGTCGACGATCCAGGAGGCATCGGCCTCGGCACCCATCGGCTGCCAGATCTTCTCCGACAGGTAGTCGGCGAGGGGCTTTCCCGTCGCCGCCCGCAGCACCAGTCCGAGGACCTGGGTCTCCGCCGACGCGTAGTGAAACCGCTCGCCCGGCGGTCTATCGCGCGTGCGGAAGGGCATTACCGTCGCCGCGCCTCCCGCACTCTCACCCAGCGCCGCGAGCCGCGAGAGCGTCGCGACGTCGTCATTGCCGCTGTAGACCTCGGAGAACCGGACGCCGGAGGACATGGTCAGCAGGTGGCGGATCGGCGTCTCGCCGTACGGCGTGCCCGCCAGCTCCCCGACGTACGCGTCGGCGCGATCGTCGAGCGACCGGATCTTCTTGTCGGACAGGGCGGCGCCGACGAGCATCGCGACGATCGTCTTCGCCATCGAGAAGGAGTGCATCCGGTGCTCGGGCTTGCGGTCGTACTGATAGCGCTCGGCGAGGATGGTGTCGCCCTTGAGGATGAGCAGGCCGGTGGTGCGAGTCCGCGCCAGGTGGTCGTCCAGCCCGATGCTCTGCGACTGGCCGGAGGACCGGTCCGTATAGCGGATAGCGAGCTCGACGTCGGCGCGCTTCAGGGGCCGCACCTCCGCGCCCCTGGCGACCTTGCGCGCCGGAAAGATCTCGTCGAGCCGACTCACCCGGCCGACCAGGCAGTGCCGCTCCGTCTGGAGCGACGGCGCGCAGAGCGGATAGCCCTCGGCCTTGCCGAGAGCCGCCTCGTCTGGCGCGGCAAGCGCCCCCGCCGCGAAGAGAAGGCTTCCGAGAAGGACGAGCAGCCGGACGCCGCTTTTCATGAGACCTTCCCCGGCCGTCAGCGAATCACCCGGTCGGCCCGCAGCAGGAGCAACGGCGGGATGGTCAGACCGAGCGTCTTGGCCGTTTTGAGGTTGATGATCAGGTCGAACTTCGTCGGCTGGGCGATGGGAAGGTCCCCAGCCCTGGCGCCCTTGAGAATCTTGTCGACGTACCCGGCGGCCGCCCGGAAGCTCTCGACCAGGTTTGGGCCATAGCAGATGAGCCCGCCTTCGTCCACCATTTCGCTGAAGGGATACATGGCAGGAAGCCGTCGGCGGGCGGCGAAGTCGAGGATCTGCGTCCGATGCGCGAGGCTGACGGCATCGGGGAACACCAGGAGGCTGTCGGCTCGCTGTCGGGTGATCATGTCGAACGTCTTCGGCAGATCATCCAGTCCCCGCACGTCGACGAACTGGAGGTTGACCTTCAGCGTCGTCGCCGCCGCCTCGGAGGCCGCACGGACCTCCCGGTGGAGCCGGTTCCCCGAGTTCCAGAAGACCGCGACGCGGGCGGCGGCCGGCACCGCTTCTTTCAGGAACTGCAGGCCCTTCCCGCTCAGCTCGGCGTTGAGCAGCGAGGCGCCGGTGATGTTCCCCCCCGGACGCGCCAGGCTGGGTACGATCCCCGACCCGACAGGGTCGCCGACGGCGCCGAGGACGATCGGGATGGTCTGTGTCGCGTTCTTCGCGACCATCGCGGCCTGCGTGGAGATCGTGACAAAGACGTCCGGTCGGCGGCCCACCAGCTCGGCGGCAAAGGTGGGCAGCCGGTCGAGTTGGCCCTCGGCGGTGTGGAAGTCAATCACCAGGTTGCGGCCCTCGACGTAGCCCAGCTCGGCCAGGCGCTGCTCCAGGGCCTGGACGGGGGCTCCCGAGCGCGGCGTGGCGCCGGTGAGCACGGCGACCCGCCAGACCTTGCTCGGCGCCTGCGCCTCCGCGGTGAGCGAAACGATCGGAAGCACGCACGCCAGGACGAACAGCCAAGCGGTGCCCAGCTTCGCCATCAGGCCTCGCATTCCTTCGCGCACGCCTTCGGTCAGGTCTTTGGCGGCGATGGCCGCGAGACGGCGATCAGGACCACCGAGGCCGCAAAACACGCTACGGAGGCGATGCAGCGAACGAGATTGCTTTGGTTCCATGCGTCTCGCGCTTCTTGCCAGTTGCTCGGCGGGGCGGCGGGTTGCCAGGACGCCAGCTCATTGTTGATCGGCACATTGACGGTGCGGGTGACCCAAAATACCGCGGCGAAGTAGGCGAGCGCAATGAGCAGCCACGCAACGCCGGCTCGACGTCGCCCGCACCAGAAGGCTGTCGCGGTGGCCGCGAATGGCGCCAGCGCCGAACCAAAGTACGTGGTCCCGAAGGTGGCGTTTCGAACGGCACGATTGATCCATTGCTGAGTCATGATGTAGCTGGGGGCATCGAGGTTCGCCATAGCCGGCGCGACGTCGATCGCGAACGCGAAGAAGAAGCCGGCCATGAGACCCAGCAGGCCGGTGGCGAGAACTTCGAAGACGAACGCAAGACGTTGGCACATGGGAGGAGAGGGGCGATACGCCGGAGTGCGCCGTTCAGGCCGCCCCCTCGACGATCTTCCAGTACGAGTCCTTCCGAATGACTTTCCCGTCTCGAAACTCCCAGTGGTCGCATCCACGGACTCGCACCCGGCGTCCCTCGGGCGTGGTGCCGGTCAGCAGCCACTCGGACACGCCCATATTGCCGCTGACCCAGTGTCGGTCATCGCTGTAGTGCACGTCCGGGAGGCCTTTGAAGCGTGTGGCTAGCCCCTCGCGCACCGCGGCCTTGCCCGTGAAGCGCTGCCCCCAGGGCTCGGGACCACGGGGCATGTCGAGCGAGCAGTCGTCGGCGAAAAACCCCATGATGGCGTCCAGGTCATGGGCATTGAACGCGGCTGCGATCGCTTTCAAGGTTTCGACGGACACCGCCGGTGGCGTGGCCATGATGTTCCCTCCATAGAGCGTTCACGGATCGGCCAGCATCTGCTTGGTTCGCTCCACCTCCGACGCCGGCATCTTCTTGAACAGAGGCCGCACCGTGTGGTTGCCGACCATCTTGCCATTACGCATGTAGAGCCAGTCTGAGATGTCGGCGTCGTAGATCTCGATCCGATCGCCAAACTTCACACTCGCCACAATGTTGGCCTCATTGTTGATCGTGCCCATTATCTTGCCGTCGAGCCGCACGATGTCCGTGACCCAAAAATATTCTGTGCCTTCCGTGTCCGTAACCTTCACCTTCAGAGCGAAGTGACTCTCACCGCGCTCTCGCCGCTCGAAGACCTGTCAGAACGTCGGAAGTGTCTCTCGTGCCTTCGCGATGGCGGCATTCATCTCGTGGTCGTCCGCGTCGACATAGACAATCGGGTCGCGCTCGGAACAGCCGATGACGGAGGCCACCAGAACTGCTACTAGCAAGCCGAAGATACCAGAACGATTCATAGGCCGATCGGTCGGGCGCCCCTCGCGGGCACGACTTCCCACAATGTTCTGTTACCCGTCTTCCCGCTGCTGCTCATGGCTGCGAGCCCACTCCGGAAAAGCACGACGGGACGCTGAACGGTTCCCTACCGTCGGCATGGAGCAGGCGGCCGCCGCCTTCAAGGAACCCGGTGAGCAGTTGACGCAATAGGCTCGCGGCCAGGCAGAGCGCCTGGAGTGAGCTGTCTCCGTGGATATCGTGCAGTCGGTCGTGCAGCCCGGACAGGGAGACCGGGCAGGCCCATTCCTCCGGACCCACTTGGTAGGGCAAGCCGATGGTCGCGATGACCTGGACGCGCTCGCCGGAAGGCCGTAGCCCAACCAACCTCTCTTCCCCGACCGTCTGCGGCACTGTCCTTGCTCCCCAACCGACCCGCGTCAGCGGCGGCGGTCACGCTATTCCACTATCTCCTTCTTGAGACCCTGGACAAACGCGACCACTTCGCGTTGTTCAGCCTCGGGCACCTGGAACTTCGCGAGCGTCGCCGCGGCATGACCGAGGAACACATTCCAGTCGCTCTCGCTGATGCGCATACCTCGATGACAGAGCGCCATGTCCCGGCCGCGGTAGTACACCGGTCCGCCCGCGCTGTTGCAGAGGAAGTCGATCAGCAGCTGCTTCTCGCGCTTGATGCCGTCCTCTCCTCGATGCGCCCAAAAGCGGCCGAGCTGCGGATCGGCTTGGAGCCGAGGCAAGAGATCATTCGCCACCGCCGTGATCGCTTCGTAGCCGCCTAGGCGTGCGTAGAGGGTCTTCTTCTCGTCGCTCATCCTCGTCTCCTCTCCTTGACCTCGCCTCGGGGGGTGTCGGACTCGCGCGCCAGCGCGATCACGCGGGCGAGGGTGGCCAGACGCTCGTCGAGGGTGCGGCCCGCGGGCTCCACGCGGAGCGTGGTGAC
>JBKPDT010000133.1:0-5816 GCA_046728035.1 Candidatus Methylomirabilota bacterium | reverse complement strand
ACCCGGCCGCCCTCGATGCGGCACTCGCGCGCGATCCCGCCATCACGCACGTGGCGGTGGTCCACTGCGAGACCACCTCCGGCGTGCTCAATCCCCTGGCCGAGATCGCCGCGGTGGTCGCGCGCCGCGAGCGCCGCCTGCTCATCGACTCCATGAGCGCCTTCGGCGCCCTGCCGCTGGACGCCTCCCGGCTGCCGTTCGACACCATGGTGGCCTCCGCCAACAAGTGCCTCGAGGGTGTGCCCGGCATGGGCTTCGCCATCATTCGCCAGACCGCGCTCGAGGCCGCCAAGGGCCAGTGCGGCTCGCTGTCCCTGGATCTACACGACCAGTGGGTCGCCATGGAAAAGACCGGCCAGTGGCGCTTCACCCCGCCCACCCACGTGATCGCCGCCCTCGACCAGGCCCTGACCGAGCACGCCGCGGAAGGCGGCGTGGAGGGGCGCGGCGCGCGCTATGCGCGTAATTGCGGCATCCTCGTCGGAGGCCTCCGGGCCATGGGCTTCGAGACGCTGCTGCCCGACGCGATCCAGGCTCCGATCATCGTGACGGTTCGCATGCCGGCGGACCCTCGCTTCCACTTCCAGACCTTCTACGATCGGCTCGCCGAGCGGGGTTACGTCATCTACCCGGGCAAGCTCACCGTGGCCGACAGCTTCCGCATCGGGTGCATCGGCCGGCTGGGCGAGGCCGAGATGCGCGGCGTGCTCGAGGCCGTGCGCGACATCGTGCGGGATATGGGTGTATCCCGCTGTGGACCGGGCTGAGCGCCCTTGCCACCTTTGGGGAAGCCCGCTAGAATCCCCACGCCTTGAGAAAATCCACGCCCGCGAAGGCCGCCGAGGCGGACGAGCTCGAGTCGCTGATCCGCAAGGGGGAGATCGACACCGTCCTCACCGTCTTCCCCGACCATCTGGGCCGGCTGATGGGCAAGCGCGTGGTCGGCCGCTACTTTCTGGACCACGTCCTCGGCGAGGGCGTGCACGCCTGCATCTATCTCTTCACGGTGGACATGGAGATGGAGCCCTTGCCGGGCTTCACGCTCACCTCGTGGGAGCGCGGCTACGGCGACATGAAGCTCGTGCCCGACCTGGGCACGTGGCGGCGCATCCCCTGGCTCAAGGGCACCGCGCTCGTTTTCTGCGATGTCTACACGGAGGAAGGCGAGCCCATCGAGGAAGCGCCGCGCTGGGTGCTGCGCCGGCAGGTCGAGCGGGCGGCCAAGGCCGGCTACGTCGTCGAGACGGCCTCCGAGCTCGAGCTCTACCTCTTCCGCGAGTCCTTCGACGAGGCGCGGGCCAAGCGCTACCACGGGCTCACGCCGGTGTCGAACTACCTCGAGGATTACCACGTGCTCCAGACCAGCAAGGAGGAAGGGCTGGTCCAGGCCATCCGAAACGGCATGGAGGGGGCGGGCGTCCCGGTGGAGTTCTCGAAGGGCGAGTGGGGGAAGGGGCAGGAGGAGATCAACCTCCGCCACGCGCCCGCGCTGGAGATGGCGGACCGGCACGCGCTCTACAAGCACGGCGTCAAGGAGATCGCCTGGCAGCAGGGTGTCTCCGTCACCTTCATGGCGAAGTACGACATGGGGGCGGCGGGCTCCTCGTGCCACATCCACTCCTCGCTCTGGGACAAGCGGACCGGCAAGGGCCTCTTCGCGGGCCGCGATCGTCAGGGGACGGCGCTGTTCCAGCACTGGCTCGCCGGACAGATGGCGATGGCGCGGGACTTCGCCCTCCTCTACGCCCCCACCGTGAACTCCTACAAGCGCTACCAGGCCGGCTCCTTCGCGCCCACGCGCATTGCCGCGGGCTGGGACAACCGCACCTGCGGGTTCCGGATCTGCGGGGAGGGATCGGGCTTTCGCGTGGAGAATCGCATCCCCGGCGCCGACGCCAACCCCTACCTGGCCTTCGCCGCCACCATCGCGGCGGGTCTTCACGGCATCGACAAGCGGCTCAAGGGGCCGAAGCCCTATGCCGGCAATGCCTACGAGGACCCGCGGCTCACCCAGGTGCCGAAGACCTTCCGCGACGCCCTCGACACGCTGGAGCGCTCCCGTGTGGCCCGCGAGGCCTTCGGCGCCCGGGTGGTCGAGCACTACCTGCGGCTCGGGCAGCTCGAGCAGCAGGCCTTTGACCAGGTCGTCACCGACTGGGAGCTGATCCGGCAGTTCGAGCGCATCTAAGAAATGCGAAGCCACCGTACAGAGGTCGTCGCTCGCGACGACCGTAGATCATATAGCCCCGTCGCGGAGCGACGGGACGGTAGCCCTACGGAGAAGCTCTGACATGCCAGGGCGCTTGAACGGGAAGGTGGCGCTCATCACCGGGGCGGGGATGGGCATGGGGCGCGAGGCCTCGGTGCTCTTCGCGGAGGAGGGCGCGCGCATCGTGGTGTGCGACATCAACGAGCAGGCCGCCAGGGAGACGGTGGCGCTCGTCGAGAAGGCCGGCGGCAAGGCCCTGGCGGCGGTAGGCGACGTCGCCCTCGAAGACGACGTCAAACGAATGGTGGACCAGGGCGTGCGGGCTTTCGGGGCCCTGCACGTCCTCTACAACAATGCCGGCGTCCTCTGGAAGGACAAGGACCGCTCGGTGCTCGAGACCGACGGCGCCCAGTGGGACCGCGTGATGGCGATCAATCTCAAGTCGGTGTTCTGGGTGACCAAGTACGGGATCCCGCACCTGCGCGCTGCCGGCGGGGGCTCCATCATCTTGGTGGGCTCGGTCTCCGCCCTGGCCGGCTTCACCCGCGCCCAGGACGCCTACACCGCGGCCAAGGGCGCGCTGATCTCCCTCAACAAGTCGCTCGCCATCCAGTTTGCCAGGGACAATATCCGCTCCAACGTCATCCATCCGGGCATCGTCGAGACGCCGCTGCAGGCCCCCTATCTCACCGACGAGCTGCGGGCCGAGTTCAAGACGGGCATCCCTCTGGGCCGCATCGGCCAGCCCCGCGACATCGCCAACGCCGCCCTCTTCCTCGCCTCCGACGAGTCCGGGTTCATGACGGGCGCCGAGATGATCGTGGACGGCGGCTTCATGGCCCAGTAACACATGACGGGTATGGTAGTCTCTGGCAGCCCCAACCGGACCCGCCCAAGGAGGCACGTATGCTGACGCGCCGCACGTGGTTCGCCGCCCTGCTCGCGGTCGCTCTCGCCGCGCTCATCGCGACCCCCGCCCTCGCCCAGAAGCAGACGGTGGTGGTGTACACCGCCATCGAGAACGAGCAGATCACGGACTACATGAAGGCGCTCGGGAAGACCCATCCGAACCTGGACGTCAAGATCCTGCGCCTGTCCACCGGGGACATCTCGGCCCGGTTCATGGCCGAGAAGGACAACATGCAGGCCGAGGTGATCTGGGGCGTGGGGGCGACCAATCAGCTCATCTTCAAGAACGCGGGCCTCCTCGAGCCCTACGCGCCCAAGGGCCTCGAGCGCATCCAGCCGCTCTTCCGCGACAAGTCCAACCCGCCCGCCTGGGTGGGGATCGACATCTTCATGTCCGCCTTCTGCTACAACACCGACGTGGGGAAGAAGAACAATCTGCCCAAGCCGGAATCCTGGGCCGACCTCACCAAGCCCGTGTACAAGGGCCACGTGGTGATGCCGAACCCGGCCAGCTCGGGGACGGGGTATCTCTCCGTCGCCTCCATCCTCCAGCGCATGGGCGAGGCCGAAGGGTGGAAATATCTCGATGCCCTCAATGTCAACATCGCGGAGTACACCAAGTCTGGCTCCAAGCCCTGCAAGGACGCGGCGGCCGGCGAGCGAGCGGTGGGCGTCTCTTTTGAGTACGTCGCGCTGGAGATGAAGAAGAAGGGGAGCCCGGTCGACATGGTGCTGCCAAAGGAGGGCGCGGGCTACGAGATGGAGGCCAACGCCCTCACCAAGAAGGGCGCGAAGAACCCCGCGGCCAAGCAGTTCCTGGATTGGGCGATAAGCGACGAGGCCATGGCGCTCTACGCCAAGTACTTCGCCGCAGTGGGCGTGGCCGGCTTCCCGGTGCCCGAGGGCCTGCCCAAGGACATCAGCAAGGTGGTGTACCCCAACGACTTCGACTGGTCGGCGAAGAACCGCGACCGGATCCTCGCCGAGTGGAGCAAGCGGTACGCGAAGTAGGCTGATGTCGAGGGCGGCGCCCGCGCCCTTTGTCCGTGCGTCGGCCGCCGCGCTCGATCTGTCCGCCGGGCTCGCCCGTCTCGGCTACGTCGAGTTCCGTCCCGGGCAGCGCGAGGCCATCGATATCCTCCTCGCCGACGGCCGCCTCCTGCTCGTCGCCCCCACCGGGGGCGGCAAGAGTCTCACCTACCAGCTCCCGGCCAGCCTCCTGCCCGGTACCAGCCTGGTCATCTCGCCGCTGGTCTCCCTCATGCATGACCAGGTCGCGGCCCTCACCGCGCGCGGGATCGACGCGACGTACCTGGCGGCCACGCTGTCGCCCGACGAGCTGCGCGCGCGCATGCGGCGGCTCGCGACGGGCGCGTTCCGGATCGCCTACGTCGCGCCGGAGCGCCTGGCCTTCCCCGGGTTCCGCGCGCTCGCCCGGGATCTGGACTGCCCGCTCGTGGCGGTGGACGAGGCCCACTGCATCAGCGAATGGGGCCATGACTTCCGGCCGGAGTACCTCGAGATCGGCGGGCTTCTCGCCGAGCTGCCGCGGGCGGCCGCGCTGGCGTGCACCGCGACGGCGACTCCGGTGGTGCGCGACGAGATCCTCGCGCGGCTCGGGCTCCCCGCCGACACGCGCCAGCTCGTCCGGGGTTTCGCCCGGCCCAACCTGGGGTTGCGCGCGGCCCCGGTGAGCGGAGGGCGCGAGCGGACCCGACTCGTGGACGGCGTCCTTGCCGAGACCCTCGGACGGCCGCGCGCGGGTCGCGGCACCGCCATCGTGTACGCGCCGACGCGGAAGAGTGCCGAGGAGGAAGCCGCGCGGCTCGGGGCGCTGGGCTGGCGCGCCGAGGTCTATCACGCGGGACTCAGCGGCGCCGCGCGCGAGCGCGCGCAGCGGGCATTCGCGGGCGGTGTGGCCGAGGTCGTCGTCGCCACCAATGCCTTCGGCATGGGGATCGACCGCCCCGACGTGCGCGCGGTGATCCACCTGGCGCCGCCGGGCTCCATCGAGGCGTACTACCAGGAGGTGGGCCGCGCCGGCCGCGACGGCGCTCCCGCGGTGGGCCTCCTCCTCATCTCGGCCCGAGATCTGCCGCTTCGTCGCGCGCTGCTCGAGCGCGGGAGCGAGGGTGGACCGCCGCCCGCGCCGGAGGTCGTCGAGCACAAGTGGGGCCTCTTCCTCGAGCTCGTGCGCTGGGCCGAGGGCGGCTCCTGCCGCCACGACGCCATCCTGCGCTACTTCGGCGACGAGGCGGAGGCGCTCCACGGCTGCGGGCGCTGCGACGTGTGCATGGCCCTCGCCGACGCCGGCGCGGCGGGCGCGACCGACCACGACCCCGAGGCGGCCTCGCTGATCGTCCGCAAGGCCCTGTCCGGTGTCGCCCGTGTCCACGGTCGCTTCGGTCTGGGCACCGTCGTGAAGCTGATCCACGGCGAGGCGGATCCCCGGCTCGAGCAGGCCGGCCTCACCCGCGTCCCGACGTACGGCAACCTCCGCGAGCACGCGGAAGGATGGCTCCTCGCCGTGCTCCGTCGCTGCGTGGCGGCGGGCTGGGTGAGCTTCACCGGCGGCGACCGGCCCGTGGTCGTGCTCACCGAGGAGGGCCGCGCGGTGATGAAGGGCGAGCGCCCAGCGCGGCTCCTGCTCCCCCCGCTCGAGAGCTCGCGCGCGACGGGGCGGGGAGCGAGCCCGCGG
>JBKPDT010000132.1:0-4340 GCA_046728035.1 Candidatus Methylomirabilota bacterium | reverse complement strand
GTGGCGCTCTTCGCCTTCATGAAGTGGACGCACACCGGCCGCGTGATGCGGGCCACCGCCCAGGACCGAGACGCCGCCACCCTCATGGGCATCGACACCGACAAGGTCTACCGCCTCACCTTCGCCATCGGCATCGCCTGCGTGGGGGCGGCGGGCGTCCTCATTTCACCGCTCTACCAGGTGTACCCGACGGCGGGGCTACAGTTCGTGCTGTTGTCCTACGTGGTGGTGGTCCTGGGCGGCCTCGGCGACATGGTGGGGGCCATGATCGGCAGCCTCATCGTGGCCGCGGTCGAGGTGATCGGGTCCTACTTCCTCGGGACCGCGTGGAAGGAGATCTTCTACTTCGTGCTCTTCATCGCCGTCCTCGTGTTCCGTCCCGCCGGCCTCTTCGGCCAGCGCGGCGCCGAGACGCTCGGCGTCTGATGCCCTCCGCGCTGCGCCGCCACGCGGCGGCCCTGGCCGTCTTCGGGGCCGCTGCCCTCGTCCCGCTGGTCTCACGCGACAACTACTTCCTCGACTCCGTCGTCCTCATCCTCCTGTGGGGCGCGCTCTCCGCGGCCTGGAACGTGGCGGGCGGCTATGCGGGACAGGTCTCCATCGGGCACGCCTCGTTCTTCGGGATCGGGGCCTACGCGGCCGCGCTCGCGGGCAGCCGGTTCAACGCGAGCCCATGGCTCGGCATGCTGGTGGGCGTCGCGATCTCCCTCGCCGCCGGCCTCGTCATCGGTTACCTCAGCAATCGCCTCAAGGGCCCGTATTTCGCCCTCGCCACCATCGCCTTCTCGCAGGTGCTCCTGATCGCGGCGAGCCGCTGGCGCGGCTTCACCTCGGGCTCGGAGGGCATCCCGGTGCCGTTCCGTCCCGGCTTCTGGACGCTCGGCCTCGGCCATGTGGCATGGCTGTACATGGCGCTGGCGGTGTGCCTGCTCTACTACGCCATCGGAATCTACCTCGAGCGATCGCGAGTGGGCTACCAGCTCGCGGGAGTGCGCGAGGATGAGGACGCCGCCGAAGCGCTGGGCATCGCGAGCCGCCGACTCAAGGTGGGAGCGGTCGCGCTCAGCGCCGCGCTGACCTCGATCTGTGGCACCCTCTGGGCCCAGTACGTCGGCTTCGTCGACGCCTTCTACGTGTTCTCGGTGGACCTGTCCGTCCGATTCGCGCTCAACACGATCATCGGAGGGACCGGGACCGCCCTGGGCCCCTTCCTCGGCTCCATCCTCATCACCTCGCTGGAGACCTATCTGCGCGCGACCTTCTCGGGCGCCACCAGCGGCTATACCGGCATCTACCTCATCATCTACGGCGCCGTGCTCATCCTGGTCGTCCGCTTCGCCCCCGAGGGCCTGACCGGCCTCGCTGAACGCCTTCGCGCGAGGTGGGCCAGTGCTTAGCCTCCAGGGCGTGACCAAGCGCTTCGGCGGGCTCACCGCCGTGCGCGAGGTCTCGCTCGAGGTGCGCGAGGGCGATCTCCTCGGCATCATCGGGCCCAACGGCGCCGGCAAGACCACCCTCTTCCACATGATCTCGGGCTACTACCGGCCGGACGTGGGCCGTGTCGTCTACGACGGCCGCGACGTGACGGGGCTGCCGCCGCACGCCATCTGCCGGCTCGGTCTCACCCGCACCTTCCAGATCGTCAAGCCCTTCGGCAACCTCTCCGTGCTCGACAACGTGACGATCGGCGCGCTGACCCGGCTCCGCCACGTGCGCGAGGCGCGGCAGGAGGCCGAGCGCGTGATCGAGATCTGCGGGCTCGCCTCGCACGCGGCCGCCCGCGCCAAGGGCCTGCCCATCGGGCTGCGCAAGCGGCTGGAGGTGGCCCGCGCCCTGGCCACGAAACCGCGTCTGCTTCTACTCGATGAAGTGATGGCGGGGCTGAACCCGACGGAGCTGGGGGGGATCATCACCCTCATCCGGCGCCTGCACGCCGACGGCCTGTCCCTCGTCATCATCGAGCACATCATGGCGGCGATGATGCGGCTGGCCCAGCGCATCGCCGTGCTCCACCATGGCGAGAAGATCGCCGAGGGGACGCCGCAGGAGATCACCCAGGATCGACGGGTGGTGGACGCCTATCTGGGCGAGGAGTTCGTGCTTGCTGAGGCTTGAGGGGGTGGACGCCTTCTACGGCGACCTCCAGGCCCTCTTCGGCGTCTCCTTCGAGGTGCGCGAGGGCGAGATCCTGGCCCTGGTCGGCGCCAACGCGGCGGGCAAGACCACCTCGCTCCGCGTCGTGTCGGGGCTCATGGCACCCCGCCACGGGCGCGTGACCTTCGGCGACCGCGATCTCGCGCAAGCCCCCGCCCACCGTCGCGTGGAGCTGGGCATCGTGCAGGTGCCCGAAGGTCGCCGGCTCTTCCCCTTCATGACGGTGGTGGAAAACCTCATCCTCGGCTCGCACACCGAGCGGGCGCGCGCCGAGCAGACCAAGACCCTCGCCTACGTCTACGGGCTCTTCCCCGTGCTGGAAGAGCGGAAGGGGCAGCTCGCCGGCTCGCTGTCCGGCGGCGAGCAGCAGATGTGCGCGATCGGACGGGCCCTCATGGCGCGTCCGCGCCTCCTCATGCTGGACGAGCCTACCCTCGGGCTGGCGCCCCTGCTGGTGGCGCGGATCTTCGAGACGGTGAAGAAGATCAACGCCGACGGCGTGACCGTGCTCCTCGTCGAGCAGAACGTCCGCCAGGCGCTGAGCCTCGCCCATCGCGCCTGCGTGCTCGAGTCCGGCAAGCTCGTCCTGGACGGTCCCGCTCGCGAGCTGCTCGGCGACGAGCGGCTCAAGCGCGCCTACCTCGGGCTCTAGCGGGACACTGGCGCTTGTCGGACTTCCGCGCCTGCTGCTACACCGCCTCGCCGATCGCCTTCACGCCGCCGGGATTGTCCAGCGAGGAGAGATCACCCGGCTCCTTGCCCAGATAGGTCGCCCGGATCACCCGGCGCATGATCTTGGCGCTCCGGGTCTTGGGCAGCTCCCGCGCGAAGAGCACGCGCTCGGGCTTGATGGCCTTGCCCATGTGCTGTACCACGCGCTCGGTGAGCTCGGCGCGCAGCGGCTCCGACGGCGTCTGCCCCGGACGGAGCACGGCGAAACAGACCACCGTCTCGCCCTTGATGTCGTGCGGGATACCGATGGCGGCGGCCTCGGCGACGGCGGGATGGCCCACCAGCACCGACTCCACCTCGGCCGGCCCCACGCGCTTGCCGGCGATCTTCAGCGTATCGTCGGAGCGGCCGTGGATGAACCAGAAGCCGTCCTCGTCCACGTAGGCCCAGTCGCCGTGCGTCCACACGTCGGGCCACCGCGACCAGTACGTCTCCTCGTAGCGCGCGGCATCCTGCCAGAAGCCCTTGGTCATGCCCGGCCACGGGCGCGTGATGACCAGCTCGCCCACCTCCTGGCGCACCGGCCGCCCGTCGTCGCCGAAGACCTCGGCGGCCATGCCGGGGATGGGGCCGGCGAAGGAGCAGGGCTTGATGGGCGCGTTGGGGAAGCAGGAGAGGATGCCGCCGGAGATCTCGGTACCGCCGGTGTAGTTGATGATGGGCACCCGCCCTGCCCCGATCGCATCGAAGAGCCAGCGATAGGGTTCGGGGTTCCACGGCTCGCCCGTGGAGGCCACGATGCGGAGAGAGGAGCGATCGTGCTTCTTGACCCACTCGTCGCCATGCGGCATCAGCGCGCGCACCGCGGTGGGTGAGATGCCCAGGTGGGTGGCCCGCTGCCGCTCGATGAGCGCCCACAGCCGATCGGGCTGCGGGTAGTCGGGCGTGCCCTCGAAGAGGATGGCGGTGGCGCCCAGCAGGAGCGAGCCCGTGATCAGCATGGGGCCCATGAGCCAGCCGAGGTCGGTGACCCAGAAGACGCGGTCGCCCACGCCGATGTCCATGCAGTAGGCGAAGTCGTGGGCGTTCTTGATCCCGAAGCCGCCGTGGGTGAGCACGGTGCCCTTGGGCGCGCCCGTGGTCCCCGAGGTGTAGATGATGAGGGCGGGGTGATCGGCGGCCACCGGGAGCGCCAGGCACTCCGCGGATTCCTTCCCCACCTCCTCGTGCCACCAGTGATCCCGTCCCCGCGTCCATTGGATGGGGCCGGACCCGCCGCCGTCGAGCCGGCGCTGCACGATGACGTGCTTCACCGTGGGCGAGGTGGCTACCGCCTCGTCCGCCGTCTGCTTCATCGCCACGATCCTGCCGCGGCGGTAGAAGCCGTCGGCGGTGATGAGGGCCTTGGCGCCGCAGCCCTGCAGGCGTGAGGCCACCGCCTGGGCGCCGTAGCCGGAGAAGCACGGGGCGTAGATGGCGCCGATCCGGGTCACCGCGAGGATGGCGATGGCCGC
>JBKPDT010000131.1:0-5832 GCA_046728035.1 Candidatus Methylomirabilota bacterium | reverse complement strand
CTGCCCTCGGACATCCTGGGCGTGTCGATCTTCGACCAGCGGGACCAGGCCTTCCACTTCCACCGCGGCCCCATCTTCACCAACGTGCTCCTCGCCGACGAGATCAACCGCGCGTCGCCGCGCACCCAGTCCGCGCTGCTCGAGGCGATGGGAGAAGGGCAGATCAGCGTGGACGGGACGACCCACCGGCTCGAGTCGCTCTTCTTCGTCATCGCCACCGAGAACCCGGTCGAGTTCCGCGGGACCTATCCATTGCCGGAAGCGCAGATGGACCGGTTCGCGCTACAGTTCGGCCTGGGCTACGTGCTGCCGGACGACGAGGTCGCCATCCTCTCCGATCAGGAGCGGGGACACCCCATCGATGGCATCGGCCCCTGCGTGTCCATCGAGGACGTGGTCGCCCTCCGGCGGCAGGTCGGCGAGGTGCGCATCAGCGCCGAGCTGAAGCGCTACGTCGTGGATCTCGTGCAGGCCACCCGCACCGCCGCCGGCGTCTCGCTCGGCGCGAGCCCGCGCGCCTCGCTCGCCCTCATGAAGGCCGCCCAGGCCCTGGCCCTCCTCGACGGCGGCGCCTTCGTCACGCCGGAGCACGTGCAGGAGATCGCCCTGCCCGTCATCGCGCATCGCATGGTGGTGGACTCCCAGGCGCGCTTCACCGGTGTTACCGCGCAGGGCATCGTGGAGGAGATCGTCAAGACGCTGCCGGTGCCCGCCTAGCCGCGGACGGGGCGCGGCATGCGGCGGCTTCTCTTCCGCGCGTTCCGGTGGACCTGGGTGGTCCAGCAATGGCTCGCGCGGCGCTTCACGCGCGCGGGCCATCTCGCCCTCGGCGGCGTCCTCGCCGCCTCGGTGGTGGGGCTCGACACCAACCGCACGCTCGCCTATCAGGCCTTCGCCTTCCTGGTGGCGCTCCTCGCGGGCGCGCTCCTCGCCAGCCTGACCTTCCGCGGCCGATTCCGCGTGCAGCGCGCGGTGCCGCGGTTCGGGACCGCGGGCGAGCGTCTGACCTACCGGGTGATCGTGCGGAACGAGGGACGGGGCGCCCAGGACGGCCTGACGCTGCTGGAGGACACCGAGGATCCCCGGCCCTCGCTCGCCGAGTTCCTCGCCGCGCGCGAGCCGGGCGAGGAGCGTCGCAACTGGTTCGACCGCACGGTGGGCTATCCGCGCTGGATGTGGCTCATCGAGCGGCGCCGCGGCGCCACGCTCGCCGAGCGTCCCGTGCCCGCGCTCCTGCCGGGCGGCGAGGCCGAGGTACGCGTGGAGGCGCTCCCTCTCCGCCGCGGGCGCCTCCGACTTGTCGGCGTGACGCTCGCCCGCACCGATCCCTTCGGCCTCTTCCGCGGCTTCGTCCGCGTCCCCGCGCCGCAGTCGCTCCTCATCCTGCCGAAGCGCTATCCCGTTCCCGACCTGGACCTGCCCGGCACGCGCAAGTACCAGCGGGGCGGCGTGGCCCTGGCCGCCTCGGTGGGCGACTCGGAGGAGTTCGCGTCGCTGCGCGACTACCGCCCCGGCGATCCCCTGCGCCGCATCCACTGGCGGAGCTGGGCGCGGGCGGGCAAGCCCATCGTGAAGGAATATCAGGACGAGTTCTTCGTCCGGCATGCCCTCGTGCTCGACACGTTCGGGCGGCCCGGGTCGCCCGAGGTCTTCGAGGAGGCGGTGTCGGTGGCGGCCTCGTTCGCGGTCGCCATCCCGAGCCAGGACTCCCTCCTCGACCTCATGTTCGTGGGCCCCGAGGCGTACTGCTTCACCGCCGGGCGCGGCCTTGCCCACGCCGATCGCATGCTGGAAGTGCTGGCGGGCGTCGAGCCCTGTTCGGGCAGGCCCTTCACCGCGCTCCGCAATGCCGTGCTCGAGCGCCACGGGGAGCTGTCGGGCGCGATCATGGTCCTCCTCGAGTGGGACGCCGAGCGCCGCGCCTTCGTGGAGGCGCTGCGCGGCGCCGGGGTGCCGACGCTCACCCTCGTCATCGCGGCCGCCGACGCCCCCGCCGCGGAAGGTTTCGGCGATCCGACGCTCGGCCCGCACCGCCTCGTCGTCGGCCGGATCGCCGAGGGCCTCGCCCGGCTATGAGTTATATGGCGCCACCTCCGCTGCTCTTGGCGGCGGCGCTGATGTTCTGGGGCTGGCAGACCGGGCTCTGGCCGGCAGCGTGCTTCATGGCCGCGCTGCTCGAGGGCGCGCGCCTGGTGCCCTGGCGCTGGGATCTCGCGCGCTCGGACTTCAACCGCGTCTCCGATCTCTGCGCGCTCATCTTCGCCGGCCTCGTTATCTATCTCGGAGCCACCACCGACGCGCCTCGCGTGCTCACGCTGATTTTCCAGTGGCTGCCGCTCGTCGTCCTGCCGCTCATCGTGGCGCAGGTCTACAGCACCTCGCCCGGCGTCGACGTGCGCATCTTCCTCTGGAGCCAGCGGAAGAAGGCCGACGCCGATGGGACGCCCGCCATCAGCACGCTCGATCTTCGTTATCCCTACTTCGTGATCTGCATCCTCGCCGCGAGCGCGGCCAATGTCCGCGGCGAGGGGTTCTACGTGGGCGCCATCGCCCTGACCGCGGTCGCGCTGTGGACGGTACGGGCGCGCGGGGTCCGGCCGGCGCTGTGGGCGGCCATGCTGGTCCTGGTGGCGGCGGTGGGCTGGGCGGGGCAACTGGGGCTGCACCGCGCCCAGCGCGCGGTGGAGGCGGTGGCGCTCGAATGGCTCGCGGAGTGGATGCGACGCGACACCGATCCCTTCCGGAGCAGCACCGCGATCGGCTCCATCGGCCGACTCAAGCTCTCCGACCGCATCGTCCTGCGCGTGGACCCGGGGCCGGGGGCGCGGATGCCCCTTCTCCTGCGCGAGGCCACGTACAATGTCTTCGCCATGCCGTCCTGGTTGGCCCTGGACGCGAGCTTCAGCCCGGTGCTGCCCGAGTCCGACGGCACTACCTGGCGCCTTGGACCGGGCGGCCCCGCCCGGTCGCGCGTCACCGTCTCCGCATCACTCCGCCGCGGGCGCGGCGTGCTCGCGCTGCCCGCGGACGCCTTCGAGATCGATCGGCTCACCGTGGTGCGGGTCGAGCGGAACCGTCTCGGCGCGGTGAAGGTGGACGAGGGACTGGGGCTGGTGACCTATACGGTGCAGTCCGGCGCGCGCTCCGTCCTGGACGACATGCCGGACGACGGCGACCTCTCCATGCCCATCCCGGACGGCGCGCTGGCCAACTCCGTGGCGCGCGACCTCGGGCTGCGCGACAAGTCGCCCGAGGAGGCGGTGGCCACCGTGCGCGCCTACTTCCGCGAGCGCTTCCGCTACTCGCTCTACCGCCCGGCGCCCGAGGGCGAGGTCTCGGCGCTCGAGGACTTCCTGCGCCGCTCGCGCGCGGGCCACTGCGAGTACTTCGCCACCGCCACCGTGCTGCTGCTGCGCGCGGCGGGCATCCCCACCCGCTACGCGACGGGCTACTCCGTCCAGGAGTGGAGCCCCCTCGAAGGCGCCTGGGTGGTGCGCGCCCGCCACGCCCATTCCTGGGCGCTGGTGTGGGTGAACGGCGCCTGGCGCGACGTGGACACGACGCCGCCGGGATGGAGCGAGGTGGAGGGCCAGCAGGCGTCACTCTGGCAGCCCGTGTCGGATCTCTTCGCCTGGGCCGGTCATGCCTTCAATCGCTGGCGCTACGGCGAGCGGCGCGCCGGGGTCACGGCCTGGCTCGGATGGCTCCTCATCCCGCTGACCTTGATCCTCGTCTGGCGGCTCTTCTTCCGCCGCCGCCAGCGGCGCGCGGGCGGGGGACGGGTCGTCGGGGAGGTGGCGCGCGCGCGGGTGGGAGACGATTCCGAGTTCTACGCGGTGGAGGAGCGGCTCGGCGCGCTCGGCCTGGGCCGGCGCCCGGCCGAGCCGCCGATGGTGTGGCTCGACCGCGTGGGCGATCTGCCGCCGGTCGCGCAGTCCCGCCGGGAGCTCGACGATCTCGTTGCCCTGCACTATCGCTACCGCTTCGACCCGGCGGGGCTTCCCGACGGGGAGCGCGAGCGCCTCCGCGCCGAGGCCCAGGCCTGGCTCGAGGCTAACCGAGATCGCGAAGCAGTCCTGCCGTCGTCCGGATCCCCTGGAAGAGGTGGTCCAGCTTGAGGTGCTCGTTGGGGCTGTGCTGCCGGTTGTTGGCATTGGCGTAGGGGACCACGAGGGTCGGAAGCTTCAGGATGTCGGTGAACGCGAAGAGCGGCACGCTGCCGCCCAGGGTGGGCAGCAGGAGCGCGCGCTCCCCGCCGTGCGCCCGCTCGACGGCGGCGATGACCTCACGGCATACCGGCAGGTCCAGCGGCGTTTTCGCGGGATCGTAGCCACCCTTGCCGACCACGCGCACCGCCCGCCCGCGCAGGGCGTCGGGCAGCGGCTCGTCCGGCGACTCGAGCACGGTGAACCCCTGGGCGCGGATGTGCTCGAGGATGCGCCGGTACACGCGCTCGACGGTCTGGTTCTTCACCAGCCGCACGTCGAGGAGCACGGTGGCGCGGTGAGGAATGATGGTGTTCGCTTCCTTGCCCAGGAAGCCGGAATGCAGACCCCGGATGGTCAGGGTAGGGTGGAACATGAGCCGGTCGAGCAGGTCGGCGGGCGGCCTGACGCCGAGGTCGCGCTCGAGCGAGCCGAAGTCCACCGGGATCTCAGTCATCATGGCGCGCTCCGCGGCGGTGGGCAGCACCACATCGTCCTCCAGCCCCTCGATGAGCGGCGTGCCGTCGGGCGCGGCCATGGAAGACAGGAGCCCGTTGAGCCGCCAGGCCGCGTTCGGGACCACGAAGTTGCCGGAGTGCACGTCGCGCCGGGCCGCCTCGATCTCCAGCTCGAGCTTCATGTTGCCGCGGGCGCCCCCGGACACGGTGGGGCGTCCGCTCTCGTGCTTGGGCCCGTCGGTGACGAGCACGAGGTCGGCGGCGAGGAGGTCGCGGTGCTTCTCGGTGAAGGGTCCGAAGAAGGGGCTGCCGATCTCCTCCTCGCCGTCGAAGATGAACTTCACGTTCACCCGAGAGGCCAGGCCCGCCGCGTCCATGCAGGACAGCGCCTCCAGGTGGGCCCAGATAGGGCCCTTGTCGTCGGAGGCTCCGCGCGCGTAGAGGCGATGGTCGCCGAGGGCGTCCGTCGCCACCGAGTCGAAGGGGACGATGGGCGCCCCGGACTCGGCGAGGCTGGCCCGGAACACCGGCTCGATCGGCGAGGGCTGGAGCCAGCCGTGGAGGGGTATGGGCTTGGTGTCGAAGTGGCAGTAGATGAGGAGGGTGCGGCGAGCGCCGGGCACGCGCCGCTCGCCGAAGACGGCGGGATTGCCGCCCGTCTCGAGCACGCGGGGCTCGAGGCCCAGGCCCGCCATGCGCCGGGCCAGCCAGTCGCCGCAGGCGCGCACGCGCGCGGGCTCCTGGCTCACGCTGTCGTGACGCAGGAATTCGATGAAGCCCGCCACCTGCTCACGACGGCGCGAATGGCGGAGACGGTCGAAGGCGGTCCAGTCGGTCTCGGAAGGCGTCATGGCGAAGAGAATACGCGGAAAGCCCCGAGGGAGGATAGCGGGATGGGACGGCTTCGACTACGGTTCCTGGTCGCGGTGCTGATCGTGATGCTCGGGCGTGGTGCGGCCCCCGCCGGTGCCGCCTGTTCGCCCTCGGCACTGGGGCCGGACGCGCCCGCCGCGCTGGTGCTATCGGGTGGCGGCGCCAAGGGCGCCTACGAGGCCGGCGTGGCGCTGGCCCTGGCGGCGCGCGGGGTGCCGATCCGGCTCGCCGCCGGCTCGTCGGCGGGCGCACTCAATGCCGCCGCGCTCGTCGACGGGCGCCTGGACCGTCTCGAG
>JBKPDT010000130.1:0-22642 GCA_046728035.1 Candidatus Methylomirabilota bacterium | reverse complement strand
GCCGGGGGGCGGGGCGCTCGCGGCGACTGCTGTACTGAGCAAGCGAGTGCCCCGCCCCCCGGCCGCGCTCGCTGTGCTAAATTGGCTGCCTCATGGGCCAGCTCATCGTGCAGAAGTATGGCGGCTCGTCCGTCGCCGACCCCGAGAAGATCAAGAACGTGGCGCGACGCGTGGCCGAGGCCGCGCGCCAGGGCTACCGCCTGGTCGTGGTGGTGTCTGCGATGGGCAAGACCACCGACGCCCTCCTCGCGCTCGCCGGCGCCATCACCTCTACCCCCGACCCCCGTGAGATGGACATGCTGCTCGCCTCCGGCGAGCAGGTCACCATCGGCCTTCTCGCCATGGCGCTCCAGTCGCTCGGACACCCCGCCTGCTCGTTCACGGGTCCGCAGGTCGGCCTGGTGACCGACGAGGCGCATACTCGAGCCCGCATCAAGCGCATCACCGCCGAGCGCATCGGGGCCGCCCTCGCCGACGGGAAGGTAGTCGTCGTGGCCGGCTTCCAGGGCACCACCGAGGGGGGCGAAATCACCACCCTCGGCCGCGGCGGCTCCGATCTCACCGGGGTGGCGCTGGCCGCCGCCCTCAAGGCGGACGTCTGCGAGATCTTCACCGACGTGGACGGCGTCTACACCGCCGATCCCAACGTGGTGCCCGACGCCCGCAAGCTCGCGCGTGTCTCCTACGACGAGATGCTCGAGATGGCGGCGCTCGGGGCCAAGGTGCTCCAGGCGCGCTCCGTCGAGTTCGCCAAGAAGTACGGCGTGCCGGTGCACGTCCGCTCCACGTTCAAGCCCGATCCGGGCACGCTCGTCACCAAGGAGGATCAGGGCATGGAAGACGTGGTGGTCACCGGGATCACCCACGATCGGGGCCAGGCGAAGCTCTCGATCCTGCGCGTGCCGGACCGGCCGGGCATCGCCTCACGGGTGTTCGGCTCGCTCGGCACCCAGAACATCGTGGTGGACATGATCGTGCAGAACATCAGCCGCGATGGCTACACCGACATCTCCTTCACCCTTCCGCGCGGGGATCGGGCCCGGGCCGAGCAGGTGCTCGCCAACGCGGCCAAGGAGGTCGGCGCCGGTGGGATCGCCACCGACGACCGCGTCGCGAAGATCTCCATCGTGGGCGTGGGGATGCGCAGCCACGCCGGGGTGGCGGCCCGCATGTTCGCCACCCTTTCCAGGGAGGGCGTGAACATCCAGATGATCTCGACCTCCGAGATCGCCGTCTCCTGCGTCATCGAGGACAAGTACACCGAGCTCGCGGTGCGGGCGCTCCACGACGCCTTCGAGCTGGGCAAGGAGCAAGGAGCCTGACATGGCCACCGCGAAAGCCGCCGTCTTCTTCGGCCCCGGCAAGCCCTTCGAGCTGCGCGAGGTCCCGATCCCCGAACTGGAGCCGGAAGGCGTTCTCATCCGCGTGACCCGGGCCAATATCTGCGGGAGCGACCTCCACTTCTGGCGCGGCGACGCCCCCCTCAAGTACCCCGAGGACGGCTGGCTCTTCGGCCACGAGATGACGGGCACGGTGGCGCGGCTCGGCGCCAAGGTGAAGACGGACTCGCTGGGCCGGCCCCTCAAGGAAGGCGACCGCGTGGCCTACACCTACTTCTACCCGTGCGGACGGTGCCACGCCTGCCTGCACAAGGAGCCCGCGGCCTGCCCCAACAAGATCGAGCGCCCGCTCGGCCCCTCCACCTTCCCGCACCTGCACGGCGCCTTCGCCGACCACTATTACCTCCGCCCCGGCGGCGCCCTCTTCAAGGTGCCGGACGCGCTCAGCGACGACGTGGTCGCGCCGGTGAACTGCGCGCTGTCGCAGGTGCTCTACGGTCTCTGGGTGGCGGGCGTGCGGATGGGCGACCGCGTGCTCATCCAGGGCGCGGGCGGGCTGGGCGTGCAGGCCGCCGCCGTCGCCAAGGACATGGGCGCCTCCACGGTCGTCGTGGTGGATCAGATTCCCGGCCGCCTCGAGCTGGCCCGCGCCTTCGGCGCCGACCACACGCTGAACCTGAAGGAGATGCCGGAGCGGCGCGACCGCGTGAAGCAAGTGCGTCAGTGGACGGACGGCGTCGGAGTCGACGTGGCCTGCGACTTCGTGGGCTTCCCGGCGGTGATCCCCGAGGGCATCGAGATGCTGCGCTCGGGGGGGACCTACCTCGAGATCGGCACCATCAGTCGCGGCGCCAAGGTCGAGCTGGAGCCCTCGCTCCTGGTCTGGGGATCGAAGAAGATCGTGGGAGTGATCCAGTACGATCCCTGGGTGATTCCGCGCGCGCTCGACTTTCTCATCCGCACCAAGAGCCGCTTCCCCTGGGACCGCATTCTCTCCCACAAATTCCCGCTCGACCGGATCAACGAGGCCTTCGCCGCCTCGGAGTGGCACAACAAGGATACGCACGCGATCACCCGCGCGGCACTGACGCCCTGACGGCGACGCCCCGGCGGGGCGCTCTCAGCGGATGGCGGCGGCCCTGACCTGTCGGTAGTCGGTGACGCCCTGCAGGGCCTTGAGGATGCCGTCCTGCACCAGCGTGGTCATGCCCTCGCGCTTGGCGCGGGCGAGGATCTGGGGCACGCGCGCCCCCTTCTGCATGCGGCGCTTGATGGCGTCGGTGCCGATCAAGAGCTCGTGGATGGCGACCCGCTCGCGGTATCCCTTGCCGTCGCACTGCTCGCAGCCCCGGCTTTCGAACAGCTCGAGGTCATCCGTGTAGCGGTACCCGTGGGCCTCGAGCTCCTCGGCGCCGAAAGCCTCCGCCAGCTCGTTCCAGTCGCGGCGCGTGGGATGGTAGGGCCGCCGGCAGTCGGGGCACAGACGCTTCACGAGGCGCTGGGCGAGCACGCCGAGGAGCGCGTCGGCGAAATTGTAGGGGTTGAGGCCCAGGTCCAGCAGCCGGACGACGGTCTCCACCGCGCTGTTCGTGTGGAGCGTGCTCAGCACGAGGTGGCCGGTGATGGAGGCCTCCACCGCGAGGCCCGCCGTCTCCGGGTCGCGCATCTCGCCGACCATCATGATATCGGGGTCCGCCCGCAGCAGGGCGCGCATGGCGGCGGCGAAGGTGTAGCCGATCTTGGGGCGCACCTGCACTTGCCGGAGCCCGTCCTGGGTGATCTCGACGGGATCCTCGGCCGTCCAGATCTTCCGGCTCCCCGTGTTGAGATGGCTCAGCACGGCGTGGAGCGAGGTCGTCTTGCCGGCGCCGGTGGGGCCCACGCAGAGGATGAGCCCGTATGGCTTCTCCGCGATGGCCTTGAGCTCGCGGAGGTTGCGGTCGCTCAGGCCCAGGTGCTCGAGGGACAAGAGGCCCGAGGAGCCCAGGAGGCGGAGCACCACGTCCTCGTTGCCGCCCACGGTCGGCACGGTGGCCACGCGGAGCTCGATGTCGCTCCGGCCCGGCGTGCGCACCCGGATCTTCCCGTCCTGGGGCTTTCGACGCTCGGCGATGTCGAGCCCGGCCATGATCTTGAGGCGCGCCACGAGAGGGTTCCGGAGCGCCGGGGGAATGCGCTGGTAGTCCACGCAGGTGCCGTCGATGCGGAAGCGGATCGCCGTCTCCCGGGTGGACCCGCGGGGCTCGAGGTGGATGTCGGACGCGCGAGCCCGGTGGGCGTCGAGGATGATCTGGTTGGCCAGCCGCACCACCATGCTGTCGTTCTCGCTGATCTCCCCTGGGCCGGCCTCGATCGCATCCTCCGCGATCGGCTCTGCCGCCACCTCGCCGAGAATGCCGACCACCGTCTCCGACCGCCCCGTGGTCCCCGACATTCCGTCCAGCGCGGCCAGGATGCGCTCGCGGACGGCCACGACCAGGGCGACCTTGCGCGGCCGGAGCACGGCCTCGATCGCGTCGACCTTGAGCACGTCGTGCGGGTCGTCCACCGCGACGGTGACAACGTCACCCACGCTCTTGATCGGCAGCCAGGCGCCCGCCCGCAGCCTCCCCCGCTGCAGCCCCGACAGGAGCTCGGGCGCGAGCAGAGTCCGCTCGTCGAGGGAGACGTAGGGGCAGCGGTAGTAGAGGCTGAGCGCGGCGGCCAGGTCGGCCTCGCGGATGCCGTGGTGCTCGAGCAGGACCGACTCGACGCTGACCTGGCGCTGCCGGGCCTCCGTGGTGGCGTGGGCGAGCTGCGCTCGCGTGGCGAGATGCTGGGCGACGAGGTAGTCGAACTTCGCCATCCGACGGCCAACAGGTCGGGCGGGCGCCTCAGCCGCCGGCCGTGCGCGCTCCGTGAGGTCGGGGCGGGGCACCGGAGCCATCCGGTTCGTGGCGCGTGGCATGGAGACCCGAAGGTTCGCGCGCTGATAGTCCGCGACGGTCTCCATCCGGCACAGCGTCGCGTCACGGAACTGGATCCGCTGGCCCGCCTGCTCCCAGACGGCGAGGCCCCCGGTGCCCGGCACGTCCAGCCACGCGGTGTCCTCCCGCCGGACGAGCGCCAAGCCGGCGGGCACGCCGCCGATCGCGGCCCACGACGACTTCCCGGGGCGCGCGCGCGCGGCGGCGAGGAAGCGGTCGACGACCGGACTCCTCAGCACGTCGCACCGGATCACCAGGACATCGCCGTTGAGCTCGGTGCCGAGCCGCGCGAGGATCGCTCCCTCCGGCTCGTCGGCGGGAACCCGGAGGAAGTCGAGCGCGATCCCCCACCGCTCTCCCGTTCCGATCAGGCGCTCGACCTGCTCGGCGTGAGGCCCGAGCACGATCAGCGCGGAGCGGATGCCGGCCGCGCGAAGCGATTCCAAGGCGAGCTCGGCGAGCGTCCGGCCGGCAACCGTGAGGAGGGCGGCGCATGTGTCCTGGGTGAGCGGGCGCAGCCCCTCGGGGTCGCTATGAGCGAGGAGCACGGTGTGGAGGCCGTCGGGACCAGGATCGGCGCCGGCCCAAGGATGCCTGGAGCGCGCCTCCGCCCGGGCGCCTGATTCGCGTCTGGCCTTGCTTGCTTCCGCTGGAGCAGTGCCGTGCATCCTGGCCAGGTACGGAGCAATCGGAATGCCAGGGCCCGGGCCGGCCGCCCGGTGGAGAAACGGCTGGAAATGCTTGCCGGACCGAGCGTGCCCATCGCGCCGGCGGCCCGGCCGGCCTACAACCTTTGCTGATGCCCTCCCTGGCGGAAGGCTTGGGCGTCGAAATCTGGAGGCGCGAAAGATTTGCGGAGCCGGAGGCCGATGCCGGTCAGCGTGCCACGACGACGCCCGCGGGAAGGACGCGATCGCGGGTCTGCAGGCCGACGCCACGGGCGCTGATGTGGCGGACCTCGGCGACGGTGGCGATGGCCTCGCCGCTGGCCCCCACGAGCTCGACGCGGTACGACTGCCCCAGCTTGAGCGCCGTGGTGGGCGCCGACACGAAGCAGAGCCCGAACTCGCTCACGTCCACGGTGCGGCCGACGAGGATCGCGTCGTCGGTCCAGATGCTGGTGGGCCACGATAGGGGAAGACGAGGAGTGCGTCGGCGTTCGTCCATAGTCCCCCCTTTCGAGGAGGAGTTCATCATGGTCGTGCAACCTGCGCAAGACCCCGTGACCCGCGTGCGGTATCCTGCGCGGCGAGGAGGACCACATGAACGTCGGGTTCATCGGGCTGGGTCTCATGGGCGGGAGCATGGCGCTGAACCTCCAGGCGGCGGGGCACGCCCTCGGCGTCCACGATCTGCGACGCGAGAGTGCCGCGCCGCACGTGGAGAAGGGGGCCGTGTGGAAGGACACGCCGCGCGCGGTCGCGGAGGCGGCCGACGTCGTCTTCACCTCGCTTCCCGGTCCGCCCGAGGTGTCGGCGGTGGCCATGGGCGCCGACGGGCTCATCCACGGCATGCGCCGCGGCGGCGCGCTCTTCGATCTGTCCACCAACTCGCCCGCGGTGGTGCGCCGGCTCCACGCCGCCTTCGCGGAGCGCGGCGTCGACGTCCTCGACGCGCCGGTGAGCGGCGGCCCTTCCGGAGCCCGGTCGCGCAAGCTGGCGATCTGGGTCGGCGGCGAGCAGACGGTCTTCGAACGGCACCGGCCGCTCCTCGAGACCATGGGCGACCAGCCGTACTACGTCGGCCCAATCGGGGCAGGCGCGGTGGCCAAGCTGGTGCACAACTGCGCGAGCTTCACCATCCGCGCCGCGCTTGCCGAGGTCTTCTGCATGGGCGTCAAGGCCGGCGTGGAGCCGGAGCTGCTCTGGCAGGCCGTCCGTCAGGGGGCCAGCGGGCGGGCGCGCACCTTCGACCGGCTCATGGACAAGTTCCTGCCCGGCACGTTCGACCCGCCGTCATTCGCGCTCAAGCTGGGGCACAAGGACGTGTCGCTCGCCACCGAGCTGGGCCGGGAGGTCGGAGTGCCGATGCGCCTGGCCAATCTCGCGCTGGCCGAGATGACGGAAGCGCTCAATCGCGGGTGGGGCGACCGCGACTCGAGCGTCTACATGCTGCTCGAGGAGGAGCGGGCGGGCGTGAAGATCGCGGTGCCACCGGAGCGGCTCCGCGAGATCGTCGAGCGCGACGGGGCGTGAGCGCCGTATCTTCGGCGGCTTCCCTCGTGGGCTACCAGGGAAGGATGGCCGGCTCGTAGCGCTCCACCCGCTCCTTCACGACCATCAGGGGCTCGATCCCGTAAAGCCTCCGCGCGTTCCCGCCCAGGAGCTTCCGCTGCGCGTCCTCGGGCACGTCGCACTCGGCCATGTGGCGGAGCCCGTCCCAGGCGTCCTCGGCGTCGTGGTGCGGATAGTCCGAGGACCAGATGGCGATGTCCTTGAACTCGTCCCACAGCCGATACACGAGGGTCTCGTCGGACTCGAACCCGATGAAGCACCGCTCGTGGAAGATCTCGACAGGATCACGAAGGGGCCGGTTGCCGCGCTGGAAGGCGAAGAGGTTGGAGAAGTTCGACGCGCGCTGTAGCACCAGGGGCAGCCACGATGCGTTCGACTCCAGCACCGCCGCCTTGAGGGTCGGGAACTTCTCCAGCCAGCCCGTCTGCACCACCACCGTCAGCCAGGTCATGGCCTCCATCACGAAGCCCAGAGTCTCGGAGGCGTCGATGGCGGGGTCCATCGCCGCGGTGATGTTCGACACGAACTGTCCCGGTGAATAGACGACGGCCTCGTCGGTGAACAGCAGCCCCTGACCGGAGTGTCCCCGCGCCTGCGCCATGCGCTGCGCCCAATCCGGCGTCAGGGCCTCCCGCGAGGGGAAGGTGTGCATGGCCAGCACCACGCCCAGCCCCTCGAATTCCCGCCACAGGGGGTCGAACTCGGGGAGCGTGGGGTAGCGGCCGTTCCAGAAGCAGGGGCGCACCGCCGCCGCCTTGAACCCGAGCTGGGCCACGCGCCGGAGCTCCGCGATCGAGGCCTCGACGCTCTGGAGCGGGAGCACCGCGCAGGGGTACAGGCGCGCGCGGTCGGCCGCACAGTAGTCGTGGACCCAGTCGTTGTAGGCGCGGGCAAGGACGGCGGCCGCGCCCGGATCGCGCAGCAGGGCCAGCCGAACGAACCAGGTGGGGAACAGCATGACCTGGTCCGTGCCGAGCGCGTCCATGTCGCGGAGGCGCGCGTAGGGGTCGCGGCAGCCGAGGAGGCGGCCGAATTTCGCCTTCCACTCCGCGGTGCCCGGTGTCAGGCGGCCCACTTCCTTCTTGTCCCAGCGCGCCCAGCCGACCTCGGCGGCGTTGGAGCGCTCGCGCGCCGCTGGCACCACCCGCCCGTTGATCATCAGGAGGTCGCTGTCGGTGTGGAAGCAGAACTGGGTCTTCACCCAGGCGCGCTCCTTCGCCGGCACGTACTCGTCCCACACCGCGGGCGGCTCCACCACGTGGCTATCGCAGTCGAACACGGGGAAGGTCTTGGTCATGCTCGTGCCCACGGCGCCCTCCTTGCGTTTTTCACCATGTGACGTATCCTTCTGCTGGCCGGAATTATCGGAACCGGGGACGCCGATGTCAATCAAGCCCGTCTGCACGACCACGACCTTGGCCACAGGAATCGACGTGCTCGCGACCCCGACCCGACGGTGAGGGACCGCGCCGCCCTCTTCGAGGGGCCGCGCGCGGGGACGGGCCGCTGAATGGCCGATCCCAAGGGCCTCGAGCGCTTCTCCCTCGAGAGCCGCGTCGTGCTGATCACCGGGGCGCGCGGAGGCCTCGGCCTCGAGATGGCCCGCGGCATGGCGGCGGCAGGGGCCCTCGTCGGCATCAACGGCCGCGACGCCCGCCTCGCGCAGGACGCGGCCGCCGGGATCCCCAACGCCTTCGCCGCCCCGTTCGACATCACCGATCTCGCCGCCGCCGCCGCGGGCATCGACGCTGTGCTGGCGCGGTACGGGCGCATCGACTGCCTGGTCAACAATGCGGCCCTCCGGGACCGACGCCCCTTCCGGGAGATCGCGGCGGGCGACCTGCGCGTGCTCCTCGAGACCAATCTGGTCGCCGCCTACGAGGTCTCGCGCCTCGCGGCCCGTCACATGGAAGGACGCGGCCGCGGGCGACTTATCTTCATCACGTCCATGGTGGGCCCGCAGTCCTTCCAGGGCGATCCCGCCTATACCGCGTCCAAGGGGGGGCTCGGCGCGCTGATGCGTGCCCTGGCGGTGGAGCTGGGCCCCAAGGGCATCACCGCCAACGCCATCGCGCCCGGGTTCTTCCTCACCGAGGTGAACGCGAAGTTCTTCGTCGGGCCCGAGGCCACCGAGCTCAGCCGGCGCATCCCCTTGCGGCGCTGGGGCCGGCCCGACGAGCTGGTGGGGGCGGCGATTTTCCTCGCCTCGGACGCCGCGTCGTACGTGAACGGGCACGTCCTCACCGTGGACGCGGGCCTGTCGATCGCGCTGTAGGGAGTATGTTTGTCGGTGCGCTTTGCGCCCTGATGACGTATTAGACCCTGCCCGGCTCCACAAGACGTAAGCCCACCCCGCAGATGTGATGCCTTCGAGGCCAGGAGAATTCTGGCAACCCCGCAACTCTTTGGCGCTTTGGGGAGTGGCGTCTCGATTGCACCCACCATCGCAGAGGGAGGAAAGCCAACCCAATGCTGATGGCGTATCTCGAAGTGCTCGAAGCGCACGGGTGGGTGCGGATGCCCATGACGCTCAACACGAGCATCACCTTCTTCGCGCACGGGGCGCATCTCCTCGACCGCGTACAGGTCTCCAAGGGGCGCTGGTCCCATTATCAGTTCGACGGGACGTCCTGGCTGACGGGCGCGAAGGCGCGCGGCGACGATGCGGCCAGCCTCGACGCCTATCTCACGAAGCACTTCCGCTCAGGTAAGAGATGACCCCCTGGCCGGAGATCGGCTGCGACGGTTGGTACGAGCGTCTGAATCTCAAGAAGATACCGCCTAGGCTCCCCTGTGGCGGTGACGACCCGACACACTACCGCGACCTTCATCCAGAGATCGCGCTCGTCCACCGAGACCTGCACGCGGTCTGGGCGGCGCAGATCGAGGTGTGTGAGCGGCTGTGGTCGGCCTGAGCCCGCCGTAGAGTCCCCGCCAGGCGCTCCCCACGAAGCTCACGGCTCGAAACTCACGAGACCGCAGACCCCGTATCCGAATTGACACGTCCCCGGCCCCCTCAAGAACCGCCGAAAGATGCGACTCCCGGGGCGGCAGAGGGCGGCACGACGTAGCATTCCATACCGTCAATCCGCAACTCCGGCGCAACCAGCCGACGCCCCCCGGCAGGCCGCCCGTACCCCTCGAAAGGGCCGGGCCGGGCAATATGAGCAGGACCGCCGTCATGCTCCGCTCCCTGGTCGCTCTACATAGCCCAGGAAGGCCCGTCGCGGCTCAACCGATCCAGCGTGGAATCTCCGGAGCCAGCAAAATGCCCTCGTGCGAGCCTCCTGGCCGCGTGCGGAGTCTCGTGTGGGGCCGCATCTCTGCTAGACTCCCCCCCAGCCTGGGAGGCAACAGCGGATGAACCCGGCCCGCGTACCTCAAGCCCCGTATTCCTTCGCCCTGATCGGCCGACGGCATTCGGGGTGGGCCCCGTGATGGAGCGGCGAGCGTTCATCGTTGGATCACTGGCAGCGCTGTCCAGCCTACTCGCGGCTGAACCTCAGCAGGCGGGTAACGTACGGCGTGTAGCCGTGTTACATCTGATTGCGCCATCGTCGGCCTTTGAGCAGTTCCGAAAGGCCATGCAGGAGATGGGCTGGATTGAAGATCAAACTATCGTCATCGACTATCGCAGCGCGGACGGCCGTGCTGAGCGATTCGACAAGCTGGCAGCAGATATTGTGAAGTCGCGGCCGGACATCATCGTCACAGGCGTGTCGGGCGCAGCGCTTGCAGTGAACGAGCGACCTCCACGATCCCGGTCGTCATGGCCATCGTGGTCGATCCGGTTGGACAGGGCCTCGTCTCCAGCCTCGCTCGTCCTGGTGGCAACATGACCGGTCAGGCTACCTTCTCCCCAGAATTGGCCGCAAAGCGGCTGGAAGTCGTCAAGGCGGCGCTACCGGCGGTCTCTCGGGTGGCGCTGTTCTGGAACGCGGCGGCGGGCCGGGGGGCTATGTTGCGCCATCTGGAGGCGAGCCAAACCGCAGCACGGGCCCTTGGCCTTCACGTCCACCAGATCGAGATCCCCCGTGGTGAGGATCTCGATGCTGGGCTCCAAGAAGCACGGCAGGCAGGTGCGACCGTCATCGTCACTCTGCAAAACGCGATGTTCTATGCGCTCAATCGCCGCGTTGCCGAGCTGCTCTCAAGTATCAACTACCGGTCGTGTCCGCCGAAACCGGCTTCGCCGAACAAGGCGGTTTGATGAACTACGGAGATAGCATCGACGCTGCCTGGCGTCGCTCTGCAACGCAAGTAGACAAGATCCTCCGCGGCGCCAAACCCGCCGACCTGCCCGTCGAGCAACCCACCAAGTTCGAGCTCGTCATCAACCTGAAGACCGCGAAAGCGCTCGGCCTCACGATCCCCCCGTCGGTGCTGGCGCGGGCGGATCAGGTGATCGAGTAGAGAGACGAAGGAGGACCATGGACAATCCAAGGAGGAAATCATGGCAGTCAACTCCGACCAACAGGGGCTAGAGTGGCAGAAAGGGGTGTGGGACCGGATCTCACAACTCTATCTTCGTGAGGTTGACCCTCGCTTCGCTCCCGTGGTCGAACATGTTATTCGGCGTGGTGATCTGAAGCCTGGTCAATATGTCCTTGACCTCGGCACCGGGACTGGCGCGGTCGCCGTAGGAGCCGCGCACCGAGTTGGCCCTAACGGGAGAGTGACGGCGGTGGATATCAGCCCAGAGATGCTGGGGTTGGCACGCCAACGCGTGGCCGAGTTGGCCCTCAAGAACGTCGACTTTCGCGAAGGTCGTGCCGAGGCGATACCAGCCGAGGCCGGGACGTTCGACGCCGTGCTGGCGTCGCTGAGCCTGATGTACGCCATTGACCGCGGCGCCGCTGCACGAGAGCTGCGGCGAGTGCTCCGGCCGGGCGGCCGCTTCGTTGCTGCGGTCTGGGCCGCTCCCGAGCGTTGTGACATTGTCCTGTTCCAGCAAACTGCCGGCCGGTTCGCGCCGCCTCCGCCTGTCCCTGGCGTCGGCCCAGCGGGCCTTGCAGATGCAACCGGCTTCCTCGCGCAACTCTCGGACGCAGGCATTCGTGCCCATGTTGAAATAGAGGAGCTAGGCTTCGATTTCAGTGATTTCGAGTTGGCGTGGGAAGTGTTAGCTGGTGTCACCACCGCGCAACTCGCGCCGGAGCGGCGGCAAGAGGCCAAGGCGGCTGTACAAGCCGTGATGTGGCCGCGGGGGCATGCCTCCCGGAAATTCCGCAACGTGACCCAGTTCCTCGTTGGGCGTGCCGTCTAATAGGCAGGGTTCAAGTTCGGCATCCACGCGCCGGCCTCTGAACAGCGGCACGAGGTAGAGGTCTTCACCCCCGAGGAACTCTCCACGCTGCTGGCCGTCGCCGTGCGAGACTATCCCGTGTGGCACCCGTTCATCCTCTGCCTCGCACGCTCGGGTGTCCGTCTCGGTGAAGCCACAGGGCTGGAATGGCGCGATGTGGACTTTGAGCGCCGCGGGCTCATCATCCGCCGCACCGAGCGCCGAGGCCGGGTTAGCGTCCCCAAGTGCGGCAAGGCCCGCCGTGTGGACATGAGCCGCCAACTCGCCCGCGCCCTGGCGAGCCTCAAGACGCTGCAAGAGGCCGCGGCTGCCCTAGAGGGCCGCGCTGCCCCGTCGCGGGTCTTCCCCATGCCGAACGGCGCGCCCGTGCATGACGACACCTTCCGCAACGACGTCTGGACGCCGATCCTGCGCCGAGCCGGGCTCCACTACCGGAAGTCCCACGCTCTGCGGCACACGTGCGCGAGCCTCCTCATCGAAGGGGGCGAGTCCCTCAAGTACGTGCAGGAGCAACTCGGCCACCACTCCCCGGCGTTCATCCTGGCGGTCTGCGGGCACTTGATGCCGAGGGACGACCGGCGAGCCGTGGACCGCCTGGACGACGCGAGCGAACGCACCCAGGCGCAAGCGGTGAGCCCGAACGACACGAAACTCCTGAGAACACAGAGCCCGTATCCGAATTGACACTCTAGGCGACCGCGCCTCCGCGTGGCAGCGTGAGCACGATGCTCTACTCACGTTCCCAGCTCTCGCTCCTGCTCCTCCTCGGTGTGTCGCTGCTCGCTGGCTTCGTCGTCCGCGAGTGGCGCGCCGGGTTTCCCGCCGCGGCGGGGCGGCTCGAGGCCTTCGACCGCGACGAGCCGGCCACGGTGCCGGGACCGGTTCCGCTGGCCGGACCGCGCCCCTCCCGCCCGCCGCCAGCGCCTCCGTCGGCACCGAAAGCGGCGCGCCCGGAGGCGATCACGCGCGCGGAGCCGGTGGCCGATCCGCGCCCACTCGATCTCAACGAGGCGACGATCGAGCAGCTCGCGCGCTTGCCCGGCGTGGGGCCGGGGCTCGCCCGGCGCATCGTGGAGGAACGTCAGCGCCGGGGTCGCTTCGAGGGTCCGGAGGGGCTTCGCTCGGTGCTGGGCCTGGGTCCGCGCAAGCTGGCCGCCCTGCGCGACCTCGTGACGGCTGCGCCCTAGCGTGGCGCGCCGCCTCCCATGCCGCCGTCCGCGCTGGCCTCGGTCGCGCCGGTATTTCGGGCGCCGCTGGTACCGCTGGCGCTGGCCTGGGGCGCGGGGATCGCCGCCGGCTCCACGCTCACGCCGCCGGCGCTCTGGCTGATCGCCGGCGCGGGGGCGCTGCTGCTCGCCGCGGCAGCGGGGCTCGCGCTTCGGTACACCGCGGGTGCGTGCGCGCTCCTCCTGGGAGCGACCGCCGTGCTCGGCGCGCTCCGGGCACATGAACAGCCGCCTCTGCCGAGCAACATCGCGGCCTCGGCGATCGACGGGGCCGTGGCCGTGGAGGCGCGAATCGTCGAGGAGCCCCGACGCTGGGCGCCGGAGCGCGCGCGGCTTCTCCTCGATGTGGACGCGGTTGTCACCGACACAGAGCGCCGGCCGGCCTCGGGACGCGTGCTCGTCACCCTCTACGGAGAGGCACCCCCGCTTGGCGAGGGACAGCGCATCGCGGCGGACCTGCGCCTGCACCGACCCGTGGGCTTCCGCAACCCGGGGGGGTTCGACTACCCGGCCCAGCTCCGACGCGAGGGCATCGCGCTCGTGGGCAGTGGACGCGCGGACCGCGTCCGGCCGCTCACCGCCGATGCCCCGCCTTGGCCCGCACGCGTGAAGCGCTGGGCGGTAGCGCGGATCGGCGCCGAGCTGCCAGAGGCCTCGGCGGCGCTGCTGGCGGGGCTGCTCCTCGGCGAGCGCGCCGCGCTGCCGCGTGAGACCGATGACGCGTTCCGGCGCGCGGGGGTGTATCACGTGCTGGCCGTCTCCGGCTTCAACGTAGCGCTGGTCTCGGCCTCGGTGTTCACGCTGCTCACCGTGGTCGGCGTCTCGCGCCGCGCGACGGCGGTCGTCGCCGCCGCGGCCCTGCTCGCATTCGCGCTCGTGGTGGGCGGACAGGCCTCGGTGATCCGCGCCACCGTCATGGGGCTCATCCTCCTGGGGGGCATCTTCCTCGAGCGCGAGTCCCAGCTGCCGAATGCGCTGGGGCTGGCCGCGCTCGTGCTCCTCGCCTGGCGGCCGCGCGATCTGGGCGACCCCGGCTTTCAGCTTTCCTTCGCGGCCACCGCGGGCATCGTCTATCTCGCGGCGCCCGCGCGGGCCGTCTTCGAGCGCCTGGGCTGCCCGCCGTGGCTGGCCACCGCGGGGGGCGTGAGCACGGCCGCCCAGTGCGCGGTGCTCCCGATCATGGCGGCTCACTTCAACCAGCTCTCGCTGATCGGCCCGGCGGCCAACCTCGTCGTCGTTCCCCTCGCGGGGGCGGCCACCACGGTGGGACTCTTCGCGCTCGCCGCGGCGGCGGCCAGCGAGGTCGCCGGCGCGGTCGCCCTCAACCTCGCCTGGGCGCTGGCCGTGCTGCTGCGGGTCACGGTGTGGCTCGCCGCCGCGGTGCCCTGGGCGCTCGTCCACATACCGGCGCCCGGCCCCCTGGCGATGACGGCGTGGTTCCTCGCGGCCGCGCTCGCGGCCACCGTGCCCGCGCGCTGGGGCCGAAACGCCGCCCTGGTCCTCGCGGTGGCGGGCCTCGGCACCGCCCTCTGGGCCTTTGTGGCCCCGGACGACGGCCGGCTGCGCGTGACCTTTCTCGACGTGGGCCAGGGCGACGCGATCCTCGTCGAGGTGCCCGATGGCCCCCGCCTCCTCCTGGACGGCGGGCCGGGCGGCGGCGCGCGGTTCGATGTCGGCGAGCGGGTGGTGGCGCCCTTCCTCTGGAACCGCGGCATCGGCCACCTCGACGTGATCGCGGCCACCCATGCCGATGCCGACCACTCCGGCGGGCTCGCCGCCGTGCTGCGCCAGTTCGCCGTCGGCGAGGTGTGGGAGAACGGACGTTGGGGCGCGGGGCACGAGAGCACCGTGGCCGCGCTCCAACGGTCCCGGGCGGCGCGCCGCATCCTTGTCGCCGGCCAGCGGCTGTGGCTGGGCGCGGCGCTCGTCACGGTCCTCAACCCGCCCCGCGTGGACGGCCCCGGCCCGGCGACCGCGGGCGAGAACGATCAGTCGCTGGTGCTGCGGTTGGACTGGCGCGGCACGTCCATCCTCCTCACCGGCGATCTGACGGCGAGCGGGGAAGAGCTGCTGCTGGCGGATCGCGCGCCTCTCGCGGCCACGGTGCTCAAGGTCGCCCACCATGGCAGCCGCACTTCGACGGGAGAGCGCTTCGTGGGAGCGAGCCGGCCCCTCGTGGCCATCGTCTCGGTGGGCGCGCGGAATCCCTTCCGCCATCCCGCGCCCGAGGTGCTCCAGCGCCTCGCGGCGGCGGGATCACGGCTCTACCGGACCGACCGCGACGGCGCGGTGATCGTCGAGACGGACGGGGCAAGCCTCTGGGTCTCGCGCTGGGCGACAGGGCGCACCGAGCGATTCGCCCTCATGCCGGACACGGGACCGCTCTGAGCGTGTGGGCAAACACACCACGGCCCCCGGCGCGGGCCGGAGGCCGTGATGGACGCGCGCGAAGCGGGAGGGTCTAGCCTTCGAAGGTGCGCTCGTACTGAGCGCGCAACCGCTCCAGCTCCTCGGGATCGAGACGGATGCCCAGGGAGAGCCCCATCTCTCCCAGGATCGTCTTGATCTCGTTCAGGGACTTCTTGCCGAAGTTCTTCGTCTTGAGCAGCTCCGACTCGGTCTTCTGCACGAGGTCGGCGATGGTCCGGATATTCGCGGTCTTGAGGCAGTTCGACGCCCGGACCGACAGCTCGAGCTCATCGACGTTGCGGAACAGGTTCTCGTTGAGCTCGACACGCGCGGGCGGCTCGATCCCGGCCTCCTGGCGCTCGGCCTCTGTGGACACGGGCGCGGGGAAGTCGGTGAGGAGGTTGAACTGGTCTTGCAGGATGCGTGAGGCCTCGCCGACCGCCGCCTCCGGGGCAACGCTGCCGTTGGTCCACAGCTCGAGGATCAGCCGCTCATGCGCGTCGCCAGCGCCCCCGAGCGTCTCCACCTGGACGTTCACGCGCTTGATCGGCGAGAAGTCGGCGTCGATGAGCATGGCGTTGATGGGCAGGGCCTCGGGCTCGCGGCGCTCCGCCGGCTGATAGCCCCGACCGCGCTCGACGCAGAGCTCCAGCTCCAGGCTGCCGTCCTTGTCGAGCGTGGCGAGCGTCACGTCGGGGGTGAGGATCTCGACGTCGGCGTCGGGCTCGAAGTCCGCTACCGTCACCGTCTTCGGCCCCTGCGCCTTGAGGCGGAGGATCTTGGGCCGGTTGACGTGCAGCGCGAACACGACCTTGCGCAGGTTCATGATGATGTCGAGGGTGTCCTCGGTCACGCCCTGCATGAACGAGAACTCGTGGAGCACGCCCTCGATCTTGGCCCACGTGGGCGAGGCGCCGTGGATGGAGGACAACAGCACCCGGCGGTACGCACTGCCCACGGTGAGCGCGAAGCCCGGCTCGAACGGCTCGATGGCGAGCTTGCCGTACTTGCGGTCCTGGGCAAGCCATTCGTGACGGGCGGGAAGCACGAGCTGCGACATTGCGGAACCTCCTGGATTGGTCGGGAACCTGAATCCCGAGGCGTGAGTATACCACGGCCCTTTCCGCGCCCGGCCGACCCCTCCCCACCGGTTCGCCGACGCTCGCCAAGGGGCTGGATTCCCGGCCCGTTCTGAACGTTGACCTATATGCAAAGTATTGGCAAAATATAGGAAAATCATGATGGAACGGCCCTGGTTCCTCAAGACGTGGGCGGAGCCCTCCCGCTCCACCGGCGGCGCCGGTCGGACCGTGCTGTGGGCGCTGACCTGCCTCCTCGCGGTGTTTCTCGCCCTGCAGTCATACTGGGTCTTCACCGCGGCCCCCATCGTCCAAGCGGGGCCACGGGTGGTGGAGATCCCGGCGCATCACGGGCTGACCACGGTGGCGCGCCGCCTCGACGAGGCCGGCGTGATCCGCAGTCCCCTCGGCTTCATGCTGCTCGCGGTGGCGCGCGGCACCGCGCGGTCCCTCAAGGCCGGCGAGTACGAGATCCCGCAGGGCGCCAACACCCTCGCCGTCCTCGGGCTGCTCGAAGGCGGGCGGGTGCGTCAGCACCCCGTCCTCTTCCGCGAGGGCGACACCGTCGCCGAGCTGGCGCTGGCGCTGGAGCGCGAGCGGCTCAGCCGCGCCGACGACATCCTGCGCGTCGCGCGCGATCCGGTGTTCCTCAAGACACTCGACGTCGCGTCGGAGAACCTCGAGGGCTATCTCTTCCCCGACACCTATCAGCTCGTGAAGGGCATGACGCCCGAGGAGATCCTCGCCCGCATGGCCTCGCGCATGCGCGATCAGATCACCCCCGAGATCCTCGAGCGCGCGCGGGCACGCGAGATCACCGTACACCAGCTCCTCACGCTGGCCTCCATCATCGAAAAGGAGGCGGTGGTCCGCGGGGAGATGCCGCTCATCTCCGCCGTCTTCTGGAATCGGCTCAAGCGCGGCATGCTGCTCCAGGCGGATCCCACCGTCCAGTTCGCGGTGGGCAAGGACGGTCGTGCGCTGACCCGCGAGGACCTCCTCGTCGACTCACCGTACAACACCTATCGACGGGGCGGACTCCCGCCGGGCCCGATCGGCGCGCCGAGCCGGGCCGCCATCGAGGCCGCCGCGAGGCCCGCCGCCGTCGAATATCTCTACTTCGTCTCGATCGACGACCGTCGCCACCACTTCTCCACCAGCCTCGCCGAGCACAACGCCGCGGTCGCGCAGTATCGGATGACCAAGGTCCGCTGACGCGGGCGGCGCGTCCTTGTCAGGGGGTCGGCCCGGTGCTATAACCGACCCGAAATGGCGCCGAGCGAGGAGTCCAGCGTGCTGTCTGTGCTCGCGCGGCCGGCGGCGCTCCCCGCGCCACGCGTCGCGAGCGCGCGCTTTCCCCTTCTGTACCGCGTCTGCCGCAGCCTCTGCCGGCCCGCGCTCACGCGCTGGTTCGACCTCGCGGTGGAGGGTCTCGAGCGGCTCCCCGCGGGCCCGTTCATCGTCGCCGCGAATCACCACAACTACCTGGACGGCGTCGTCCTCGGCGTGGCGGTACCGCGCCCGATCTCATTCATCGTGATGCCGCGCGTCTATCACGCGAGCCCGCTTCACCCGGCCTTCCACCGTCGCATCGGCTCCATCCCGGTGAATCTCTCGCGTCCTGATCCCGGCGCCATCAAGCGGGCGCTGCGTGCCCTCGACGAGGGCCACATCATCGGCATCTTCCCCGAGGGCCCTTTCAGCCGCGAAGGGCGGCTCGTTCCCGGCCAGCCCGGCGTCGCGACCCTCGCTCTTCGCGCCGGCGTGCCCGTGGTACCCGCCGCCATCGGGGGAACGTACGAGGCGCTGCGCGGCCGCCGCTTCTACGTGCCGCGGCGGCAGGCGCTCTCGGTGCGCTTCGGCCAGCCCCTGCATCCGGGGCGGCGCCGCGCGCCCACGCGCGGCGAGCGCGTGGACGTTACCGGCCGGATCATGGCCGAGATCGCCGGGCTCCTCGCGCGGGACCGGGCGTGAGCGGAGGCGAGAGCCCGCAGAGCCCGCGCTGGGGCGGACGGTTCGCGGAGCGGCTGGACCCGGGCGCGGAGGCGTTCACCGCTTCGCTCGACTTCGACCGACGGCTCTGGCCCCATGACATCGAGGGCAGCCGCGCCTGGGCCCGCGCCTTGCGCCGCGCCGGCCTCCTCACCGATGCCGAGCTGAGCGCGCTCCTGAAGGGCCTCGACGCGGTCCAGACCGAGCTCGCGGAGGGGCGTTTTCCCTACCGCCAGGAGCTGGAGGACATCCACCTCAACATCGAGCGGCGGCTCACCGAGCTCGCGGGGCCGGTGGGCGGCAAGCTCCACACCGGCCGCTCGCGCAACGATCAGATCGCGCTGGACGAGCGTCTCTACCTCCGCGAGATCATCGCGCTTGCCGATGACGGGGTAAGAGAGGTTCAGGCGGCGCTGCTCGCGCGCGCCGAGGAGCACCTGGGTGCGCCCATGCCCGGCTACACCCACCTGCAGCGGGCACAGCCCATCCTTCTCGCCCACCATCTCCTCGCCTATGTCTTCATGCTGCAGCGCGACCGCGAGCGTTTCGCCGACTGCGCGCGGCGCAACAACGTGCTGCCGCTGGGGGCGGGCGCCCTCGCCGGCGCGGCCTTCCCCATCGACCGCGAGACCCTTGCCCGCGATCTGGGATTCGCCGCGCCGACCCCGAACAGCCTCGACGCGGTGAGCGACCGCGATCACGTGGTCGAGTTCCTCGCCGCGAGCGCCATTCTCGGCATGCACTGCTCGCGGCTGGCCGCCGACCTCACCCTGTGGGCCACCAGCGAGTTCGGCTTCGTGGAGTTCTCCGATGCCTTCGCGACGGGCTCCTCCATCATGCCGCAGAAGAAGAACCCCGACGTCGCGGAGTTGATGCGGGGCAAGACGGGGCGCCTGTACGGCAACCTCGTGGCGCTGCTCACCGTCATGAAGGGGCTCCCCCTCACCTACAACTCCGACATGCAGGAGGACAAGGAAGCCCTCTTCGACACGGTGGACACCCTCGAGGCCCTGCTCCGCGTGGCGCCACCCATGCTCCGCTCGCTCACCTTCCGCGTCGAGCGCATGCGCGAGGCGGCGGGCGCGAACTACTCCACCGCGACCGATCTCGCCGACTACCTCGTTCGCAAGGGTCTGCCCTTTCGCGAGGCACACGAGATCGTCGGGCGCGCCGTCCGCCACGGCATCGCCAACAAGCGCGAGCTGGGCGAGATGTCGCTCGAGGAGCTCCGGAGCTTCTCCCCGCTCATCGGCGCCGACGTCCACGCCACGCTGTCGGTGGAGGCCTCGCTGGCCGCGCGCGCGGTGACGGGCGGGACCGCGCCGGAAGCGGTGGCGCGCGCCCTCGCGGCGGCTCGTCAGCTCGTGGGGCTCGAGCCCCGCCGGTGAGGGAGCCCGTCGCGCGGGGCCTCGTCCTCGCCACCCTCCTCCTCGCCGTCATTGCCGACGCCGGCTGCGGCAAGAAGGGCCCGGTGGTGGCCCCCGAGCGCCGCCTGCCCACCCCACCCTCCGGGCTCGCGGCCACCGTGGAGGCCAGGAGCATCGTGGTGAGCTGGACGAATCCCCGAACGCGCGTGGACGGCACCCCGCTCCGCGATCTCGCCCTCATGAAGCTCTACCGGCGCCAGGAGGCGCCCGGCGAGCCCGCCAAGTCCGCGATGGTCTCGCGAGGTGAGGTGGTGGGCTGGGACGAGCTGGCCGCGATCAAGCCCGACGCGCCCGCCCCCGCGGTGATGGCGGGCGGCACGGTTCGCTGGATCGACACGAAGGGCCTGGCGTTCGATCGGCGCTACGTCTACGTCGTCACCGTGCGCGACTCGACCGGCCGCTCGAGCCCGCCCTCGGAGCGGCTCCCCGTCGTCTATCTCGCCGCACCGCGGCCGCCCCAGGCGCTGTCCGCCGTCCCCGGCGATGGCGAAGTCCACCTCGCCTGGCAACCCCCCGCGGAGCTGATCGACGGCACCCCCCTGCACGGCGATATCGGCTACGTGATCCTGCGCGGCGGGGGCGCGGACGGGCCGGTGGCGCCCCTGAAAAGCGAGCCCTTGACCGGCACGACGTTCACCGATACCGGCCTCGGGAACGAGACGCCCTACCGCTACGTGGTGCGCGCGGTGCGACGTGAGGACAATGGCGTCGCCTACGGCGAGCCTTCGGCGGTGGCGACGGCGACGCCGGTGGACCGTACCGCGCCCGCGCCGCCGACCAACCTCGTCGCGCTGCCCTCGGAAACCGCGGTGCGGCTGGCGTGGAACGCGAGCTCGTCCGGCGACGTAGCCACCTACGCGGTGTATCGCGCCACCGGGACCGGCCCGTTCGTGCGGATCGCCACCACACCCGTGCTGAACACCGTCTATACCGACCGGGAGGTGAGGCGCGGCGACCGCTACCGCTACACGGTGACGGCGCTGGACGGGGCGCGGACGCCCAACGAGAGCGCCCGCTCGAACGAAGCCGTCGTCACCATGCCCTGAGCGATTCCCCGCGCTCCGCGCGGGGCTCCATCATGGATCCGCTCGCCTCGCCTGCGGCTCGCCAACCTCGGAGGCCCAGACGTCGGCGGGCTCCTGGCGCCGGCGCAGCAGGCGCAGGCTTCCGTCGGTTTCGAGCATGACTTCGGGCGCCTGGGGGTAGGAGTTGTAGTTGATCGTGGACATGGCCGCGCAGTAGGCGCCGGCGCCGCCCACCACCACGAGGTCGCCGATCTTCGGCATGGGCACCCAGCGCGGGGCGAGGGCCTCGGGATCGCCCGGGGCCGGCGTGAGGATGTCTCCGGACTCGCAGCAGGGTCCCACGAACACCACCGCCGCGGTGTCGCGAGTCCGATCCCCGTCGGGCGGCAGCACGTCGATCGGGTGCTGCGCGCCGTAGAGCGAGGGCCGCGTGACCTCGGTCATCCCGGTGTCGAGCTTGGCGAAGCGGTAGCCCTCGCGGCCGGTGTCCACGACGTCGATGCAGGTGGCCACCACCGCCCCCGCCCGCGCCACCAGGTAGGTGCCGGGCTCAAGCTCGAGATGCAGCGCGCGACCCGTTCGCTGGCGGAACTCGAGAAGCGCGTCGCGCACGTGCCGGCCCACGTCGCTCATCTCCGCCGTGGGCTCCTCGGGCATCCGCCCCACCTTGAACCCGCCGCCGAGGTTCACCGTGCCCGCCTCGGGGAACTGCACGACGAGGTCGAGGGTCATCCGCGCCACGCGCTTCCAGATCTCGGGATCGGTGCCCGAGCCGATATGGCTGTGGACCGTTCTGACGGAGAGCCGGTGGCGTGTCGCGATGCGGCGCGCCTCGTCCAGGTACTCGTGCCAGATCCCGAAGGAGGAGGCGGGTCCGCCGGTGTTGGTGCGATTGGTGGCGCCGCTGCCCAGCCCGGGATTGACCCGGATGGCCACCTCGCGGCCGGGCGCAACGCGCCCGAACTCGTCGAGCTGGTGGAGCGAGCAGGCATTGTAAAGGACGCCGCGGCCGAGGTGATCCGCGAGCCGGCGCGACGGCATCTGCGAGGTGAGCTGGATGGTCTCCGGCTTGAATCCGGCCCGCAGCGCGCGTTCCACCTCGAAGTCGCTGGAGGCGTCAACGTGCAGGCCCATGTCACGGAACACCGTCAGGATCCCCGCGCTCGGGTTGGCCTTCATCGCGTAGCGGAGCGTGAAACCGAAGGGCGCCGGAAAGGCGAGCGCCTCGCGGGCGGTGGCCTCGAGCGTCTTCCGGTCGTAGACGTAGCAGGGGGTGCCGAAGCGCGCGCGCACCTCCGCCGCCTGTGCGGTGGTGAGGAAGAGGGGCCCGGTCGGGGTCGAGGAGGTCGCGGCCATGCGCAGGATGATACCGTACTCACGCCGCGGCTTGAAGTAGCTCGGGCGGTGATGCTAGAGTCGAAGAGATCCCGCTCCCGAACGTACCGACTCACGGAGGGCTCAATCATGCGCCCCAGGTTCCAAGGCTCCATCGTCGCGCTGGTCACGCCATTCCGTAACGGCGCCGTCGACGAGGACAAGCTCCGCGAGCTCGTCGAGTTCCACGTCAGCAACCGCACCGACGGCATCGTGCCGTGCGGGACGACGGGCGAGTCGCCGACCTTGAGCCACGACGAGCACA
>JBKPDT010000129.1:0-5675 GCA_046728035.1 Candidatus Methylomirabilota bacterium | reverse complement strand
TGGCCCAGCGGGAGGTCCTCACCCCCGAGCAACGCGGGCAGTATGACGCGCTTCGGGGATACGATGCCCCGACGTCCCAGCCCGCGCCGGCTCATCGAGGCCACTGAGGTGGCAACGCGGCCGCTCGAGCCGGGGCGCCCGTGCCGGAGGGCGCTCTCGCCGCTGTGATATCGTAAGGGCCCATGCCGGGGCCCGCCGCAGTCCGCGATGCCATCCTCGCTCCCCTGAATGACGCGCAGCGGGAAGCCGTGACCGCCACGCAGGGGCCCGTGCTCGTCCTCGCGGGAGCGGGAAGCGGGAAGACGCGCGTCATCGCGCACCGGGTGGCCTACCTCCTCGCCGTCGAGGGCGTGCACCCGCGCAACGTGCTCGCCGTCACCTTCACCAACAAGGCGGCGGAGGAGATGCGGCGGCGCGTCGAGGACCTCGTCCTCCCCCTCGGCATCCGCCCGCCGCTGATCGCCACCTTCCACTCGACCTGCGTGCGCATCCTCCGCGAGCACGCGTCCCGCATCGGCCTGCCCGCGGCCTTCGTGATCTACGACGAGGACGACCGCCTCACCATCGTGCGCGAGGCCATGCGCGAGCTGAACGTCGACGAGCGCGAGCTGACCCCCGCCTCCGCGGTGCACCGGATCAGCCACGCGAAGAACCAGATGATCTCCGTGGAGGAGGCGGAGCGGCTGGCGCGGACGCCGCGCGAGGAGCGCATCGCCTCGCTCTACCGAATGTACGAGACGCGGCTCCGCGCGGCGGGCGCGGTGGACTTCGACGACCTCTTGCTGCTCGCGGTGCGGCTCTTCGAGACCTCGCCGGCGACCCTGGACTGGTACCGCGGGCTCTGGAAGTACGTCCTCGTGGACGAGTACCAGGACACCAACCGCGCCCAGTACCGGATGGTGTCCCTGCTCACCGAGGGCCACCGGAACCTCTGCGTGGTGGGCGATCCCGACCAGTCGGTGTACCGCTGGCGGGGAGCGGACCTCCGCAACATCCTCGACTTCGAGAAGGACTTCCCCGATTGCCGGGTGGTGCCGCTCGAGCAGAACTACCGCTCCACCAAGCAGATCCTCCGCATGGCCGGCGCGGTGATCCGCAACAACACCGCCCGGAAGGACAAGCGGCTCTGGACGGAGAACGCGGAGGGCGAGCGCGCCCACGTCTACCGGGCCTGGGACGAGAACGAGGAGGCCGCCTTCGTGGCCCGCGCCATCCGGGGCCTCCGGGACGAGGGCGGGGACTATCGCGACGTGGCCGTCTTCTACCGCACCAACGCCCAGTCGCGCGTGCTGGAGGACGCGCTCCGCCGCGCCAGCATCCCGTACCTCATCGTGGGCGGCGTGCGCTTCTACGAGCGGCGCGAGGTCAAGGACGTCGTCGGCTACCTGCGCCTTCTCGTCAACCCGCGGGACGACATCGCCTTCCGGCGGGCGGCGGCGGCGCCGGCGCGCGGGATCGGCAAGACCACGCTCGAGCATCTCGACGCGGCGGCGCGCGGGCGCGGCGGCGGGCTCCTCGAGGCCTGCGCCGACATCCCCCCCGAGATCGGGGCCAAGGCGCGCCGGGCCCTCGAGGAGCTGGCGCGCCTCATCGCCCGCCTCACCGAGCGGCGCGACGCCCTGCCGCTGCCCGCCCTGATCGACGAGGTGCTGGCCGCCTCCGGCTACCGCGACGCGCTCAAGGCCGAGCGCACCGCCGAGGCCGATGCCCGGCTGGAGAACCTGGAGGAGCTGATCGCGGCGTCCGAGGAGTTCGTGATCACGCGCGAGGCCGAGGGCTCTCCGGCGACGCTCCCCGCCTTCCTGGACTCGATCTCCCTGGTCGCCGACACCGACGAGCTGGATCCGGATACGGCGGGCGTGACCATGATGACGCTCCACTCCGCCAAGGGCCTCGAGTTCCGGATGGTCTTCCTCACCGGGCTCGAGGAAGGGGTGTTCCCGCATTCGCGCTCCATGGGCGAGCCGGAGGAGCTCGAGGAGGAGCGGCGCCTCTGCTATGTCGGGCTGACGCGCGCCCGGACGCGTCTCTTCCTCTCGTACGCGCTGCACCGGCGCATCCAGGGCTATGGCGTGGGCGAGCCCTCGCGCTTCCTCCTCGAGATCCCGGAGGAGGAGGTCGCGCTCCTCAACGCTCGCGCGAGCGCGCCCCGCGTGCCGGCGGCTCCCGCCGTGCCGGCGACCGCCGAGGTCGACGAGACCCTGCCCTTCCAGGTGGGCGCCCGACTGCGCCACGCCCGCTGGGGGGAAGGCCTGCTCGTAGGTATCCAGAGAGAAGGCGAGGACGTGATCGCCACCGTCCACTTTGCGAGCGTGGGGCGCAAGCGGCTGTCGCTGCAGTACGCGCATCTCGAGGAGATCTGAGGCATGGCCGAGTCCAGGATCTCGCGAGAGGACGTGCAGCACGTGGCGCGGCTGGCCCGGCTCGAGCTGTCCGGGGTAGAGCTGGAGCGGATGCGCGTCGAGCTGAACAACATCCTCGCGTTCATGGACAAGCTGCGCTCGCTCGACACCTCGGGCGTCGAGCCGACCTCGCACGCGGTGCCGCTCAGGAACGTGATGCGCGAGGACGAGCCGCATCCCTCGTTCCCGCGGGACGAGATGCTCGCCAACGCGCCGGAGCGCGCCGGGGACTTCTTCCGGGTCCCGCGGATCATCGAGGAGTAGGGTGCTCGCCGCGCTGACCGTCGAGGCCCTTGGCGCGCGCTTTCGCGAGGGCACCGCCACGCCCAGCGAGGCGGCGCGCGACTATCTCGCGCGCATCGAGGCGCTCGACCCGAAGGTACGCGCCTACATGACGGTCACGCGCGACGCCGCGCTCGCCCAGGCCGCCGAAGCCGACGCCCGCTTCAAGGCGGGCGCGCCACGAGGGCCGCTCGACGGCGTGCCCATCGCGCTCAAGGACGTGCTGTGCACGCGGGGGATACGCACCACCTGCGGCTCCAGGATCCTCGAGCACTTCATACCGCCCTACGACGCCACGGTGGGGCAGCGGCTGCAGGCGGCGGGGACGGTGCTCCTCGGCAAGCTCAACATGGACGAATTCGCCATGGGCTCGTCCACCGAGAACTCCGCCTTCTTCACCACGAGGAACCCCTGGGACCTCGGCCGGGTGCCCGGCGGCTCCTCGGGTGGCTCGGCGGCGGCGGTGACCGCTGACCTTGCCGCCGCCACCTTGGGCACCGACACCGGCGGGTCGATCCGCCAGCCGGCGGCGTTCTGCGGCACCGTCGGGCTCAAGCCGACCTACGGCCGGGTCTCGCGCTACGGCCTCGTGGCCTTCGCGTCCTCGCTCGACCAGATCGGCCCCTTCACCAAGACGGTGGCCGACGCCGCCCTCGTGCTGCAGGCCATCGCCGGGTCCGACCCGATGGATTCCACCGCCGCCGCCGTCCCCGTCCCCGAGTACCGGGCGGCGCTGGACGGCGGGGTGGGTGGACTCCGCATCGGCATCCCGCGCGAGTACTTCATCGACGGCATGGATCCGGAGGTGGAGGGGGCGGTCCGCGCGGCGGTCGACGTGCTGCGCGGGCTCGGCGCGAAGACGGAAGAGGTCTCGCTCCCGCACACCGAGTACGGCCTGGCCGCGTACTACCTCATCGGCCCCGCCGAGGCCTCCTCCAACCTCGCGCGTTACGACGGGGTGAAGTACGGCCTGCGCGTCCCCGGCGCGCGCGACCTGGTGGAGATGGAGAGCCGCACGAGAGCCGCCGGCTTCGGTCGGGAGGTCAAGCGGCGGATCATGCTCGGCACGTACGCGCTGTCCGCCGGCTACTATGACGCCTACTACGGCCAGGCCCTGCGCGTGCGCACCCTCGTGGCCGGCGACTTCCAGCGGGCGTTCGAGCGGGTGGACGCCATCGTCGCCCCCACCACGCCGGGCGTGGCGTTCAAGATCGGGGAAAAGGAAGACCCGCTGCAGATGTACCTGAACGACGTGTTCACCATCCCGGTGAGCCTGGCCGGCCTGCCCGGCGTGTCGGTCCCTGCGGGCTTCACCCTGAGTGGATTGCCGATCGGCCTCCAGGTGATCGGGAAGGCGTACGACGAGCCGACCGTCCTGCGCGTGGCGCACGCCTACGAGCGCGCGTCCGACTGGCACGCGCGAAAGCCGGCTCTGGCATGAGTGCGAGCCCGTACGAGACGGTCATCGGCCTGGAAGTCCACGCCCAGCTCCGCACGCGCACCAAGATGTTCTGCGGCTGCTCGACCGCCTTCGGCGCCCCCGCGAACACTCAGACCTGCCCGGTGTGCCAGGGCATGCCGGGGAGCCTGCCCGTGATCAACCGCCGGGCCGTGGAGTTCGGCATCCGCACCGCGCTGGCGCTGGGCTGCCGGATCAATCTGCAGAACCGCTTCGCGCGGAAGCACTACTACTACCCGGACATGCCGAAGAACTACCAGATCAGCCAGTACGAGGAGCCGCTCGCCGAGCACGGCAACCTGGACGTCGCGGTGGGGGGCGCCGCGCGGGTGGTCGGCATCCAGCGCCTGCACCTCGAGGAGGACGTGGGCAAGCTCGTGCACGAGGGCGACCTCGCGACGGCGCGCTCCAGCCAGGTGGACTACAACCGCGCGGGCGTGCCGCTGATGGAGATCGTCTCCATGCCGGATATGCGCTCGCCCGAGGAGGCGGCCGCCTATCTCCGGGGCCTGCGCGCCATCGTGGTGTACCTCGGGGTCTGCGACGGGAACATGGAGGAGGGCTCGCTCCGGTGCGACGCGAACGTCTCGCTTCGCCCACTCGGCAGCGAGACCCTCGGCACCAAGGTCGAGATCAAGAACATGAACTCCTTCCGCCACGTCCAGCACGCGCTCGAGTACGAGGTGAAGCGCCAGGCTCAGGCGCTCGACTCGGGCGAGCGGCTCGTGCAGGAGACGCGCCTCTGGGACCCCGAGCGGGCGCGAACGGTGTCCATGCGCTCCAAGGAGTTCGCCCACGACTACCGGTACTTCCCCGAGCCGGACCTTCCGCCTCTTGATCTCGACGCCGCCGAGGTCGAGCAGATCCGCGCCGGGCTGCCGGAGCTGCCCGCGGCCAAGCGCCGGCGGCTCGTGGAGACCCATGCCCTCACCGCCTACGAGGCCGAGCTCCTCTGCCAGGGGCGGGGCCTCGCCGACTACTTCGAGGCGGCGGCCCGCGAGTCGGGCCAGCCCAAGGCGGTGGCCAATTGGATGCTCAACGAGCTGCTCCGCGAGCTGCCCGGTCACGACGACCAGGCGGTCGCCGCCTGCCCCATCTCGCCTTCGCGCCTGGCCGGGCTCCTCGCCCTCATCGACGACGGGACCATCAGCGGCAAGATCGCCAAGGACGTGTTCGAGAAGATGTATCGGACGGGGGAGGATGCCCGGACCATCGTGGCGCGGGAGGGCCTGACCCAGGTCGCCGACGCCGACGCCCTGGCTGGGGTGGTGGAGCAGGTCCTTGCCCAGAACCCCAAGGTTGTCGAGGACTGGCGGAGCGGGAAGAAGGCGGCCTTGGGCTTCCTGGTCGGGCAGGTGATGAAGTCCACCCAGGGCAAGGCGAACCCGGCCCTCGTGAACCGCCTTCTGGGGGAGAAACTTCCGAAAGTATAAAGGGTTAAGTAGAATGGTCGCAGGCGATGATCAGGCTTCACCATGTAGGGAAGACCTTCGGCGCCGGCCCCGCCAGGCATTCGGCGCTCACTGATATCT
>JBKPDT010000128.1:0-3281 GCA_046728035.1 Candidatus Methylomirabilota bacterium | reverse complement strand
GCCCCGCCCCTGCTGGGCCATCGGGTAGCCGTCCAGGCACGTGGGGACCGACGCCACCTCGCCCGGGATGTTGAGGAGAATCGCCGTGGTCGAGCCGCCGTACATGGCGCCATAGTAGATTCCCGCGAGCATGATGATGGCCGGAACGGGCGGAAGGACGGTGGTCAACGGGAAGAGGATCGCGATCGCCGCCGTCGGGCCGAGCCCCGGCAGCACACCGACCAGCGTGCCCAGTAGCGAGCCGAGGGCGGCCATCAGCAGATTCGTGGGAGACAGCGCCGCTCCGAACCCGCTCGCGAGGTGGCTCACCACGTCCATCAGAGTCCCAGGACGCCCGTCGGGAGGGGCTGGAGGAGCCACACCCGGAACAGGAGGTAGAGCAGGCCGGTCGTCACCCCCCCGAGCAGAATCGCGCGAGGCCAGCCGTAGTCGCCCATCGCGCGAAAGAGGCCCGTCGAGACGAGGGCGGTGCTCCCCGTGTAGCCGAGGTGCGGAACGATCACCCAGTAGGCGACAAGGACACCCGCCCCCAGGATCATTCGCATGCGTGCCTCGCCGTCCGGCATGGCGAGCTTCACATCGGGGAACTTCGCCACGAAGAGGAGGCTCGTTCCCAAGAGGAGCAGCGCCGCCCCGACGATGAGCGGGAAGGTGTCGTCCCCCACGACGGCGCCGGCCACCATCTGGGTCCTGAGGGCATAAAGCCGCCAGCCCTCCCACAGGGAGAGGATCCCGAGGAGGGCGAGCGCCCCACCCACTACCCTTTCCCGGCCGCGCGCGCCCATCATGCCCATCTTCCCGCGCTCACCACGGGTGGCCTCGGCCGGGATCAGAGGGTGAGCTTCGTCTTCCCGTCGATGTCGACCAGCATCGAGTCCGGAACGTACCCGACGCTGATCGTTCTCATGAAGGCGAGCTGGGACGCGAAGGCCTCCTTGGCGAGCGGATCCTTCTTGGCCCACCTGAACCACATGGGGATCGCGTAACGCCGGAACTTCTGGATGTCGTCCTCGGAGAGGCGGACGACCTGGACTCCCTCGGCCTTGAACTTGTCCCAGGCCGCGATGTTCTCCTTCTGGATATACGCGTACTGGTCCCACGAATGCTGGCGCGTAGCGGCGATCACGATCTCCTGCAGATGCTTCGACAGTGCGGTCCACTTCGCCATGTTGACAGTGAGTTCCATGAGGTCCACTGGCTGATGCAGGCACGGTGTCGAGGGCGGCCCGATGGTGACGTACTTTGCGATCTCGGCGATTTTGAGATTGTAGTTCACCGCCGGGCCGACGAAGTCCGCGGCGTCGATGATCCCCCTTTCCAGGGCCTGGTAGACCTCGTCACCGGTGAGCAGAGAGGTGGAAACGCCGGCGTTCGAGAAGATCTCGGCGATCATCCCGCCAGGGAAGCGGATCTTCTTCCCCTTGAACTCCTCGAAGGAGCGAATGGGGACCTTGGAGTGGATCACGTTCAGGTCATGCTGAATCGGCCCAACATAGAACATGTTGTGGACCCGGTACGCCTTCCGCGCGATCTGCAGTCCCCCGAGTTCGTAGAACCACGTCTCCCACTGGTCCGGTCGATCCAGCGCCAAGGGATATGACGTAAGGAAGGCCGCCGCCGGCATCCTGCCCGACCAGTAGACAGTGAAGACGTGCATAGCGTCGAGCACGCCCCCCTTCACGGCGTCGAACATCTCGAAGGTTCCGACGATCGAGCCCGAAGGCAAGGGCTGGAACTGCAGCTTCCCCTCCGAGATCTCCTTCAAGTTCGCGCAGTACTTCTGGAACATCCTGTAGCCGGGTGTACCCGCTTGCCACGCCGTCTGGATGCGCCACTTGACGGGGGTCTGAGCGCGGACGACCGAGGGGAATCCCAGCGCGGCCGTTCCGCCGGCGACGGCAGCGGCCTTGAACAGTCCCCGTCGCGAGGTGGGGTTCGGTGCGCTGGTGCCGGGTGCGGTCGTCATGCCTGCTCTCCCTTCCTTGGGAGCGAGTGTGGCTTGAAGGCTTCGAGCGACCGGATGGGAACCAGGGCTGGACGAGCCCGCTGGGTTGCGGGGACTATAGACTCGGACGGCGAGGCTGTCAAGGAAACACACCGATCGACGGCACATTGACCAACACGGGCCCACCCTGATAGCATCCCGCCGGCTGCAGACGCTCGCCGCATGTGCCCCCACGACAGCGAAGGCCCCGTCGGTCCGGCCCCGGAAGCGACGCCGGGGCTGGGTGAGAGGATTGCGCGCCTCCTCCTGACCTACTCGCCCCTGGGGGCGCTCGTGCGGCGCGTCGCCCGCCTGCGCGCGTCGGTCCACGCCAAGCTCCTCGGCGCGTTCCTGCTGATCGCCCTGCTCCTGATCGCGCTGGGGGCCATGAGCCTGGAGGCAATCGCGAGCGTGGCCCGGCACAGCCGGCTCCTGGACCAGGCGCGCGGACGGGTCGATGCCTCCCGCCAGATCGAGCACGCCCTCGGGCTCCAGATGAGCTTCACGCGGAACGCGCTGCTCTTGCGGGACGACGCCACCATCGAGAGCATGTTCCGCGAGAACAATCGCTTCCGCGATACCTTCGATCGCCTCGAGGCGGCGGCTCCGCCCGGTCAGCGCGAGACCATCCAGCAGCTTCGCAGCACGCAGGACAAGGTCATGGCGACGGTGGCCCGCATCGCCGCGCTCATCCGGGAAGACAAGACCGACGAGGCGATGGCGCTCCACCTGAACGACGGGTATCCGCTCCATCGGGAGATCGCGACCCTCGTCACCCGGGCCGTCCGGAACGAGGAGGCGGGAATGGGCCAGCTGCGGGAGGGCGTCGAGTCCACCTATCGTCGCGCCCTCCTGCTCACCGGCGGCTTCGCGGCGGCGTCGATCGTCCTCGCCCTCGGGCTCGGATTCGTCATCTCCTGGTCCTTCATCCTTCCCGTCCGGCAGGCCGAGGGGTTCCTCGGCCAGGTCGCCAAGGGCGATTTCAGCGCGACCATCGACGTGCCGAACCGCGACGAGTTCGGGGCCCTCGCCCGCCGGATGAACGAGATGAGCCGCGAGCTCCACCAGCTCTACGAGGACCAGCGGCGGGCGGCGCATCAGCTCCGCGTGCTCAACGCCGAGCTCGAGGAGGCCAGCCGGGCCAAGTCCAACTTCCTCGCCAGCATGAGCCACGAGCTGCGCACGCCGATGAACGCGATCCTGGGCTATACCGAGCTGATCCTCGACGACATCTACGGCGAGACGCCGGCGAAATTGCGCGAGGTGCTGGACCGGGTGCAGGCCAACGGCCGCCACC
>JBKPDT010000127.1:0-62000 GCA_046728035.1 Candidatus Methylomirabilota bacterium | reverse complement strand
TACGCCTCGCTCGCGGAGAAGACGAACTTCCCGCTGGTGATGTCCACCTGCCCGCCGCCGAAGTTGACGGCGTAGAGGCCGTGGTCCACCGAGCGGATGATGTCGGCGGGATCGTCGTCGCCCGCCAGCATGAAGGTATTGGTCATGCGCGGCAGCGGCGGATGCGCATAGGACTCGCGGCGACCGTTGCCGGTGGGCTCCTGTCCGGTCAGCCGCGCGTTGAGACGGTCCTGCATGTATCCGCGCAGGATGCCGTTCTCGATGAGGACGTTCCGACGGGTGGGTACGCCCTCGTCATCCACGTTGAGCGAGCCCCGGCGATTGGCGAGGGTTCCGTCGTCCACCACGGTGACCTTCTCGGAGGCCACCTTCAGGCCGAGCCGTCCCGAGAAGGCGGACGTGCCCTTGCGGTTGAAGTCGCCCTCGAGACCGTGTCCCACCGCCTCGTGGAGGAGGATACCGGGCCAGCCCGGGCCGAGCACCACCGTCATGGTCCCCGCGGGCGCGTTCACCGCGCCCAGCTTCAGGATGGCCTGGCGCACCGCCTCGGAGGCGAAGTGCCGCCAGCGCTCGTTCTCCAGATAGAAGCTGAAGTCGACTCGCCCGCCGCCACCATAGCTCCCGATCTCCCGCTTGCCCTTGTCGTCGGCGATCACGGTGACGCTCAGGCGCGTGAGGGGCCGGACATCCCCCGTCGTCCATCCGGAGGGCCCCGCCATCAGCACCACCACGTCCTCGCTCCCGAGGCTGGCGATCACCTGCTTCACGCGTGGATCGGCGGCGCGGGCGGCCGCGTCGATCTTGCGGAGCAGCTCTACCTTGGCGTGGATGTCGGCCGCCAGCGGTGACTCGGGGAGGGCGTACAGATCGTGCGGTCGGGAGAACGCGGCCACCGGGACCACCGCGGAGTCCCCGGCCCCGTCGGCGATGGCGCGGGCCTGGCGGACCGCCTCCTCGAGGTTCGGGAGGGCGAGGTCGTCGGTGTGCGCGTAGCCCGTGCGCTCCCCCGACTGGGCCCGGACGCCGGCGCCCTGGCTCACGTGCCGGGAGGCCTTCTTCACCGCGCCCTCCTCGAGCACCAGCTCCTCGCTCACTCGGTATTCGAGATAGAGGTCGGCGTGGTCCACGCGGCGGGCGAGGGTTCCGCCCAGCAGCCGCTCCGTGACGGAGGCGCTCAGGCCGAACTTGTCTGCGAAGAATCTTTCTGGATGCGCGAGCATGCCTTTCAGTCTCCGTGGGGTCTGGAGGAGGACATCATCCTAGCACCCGGGTCTCGTGCGTCTTTCACTTTTTGTGACGCGACTCCCGCGCGAACCGATGCAACCTGCGAGAGGGCGACCCGTCCGATTTATCAATCAGTTTGTTGGGACCGCCGTAGAGACTTCTCGAAGTGCACCTCAGGCGTCCCGGGACCGGGTCATGAAGGTCTGCACGATCTCGTGGATCTGCCGGAGCCCACCCAGCACCGAAGGCCCTGGACTCAGGATATCAGTCCCGTCCAGCACATGGATCTCGCCGCTCCGGACCGCGCTCACCCGATCCCAGCCGGGGCGACGGCGGATCGCGTCGACGTCGACCGGCTTGCCACACCAGGACGCGAGAATGATCTCCGGATCGCGGCGCGCCACCTCGGCCGCGTCCACCACGCGCGCGGTGGCCGCCGCTTCCCGGCGCAGCTCGGGAAAGATGTCGCTCCCGCCGGCGAGCTCGACGATCTCGGACGCCCACCGGATGCCGGCGATGAGCGGATCGTGCCACTCCTCGAAATACACGCGCGGCCGGTCGGGCCAGACGCTCGAGTACTCGCGCACCTGCCGGATCTCGTCCCGCATGTCCAGCACGAGGGCGCGCGCCCGCTGGGGCAGCCCGAGGGCGCCGCCGACCACGAGGATGGCCTGGAGGATGTCGTCGACGGAGCGCTGGTTGGTGCAGAGGACGCTCCGCCCGGCGCGGATCAGCTCGGCCACGACGTCGGCCTGCAGGTCGGAGAAGGCCAGGATCAGATCCGGCTCCAGCTCGAGGATCCGATCCACGCGAAACGTGGTGAAGCCGCCCACGCGCGGCTTGTCGCGCACCTCGGGCGGCCGCTGCGCGGTGCCGGGGACGCCGACCACCCGGTGGCCCGCACCGAGGGCGTAACAGATCTCCGCGTGCTCCGCGCTCAAGCACACGATGCGACGGGGATGATCGGCGTCGGAGGCGCCGTACATGGCGTCGATTATACCGGTGTATACTGCGCCGGCATGATCGGCCCCTCGCCGAACGAAGTCCAGGCGCTGGAATCCCCGCTGCGCTCCCGCTACTTCTCCCCCTGGATCACCATCCTGTGCACTGTTCTCGCCACGCTCCTGGTCGGCGTCTACGCGGCACCCTGGAAAGGCTCGCCGCTGGAGTCCCTCGAGCGGCCGGCCGACGCGCTGGAGCGGCTCGTGTCCCGGGACCTCGACGTGCGCGAGTCGCTGCGCACGTCTCCCCGCTGGGAGCAATGGCTCTATGGTCTCCTGGCCGGCGACGACGAGCCCCTGGAGGAGGCGATCCGCTGGTACGAGGAGATGCTGGAGGTCGTCGACTCCGGCCCCGCCGAGCTTTACTACGCCGTCCTCAAGGCCGAGGCGGGAGACAAGGCCGAGGCGGGAGACCGCCCCGCGCCGGGCCGCGACCGCAACGACTGGGTCACCGCCGCCTACTCCCCCGCCCCGCTCCCGCCCGGGGAAGGGGCCGAGATGATCGCGCGGATCCGGGCCACCTTGCCCGCCAACTGGTTCACCGACACGCTGGTCGCGCGCATCGCCGCCAACGCCGGCGATGCCCCCACCGCCGCGCGGGCGGCCGCCGATGTAGCTGCGCGCGGCCGCTCTCTCCTCGCCCGCTGGCGCGCGCTCATCGCGGCCGAAGGCCTGCTGGTCCTGTCCTCGGTGGCGGTCCTCGCGATCCTGCTCCGACGCGGACGGGTGCCCTGCCTCGGCTCGGCGCCGCTGCCACCGCCGTGGGGGTTCGGCGACGGCTATGCCCTGGTCGTGCGCGGCGTCCTCGGCCTCCTCGGTCTCAGCCTCGTCGTCATCGTCATCGTGCCCGAGGCTGCGACCGCGATCCGGTTCGCGTCGTTCCTCGCGGGCCTGCCCGTGCTCATCTGGACCGCCGCCTACCTCCGCGCGCGCGGTGAGTCCTTCTCCCGCGCCTTCGGTCTCGCGCTGCCATCGGGCTCGGGATGGGGGCTCCTGGCATTAGCGCTCGTCCTCGTCGGTGTGGGCGGAGCCGCGGAAGCGGGAATCGGCACCGCGGTCAGCGCGCTAGGGATCGACTCCCACTGGGCCGATGGTCTTCCCGAGGATCTGCTCTGGGATCCGCCGTGGCTGCTGGTGCTGGACGCGCTCGACACCGTCATCTGGACGCCGTTCGTGGAGGAGCTGACGTTTCGCGGACTGCTCTACGGCACCCTCCGCACCGTGACCGGAGCTCCGCTCGCCGCCGTCGCGAGCGGCTGCCTCTTCGCCGCTGCCCACGGCTATGGCCTGGCCGGCTTCGCCTCCGTCTTCGTATCGGGCATACTGTGGGCTTTTGCGTACGAGCGATCGCGAAGCCTGCTACCCGGGATCGTGGCGCACGCCGTGAACAACCTGTCGGTGACCGTCACCTATCTCATCTTGCTCCGGCTCTGAGGAGCTCCGCCATGACGACTCGAAACCCCAGGCATCCGCGGGGGACCGCTCTGCTCGTCGCCACCCGCAAGGGTGCCTTCATCTACCGGAGCGACCCGACCCGCTCCCTGCTCATGGCGGCGCGAACCGGACACCTCGGCCCCACGATCTTTCGCTCCACCGCCGGCGGGCGGACGTGGACCGAGGCCAAGGAGCCACCGGCGTTTCCCAAGGCGGAGGCCGGCGCGTCGGGCACCCTCAAGGCGGTGGATCACACGTTCTGGTTGACGCCGGGGCTCCCGACTCAACCGGGCGTCTGGTGGGCGGGGACCTCGCCGCAGGGCCTGTTCCGAAGCGAGGACGGCGGCGTCACGTGGGGGCACTGCGAGGGATTCGAGCGGGACGTCATGGGGCGGGTCGGCCCCGAATTCCAACAGACGCCGGACGGTGCCGTCGTCCACTCCATCCGGATCGATCCCCGGGACCCGGGCCATCTCTACGCGGGGCTCTCGGGAGGCGGCGTCTTCGAGAGCCGCGACGGCGCCGAGTCCTGGCGGCCCCTCAATGCGGGCGTCCTCGCCGAATTCCTGCCTGACAAGTACCCGGAGGTCGGGCAGGACCCGCATATCGTCGACCTGCACCCGCTCCGGCCCGACCGGCTCTACCAGCAGAACCATTGCGGGATCTACCGGCCCGACCGCGGCCCCGACAATCTCGACGACCGCTGGGTACGCATCGGCGAACGCATGCCGAAGAAGATCGGCGACATCGGGTTTCCCATCGGGCTGCACCCGCGCGATCCCGACACGGTGTGGGTATTCCCGATGGACGGGACCACGGTCTGGCCCCGCACGAAGCCCCGGTGGCCACCCCGCCGCCTATCGCAGCGGAATGCCGGCCTGAGTTGGGAGCGACAGGACGCGGGACTGCCGACGGCAAACGCATGGTGGACGGTCAAGCGGCAGGCCATGTGCGGCGACGCCGGCGAGCCGGTCGGCCTCTACCTGGGGACGACCAGCGGCGAGCTCTGGATGGGTGGAGACGAAGGGCGCCGCTGGCGGCCCATTGCCTCGCACCTGCCCGAGATCTACTCGGTGGTGGCGGCGCCGATCTGATGCGGGTGCTGATCCCGTCCCCGTTGCTCTCCTACACCAAGGGACGGCGTGAGGTCGAAGGCGCGGGGACCACCGTCGGGGACGTGCTCGCGGACCTCGACGGGCGCTTTCCCGGCCTGCGCTTCCGGATCATCGACGAGCAGGACCGGGTGCGACCGCATATCCGACTCTTCGTGGGGATGCGGCCGGCGCAGGACCTTACCGAGCCGGTGCGTCCGGTCGACGAGGTCCACATCCTCTGCGCGCTGTCGGGCGGCCTCTAGGCCATCGCGCCGTCGAACGTTTCCGCCCGGGCGATCTTGCGCTGGAACGCGAGGTACTCCGCGCGGGTCATGCGTGGCTTCCCATCGGCGAGCACCTGCCGCGCCCCCGCCGCCCCGTCGGCGAGCATGTCCACCGCCAGCATGGCGAGCTGCTTCGCGGGCTCGAGGTAAGCCAGCCGCGGGTCGGTGATGGCGTAGTCCGCGCCATGGCCGCTCCCGGAGGCCCCGCCCATGTAGGGGTGGAGCGTCGGCATCACGTGCGAGATGTCGCCCATGTCGGTGGACCCGCTGCGATGGCCGGTCCGGGTCACCTGGTCCGCGCCTAGCGCGGCGGCGGCATTGGCGACGAACCGCTCCGTCATCCCGGCATGGTTGAAGAGCGGGAGATAGCCGGGCAGGGTCTCGATCTCTACCCGGGCGCCGAGGGCGAGCGCGCCCGCGCGGAGCGCGCGATCCACGCGGACATTGGCGTCGAGGATGGCCTCCACCGACCTGCCCCGCACATAGGTCTCGATGCGCACGTCGGCGGGAATCACGTTCACCTGGCTGCCGCCGTGGGTGATGATCGGATGCACGCGGATCGAATCCTCGTCGCGGAACGTCTCGCGCACGGCGTTGATGGCGGCCAGCCCGATGTTGGCGGCGTACAGCGCGTTGATCCCCAGATGCGGCGCGCCCCCCGCGTGGGAGGCGCGGCCGACATAGCGGACGGTCTTCACGATGCACCCGTTGTTGGAGGCGGACACCCCGGCCTTCTTCATCTCGGGCTGCGGCGTGGTGTGGATCATCATGGCGAGATCCACGTCGTCGAAGTGGCCGAGCCGCAGCAGCTCGGGCTTTCCGCCCAGGAATTCCAGCCGTCCTTCCCGCGCCTGCTGCACCCGCCACTCCACGTCGCCGTACTCCTCGGCGGGCACCGCGAAGAACACCACCCGCCCCGCGAGGCGCTCCAGCGCCTTGGCGTCGAGGAGCCCCATGGCCGCGCCGAGCAGCCCGGCGATCTGGGCATTGTGGCCGCAGGCATGCGCGGCGCCGGTCTCGGGATCCGCTCCCGGGTGCCCGGCCACGACGAGCGCGTCCAGCTCGCCAAGCAGCGCGAAGGTGGGCCCGTCGGTGGCACCCCGCGCCTCCGCGCGGACGCCGGTGATCGCCAACCCGGTCTTGGGCGACAGACCCAGCTCGCGGAAGGTCTCCTCCACCAGCCGCGCCGTCCTGAACTCCTTGAACCCCAGCTCTGGGTGGTGGCGGATCGCCTCCCCCAGCGCGATGATCCGGTCGGCACGTCGGTCGATGGCCTCGCAGATCTCCTGTTTGAGGCGGGCGCTGGTGGTCATGACGAATCCTTTCTCGTGGAGAAGGCGACGGAGGCCACGCCGAACGACATCAGGCTCGTCCCAGCGCGTCGAGGAAGGCGCGGGTCGCATCCCCGGGTCGGTCCGCGGCGAGGATGGCCGAGATGACTGCAACACCGGCGGCTCCCGCCCCCAGCACCTCGCGGACCCGCGCCGCGGTGATGCCGCCGATGGCGAGCACCGGTCTCGTCACCTCGCCGGCGACCCGGCGGAGCGCGTCCAGGCCCTGCGGCGGCCCGTACGCCCGCTTGGAGGGGGTGTCGTAGACGGGTCCGAAAACGAGGAAGTCCGCGCCCTCCTCGGTGGCGGCCCGCGCCTCGTCGACGGAGTGGACGGAGGCGCCGATGAGGAGGTGCCGGCCGATCCCGCGCAGCGCGGCCACCGGCAGGGAGTCGTGCGCGCGCTGCACGCCGTCGGCCCCCGCCGCGAGGGCCACGTCGGCGCGGTCGTTGATGACGAGACGGGCACCGTGCCTGCCCGTCGGCCCGCGCAGCGACTCGGCGAGGGAGAAAAGCTCGCGGACCGGCAGGTCCTTCTCCCGCAGCTGGACCGCCCGGAGCCCGGCCTCGAGGCAGGCCTCGACGGCCCCCGTGAGGGGCCCGCGTGACTGCCGCCGGTCGGTGACGAGATAGAGGGCGAAGCCGGGTCCGCCGATCAGCTCGTGCTCCAGTCGGGCACGCCCTCGATGGGCGAGGACGCGGTGGCGTAGAGCTTCTTGCCGATGCGTCCGGCCTTGAAGGCGAGCCGGCCCGCCTCCACCGCGAGGCGCATGGCGTTGGCCATCGCCACCGGATCCTTGGCGCCCGCGATGGCGGTGTTCATCAGCACGCCGTCGCAGCCCAGCTCCATGGCGATGGCGGCATCGGAGGCGGTGCCGACGCCCGCGTCGACGATGACCGGCACCGTGACCGCCTCGAGAATGAGCCTGAGGTTGTACGGATTGCGGATCCCGAGCCCCGAGCCGATGGGCGCGCCCAGCGGCATCACCGCCGCCGCCCCCGCGTCCTCGAGCTTCTTGCACATGACGGGGTCGTCGTTCGTGTACGGAAGCACGGTGAAGCCTTCCTTGGCGAGGGTCCGCGTGGCCTCGAGGAGGCCGAGGGTGTCGGGGAAGAGCGTGCGGGCGTCACCGATGACCTCGAGCTTGACAAGGGTGCCGAGACCGGCCTCGCGCGCGAGATAGCAGGTGCGCACCGTCTCGTCCACCGTGTAGCAGCCGGCGGTATTGGGCAGCAGGGTGTAGCGCTTGGGGTCGATGTAGTCGAGCAGGGACTCCCCCTGCCCCGGCAGGCTCACGCGACGGACCGCCACCGTGACGATCTCCGCGCCGGAGGCCTCGATCGCCTCCCGCATGTTCTCGAACGACGGGTATTTGCCCGTGCCGACGATGAGACGGGACTTGAACTCCTTGCCACCGAGCCAGAGCGATGTGTCGTACATGTCAGCCGCCTCCCATTGGCCGAACGATCTCCACCCGGTCGCCGTCCTTGAGCACGGTCTCCGCGTAGCGCGACTTGGGCCATACCTCGCGATTGAGCGCCACCGCCGTGTACTCGCGGTGGATCTTGAGCTGGCCGAGCAGTCCCTCGATGGTGAGCCCCTCGGGCAGCTCCATCGGCTCGCCGTTCACCGTGACCGTCATGGCGCCCCCCGAAAACAAAAAACCGCACCCCATCGGGTGCGGTCGAGTCGTCACGGTCGCGCCGCGTTCCCTTCGCTGGGATTATCCAGATCAGGTTCGAGGGGTCCCGGGCCGCACCCGGTTCTCAGGAAACCTCCCCCCGCGTCGCCAGCCGAATTATACCCCACCGTCAAGCTGGCGAGCGAGCGCTTCGGGGTCGGAAGTCGGCGCCTGACAGACGTACTTGCGGCACACGTACGCCGTGGTCCGTCCTCCCTCAGCCCGCTTGCCCTCGAGCAACGGCAGGCCGACGGCGTCGGGAGCGCCTTCCGCCGTTCCCGCCACCACACGATTCGGCAGGTACCGTCCGAACACGGCGTCGAGCAGCGGCCCCGCGGGATCCTCGCCCGCCGGCCACACGAGAGCGACCTCCGCCACCGGGCCCAGATGGAAGTCCAGGGCGGCTAGGTAGCGCCCGAAGCCCGTAGGATAGCGCGCCATGACGTCGGCCATGGGGCGGAGCGCGCGCAGGGCCTGGCGATCGTAGGAGTCCTCACCGGTATGCGCGGCGAGGCGCAGCAGGAGCTCGATTGCCACCGAGGTGCCGCTGGGCACCGCGTTGTCGAAGAGGCTACGCGGGCGGACCACCAGGGCTTCCTGATCGCTGCCGGCGTCGAAGAAGGCATCCGCACCCGCGTCCCAGAACAGCGCGAGCGCCGCGTCGGCCATGCGGCGTACGGCGTCGAGCCATCGGCGGTCGAAGGTGGCTTCGTAGGTGGCGAGCAGCCCGAGCCCCACCAGGGCATGGTCCTCGAGGTAGCCCCGGATGCGCGCCTCCCCGTCCTTCCAGGAGCGCAGCAGCCGGCCGTCTAGCACCATCGCGGTCGTCAGGAACTGGGCGGTCGCCACCGCCGCCTGGAGGTAATCGGCGCGTCCGAGCGCGCGGCCGGCCTCCGCGAAGGCGGCCAGCGCGAGCCCGTTCCAGGCGGCCAGGACCTTGTCGTCGAGGCCGGGATGCACCCGGCGCTCACGCACCTGGTAGAGCGTCTGTCGGGCCCGCGCGATGGTTTCCTCCAGGCGATCCACCGACAGACCGAGACGCTCGGCGACCTCCTTGGGCGGCCGGGGGACGCAGAGGATGCTGTGACCCTCGAAGTTGGGGCCGCCGTCCACGCCCCAGTACGCGAGCGCCACGCGCGTAGTCTCCTCGTCGCCGAGCGCCGCGTGGATCTCGTCCGGGGTCCAGACGAAGAACTTCCCCTCCACGCCCTCGGAATCCGCATCCTGGGCGGAGAAGAAGCCGCCCGCCGGGTGCCGCATCTCCCGCAGGAGATAGTCGAGCGTCTCCTCGGTGACCCGCCGGTACTCGGTATTCCCGGTGGCCAGCCACGCGTGCAGGTAGAGCCGCGCGAGCTGGGCATTGTCGTAGAGCATCTTCTCGAAGTGCGGAACCAGCCACTGCGCGTCCACCGAGTAGCGGTGGAATCCACCGCCCAGCTGGTCGTACATTCCTCCGCGCGCCATGCGGGTGAGCGTGTGCTCGACCATGTCGAGCGCCCGCGGGTTCCCCGTGCGCCGCCAGTAGCGCAGGACCGACTCCCAGATCATGGGTTGGGGGAACTTGGGCGCGCCGGAGGTCCCGCCGTCGCGCTCGTCGAACTGGCCGGAGACACCCTGGAAGGCGGCCAGGAGCACATCGTCGGTGAGCACGGTCGCAGAGGCGCGCAGCCGCTCCCCTTGTCGCATCTGCTCGAGGAGCTGCCGTCCGGACTCGGCCACCTCGCCGCGCCGATCGCGATAGGCCGCGGCCACCCCCTGGAGCACGCGGGGGAAGGCGGGCATCCCGTGCCGGTCCTCCGGCGGGAAGTAGGTGCCGCCGTAGAAGGGCACTCCCTCCGGCGTGAGGAACACCGTCATGGGCCAGCCGCCGTGACCGGTCATGGCCTGGACCGCCTGCATGTAGATCTGGTCGACGTCGGGCCGCTCCTCACGATCCACCTTGACGTTGACGAAGAGCGAGTTCATGAGGCCCGCGATCTCCGGGTTCTCGAAGGACTCGCGCTCCATCACGTGACACCAGTGACAGGCGGAATAGCCGACGGAGAGCAGCAGGGGCCGGTCTTCCGCCCGCGCGCGCGCGAACGCCTCCTCCCCCCAGGGATACCAGTCCACCGGGTTATGCTTGTGCTGCAGCAGATAGGGGCTCGTCTCGCGTGCCAGGCGGTTCTCGCTCAGGGGACGCTCCTCGGGTGAGGGTCGGGACTAGATGAACGGGAGGGCGGACACGCGCGCGGGGACGAGGTCGTCCCCGACGTTGACGGACACGCGCGCACCCGGCTCGAGATGCTCGCGCCGCACGTAGCCCAGGGCGATGGGCCCACCCATCCCGATCGACCGAACCGCGGAGGTGACACGCCCGATCGTGCGCTCCGCGGCCGTGACCGCGGCGCCCGGCGCGGGCACCCGATCACCCTCGAGCCGGAGCCCGGCCAGCGAGCGATTGACGTGACCGCGGTACTTCACGCGGGCCACCACCTCCTGGCCGATATAGCAGCCCTTGGTGTAGCTGACCAGCGACTCGAGGCCCGTCTCGGGCAGGATCACCGACTCGTCCACATCCTGCCCAAAGGCGGGCACGCCGGCCTCCACGCGGAGCACCTCCGCGACGTCGTGATCCACGGGCGTGGCGGCGGCGGTGATCGCGGATCGGATCGATTCCGCGCTATCCGGCTCGGTCCAGATGAAGAAACCGGGAAGGGAGCCGAATTCCGAGCGTTGCGCAACGCGTGTGGCGAGGCCCGCCAGCGTCGCTTCCACGTGGGCGTGCGGCGCCAGATCGAGGGCCTGGCCGGCGAGTCCGCCGAGCAGCGCGGGCGCGGCGGGCCCCTGTACGGAGAGGACGGCGTACGCCTCGTCCATGGCCTCGAAGGATGCCTTCTCCGAGATCAAATACTTGTCGAGGAGGAGCAAGGTCTTCTGCGTGAGCCCGGGCGGCAGCTCGAGGAGAAGCCGGTCGGCGAGGGCGTAGACATGCAGCAGCGCCATCACCTTGCCGTGAGCGTCGAGGAAGGCGGCGGGGCAGCCCTGTCCCGGTGCGAGCCCCTTGACGTCATTGCTCAGCATGCCCTGGAGAAAGCTCGCGCGATCCCGGCCCTCGACCTCGGCCTTGCCGACCGACGAGCGATCGATCAGTCCCGCGGACTCGCGGACGGCGCGGTACTGCTCGGCGGGGGTCGGCGCGCTCGGCATGGCGTCATTGTTGATGCCGGCGTCACGGATGTCAACTTGCGGCCACCGGGAGAAGAGGTGAGAATGGCCGCCGTGCCCGCGCCCCCCCGCGTGACGCTCGCTCTCCGTCGCCGCTTCCAGCGCGGGCTGCTCGGCTGGTACCGGCGGCACCGCCGCGACCTGCCGTGGCGAACGACGTCCGATCCGTATCACATCCTCGTCTCCGAGATCATGCTCCAGCAGACTCAGGTGGAGCGCGTGATCCCCAAGTACCACGAGTTCCTCGCGCGCTATCCGACGCTCGAGCGCCTGGCCACCGCGCAACCGGTCGAGGTGAAGCAGACCTGGTACCCGCTCGGCTACAACATTCGTCCGGTGCATCTGCAGGGCATCGCGCGCGAGACGCTCGCGCGCTACGATGGTCGTCTCCCCGACGATGCCGCCGCCCTCCGCGGCATGCGCGGCATCGGTCGCTACACCGCGGGCGCGCTGCTCTCGTTCGCCTTTCGGCGCGACGCGGCCATCGTGGACACCAATATCCGTCGGGTCCTCGGGCGTATCTTCCTGGGTCCCCGGCGACTGGCCCGGCTGCGCGGGCAAAGGACCCTGTGGGACCTCGCCGAAGCGCTCCTGCCGAAGGGACGCGCCTATGACTGGAACCAGGCCCTGATGGACTTCGGCGCCACGTGGTGCACGGCGCGCGCCCCCCGCTGCCCGCGCTGCCCGATGCGCGGGTTCTGCGTGAGCTATCCCGCGTCCCGTCCCGCCCGCCGGTAGACATGACGGAGACCATCACCGTCGTCGCCGCCATCATCGAGCGCGACGGGAAGATTCTGATCACGCGCCGGCCCAAGGGGGCGCACCTCGAGGGGCTCTGGGAGTTTCCCGGTGGCAAGCCCGAGCCGGGCGAGACCACCGAGGGCGCGCTGGCCCGGGAGGTCCGCGAGGAGCTGGGGGTCACCTTCGCACCGAGCGAGCGCATCGCCGAGGTGGACTGGCGCTATCCCGACCGGCACGTCCGCATCACGTTCTTCCGCGGAAGCATCGACGGCGAGCCGCGTCCCCTGGAGGGCCAGGAGATGGCGTGGGTGGCCCCCGCCGATCTGCCGCGGTACGAGTTCCCTCCCGCCGACGCCGCCGTCCTCGAGCGGCTCAGGCGGCGGTGACGGGCGCGCGGGCGGACCGGCGGCTCCAGGCCCCCCAGGCCAGCACCCCCGCGTAGAGACCCAGTCCCGCCAGCTGCCACGACATCCCTCGCGTCACGAGCATCGCCGCCGCCACCACGCAGAGGACCCGCACGCCCCACCCGATCGGCCCCCATGCGTGACCCACGACCGTCGACGCGAGCGCGGTCGCCGAGACCGCGGCGAAGGCGGACATGAGGAGGATCTGGCTCCAGTCCCCCTTGAGGACGAGTTCGGGGTGGAACACGAAGGCGAAGGGCACGAGGAAGCCCGCGATGCCCAGGCGGAAGGCCTCGATCCCCGTCGCGAACATGTCGGCGCCCGCGATATTGGCGGCGGCGAAGGCGGTCACGGCGTCGGGGGGCGTGAGGTCGGAGAGCACCGCGTAGTAGAAGACGAAGAGATGCGCGGCGAGGAGGCTCACGCCGAGATTGCCCAGGGCGGCCGCGCCCACCGTGACCGAGATCACGTAGGCGGCGGTCGTGGGAATGCCCGTGCCCAGCACCGAGACCACGAGGAAGATCAGGACCATGGCGACGACAAGGATGCCCCCCGAGAAATTGACCACGGTGCCGCCGAAGGCCAGCGCCGCGCCCGTCCGCGTGAGCACGCCCACGATCATGCCCGATCCCGCCAGCGCCACCGCGATGGTCGCGGCGCTGAAGGCCGCCTCCACCAGCGCGTCCCAGCACTTGCGCGGGGTCATCCACGTGGCGCGGTCCAGGAAGGAGAGGACGAAGGTCGCCACGATGGTGTAAAAGGCGGCGCCGGTGGGCGAGTATCCCTGGGCGAGGAGATAGACGATCATCACGAAGGGGATGGCGAAGTAGGCCCGCCGCAGCACCGGCCGCCACGACGGCCGCTGGCTCCGCGGCACCGCCGCGACGCCGTACCGGAGGGCGAGGAAGTGGACCATGGCGAAGAGGCCCACGTAGTAGAGCATGGCCGGGATGGCGGCGGCCTTGATGATCTCGAAGTAGGAGATGCCGGTGATCTCGGCCATGATGAAGACGCCCGCGCCCATGACGGGCGGCATGATCTGTCCCCCCGTGCCCGCGATGGCCTCGATGGCGGCAGCGTTCTTCGCCGAATAGCCGCCCTTCTTCATGAGCGGGATGGTGAAGGAGCCGGTGGCGTAGACGTTGGCCACCGTCGAGCCCGAGATGGTGCCGAAGAGCGCCGAGCCGATCACCGCGATCTTGGCGGGACCGCCGCGCGCCCAGCCGGCCAGCTTGACCGCGACGTCAATGACCCACTCCCCCACGCCCGCTCGCATCATGACCGAGGCGAAGAGGACGTAGATGAACAGGATGTTGGCGGAGATGCCGGTGAGGAAGCCGTACATGCCCTCGTCGCCGGCGAGGTAGACGAACTCGACCATGCGCGGAAACGAGTAGCCCTTGAAGTTGAAGAGGCCGGGAATCCACTGGCTGGTGGCGAGGTAGACGAGGGACAGCGAGATCGTCACCGCCATCCACGGGGATAGCGAGCGACGGCAGGCCTCGATCACGAGGCCGGCCATCACCGAGCCCAGCACCACCTCCACGGGCAGCACGGGGGAGGCGCCCTCCCAGCGGTGGTCCAGCCGGGTGTGGTCCCAGATGAGATAGGCGCTGGCGAGCCAGGAGATCGTCGCCCAGATCCAGTCCGGCACGCTGGGCCGGTCCCGGGGCGCGCGCTTGTTGAACGGAAACGCCAGGAACACGAGCGGCACCAGGAAGAGGAGGTGCATCGAGCGCTGGATGCGCGGCTCGAAGACCCCGTAGCCGGCGGTGTAGAGGTGAAAGAGGGAGGCGAGGGCGGCGTACGCCCCGGACGCCCAATAGATAGTGCCCGTTAACCGCCTGATTTCTCAGTCTCCCGAGCGGCGAGGATAGCACCCGATCGCGCGTTTGTGCCCGGGATTGTGCCCGTCAGCTCGGGGCGGCTTCCTGAAGGTCGGCGTCGCCCACGAGCGGGTCCCCAAGAAGTAGGCCGCATGTGCATGTTCCGCAATGCTGTATTTGAAGAACCTCGTGAACTTGCGCAACCTTGTGGCCTTGCAGAATCCTGCGAACTTTTCTCATTACCTCTGGTGCTCGCCGAGAAGATGCGGGAGCATGGTGGTCAGTAGAAGGAGCACGCATGATCCGCCTCGGACTGACGATTATTCGCTGGCTCGCGGTCGCCGCCATGGCTGTCACCGCCTACTTCCTCGCCGAATGACTCATTCGTAGTGACCCCTCGCCTACTCGCGGTCGGTCCGTTCGCGGGCATGGCTGGCAGGGATCATTGGGTCACTTCGCCTTCGGCCCGCGCGGCGTCGGGCCCTCGTGGAGCAACGCTCCTTCCGGTCGCGGATCGACTGTGCACGGGAGACAGCTGAATCCGTCGCGGGCCTCGCCGCTCGTCCCGTGCATCTGGCCCATGGTCCGCTCAAAGGCGTTGAGGTCATCAGCGAATCGCTGACAGTCCTTGCTAGCTGTGAACCGAGTTTGAGAGACTCTGGCGATACTCCACTGATCTGAGCCTACGGGGGCCTCCACCCACAACACCCACGGGCACTCGGCCGAGGCCGATATGGCAGCGAGCACCAAGACGAGTGCCACGAGCATGGAGGTGATCTTCATTTCTCCTCCGGCCCCTCGTTTCATTACTCGATCACTTGATCCGCCCGTTGCAGGAGCGACGGCGGGATCTTTAGGCCGAGCGCGTTGGCGGTCTTGAGGTTGATGAAGAGCCCGAACCGCGTGGGCTGCTCGGCGGCAGCTCACTGGCCAGATCTCGATGTCCGGTCGCGGCTCCCCTACTCGAATCGGAATGTGCGCCCGATGAGGTCGAGCCCGTCAATCACATCCGAAGACCTCTCCACACTGCCGATGGAGACCGTCACGATATGGGTCTCGGACACGAAACCGAGAAGATTCCAACGGGTCGTACCCCGACGATCCATTTTTGTCAGAATCAGGCTGATGGCGGTATTCGGGCCGTAGTCCGCAAGATCCATGTACTCAAGCGAGTACTTCGGCTTGTCGGTCACGGGCGCCGCATCCACGAGTGCCTTCTCATACGAGCGCCACAGGAAATCGCTCTCGATATCGGTAAGGCCCTGACCTTTCCGAAACACCGCCCCCTGGCTTTCCGCAACCTTCACGTCCATCCAGGCGCGCGTCGAGTGGATCAAGACCGCGTGATACCGGGACAATTCGGTTCGGCCCTGCCGTGCGAACTGGGCCCTTTCCTGTTCGTTCATCCGGTCGATCATCCCTGCGTTTACCGAGAACCGCATCCAGTCGGCGCTTGTCGCCGGACGCCAGCCCCTGGGTACCTGGAATGAAAACTTCGGATCGCTGTGGAGGGCGCGGCCTGCTCGGTACTCCATCTTTGGCGGCGTGAGTTGGACGCAGGACGCCGAGAGGATCGCCGCGGCGAGGAGAACGAGCCCGCGGCCATGCTTGTAGCTGGAGCCCACTAGCGCCTCCTTGCCGACCCAGGGGGGCTCCGCGGCGGCGCGCTACTTCACCCAGCCCTTTTCCTTGTAGTAGCGCTCGGCGCCTGGGTGCAGCGCCACGCCGAGGAAGAGGTGGCCCTTGGCGGGGTCGTAGTCGCCGAGGCTCCCGTGGATCTTCCGTACCCGGTCCACGTTGTCGTTGAGCGTCTTGGCCAGGGTGTAGGCGGTCTCGTTCGACATCTTGCTCGACACCGTGATCGTCGTGCCCATGGTGGCCGAGACCACCGGCTCATTGCCGTTGGCGGCCTTGGGATAGGTGCCCGCGGGGATCATGCCCTCGCCCAGCCCGAACTTGCCGAGGTACTCGAGCAAGGGCTTGGGGAAGGCTAGGAGCTTGAGGTCGCGGCCCACCGACGCCTCGGTGACGGAGGCACCGGGCAGCGCCAGAAAGGTAAAGGTCCCGTCCACGTTCCGGTCCTTGAAGGCGCCCGCCTGCTCGGAGTAGGACCCTCGGAAGAACTTGGCGCCCGCCGCTTCCCACGTCTTGTAGCAGTCCTCGATCTTGGCGCCGGAGCAGAGCCCGTAGTGCACCATCACCTTCTCGAATACCCACACGTCGGAGGAGCCGGGCTTGGAGATGGCGAGGCGGATGGGCTTCTTGCCCTTGATGATCTCCTCCAGGCTCATCTTCGCGTAGGGCGAGTCGTTGGCGACGTAGAAGTGAAAGGTGTTGAGGCTCATGTTCCCGGCGATGGCGCGCAGGTCGGGCATGGCCTTGCCCGCGTAGGGGTCCTCGCCGCGCACCGCCGCGCCCAGCAGCGGCGGTAGCCCCATGCCGATCTCGGCCTCGCCGGTCTGGACGAGCACGGGGTTCTGCGTCCCCCCGCCGGGCACCACCTTGATGTTGAGCCCGGCCTTCTCGCGCATGAGCTCGGCCATGCCGCCCGAGATCGTGTACCACCCGCCACCCACCGCACCCGCGGTCCAGGTCAGCGATTGCTGCGCGGCGACGGGCGCCACCGCGGCGAGGAGGAGGGCCATCACGCCGAGAGAGGCAACAGATCTGCGTATCAACGACGGGGTCCGCATCGCGGGAAGCCTCCTGGGGGTGGGTGTCATGCCGAGCGCGGCGGCAGCTCGTGCCGCACCGCCTCGTGCACCATCCGGACGAGGGTGGTGATGTCGAAGACGGGAAGCCCCGTCGCGGCCTGGATGTCGGCGCGATAGGGCGGCATGTTGGTGCATTCGAGCACGATCGCGCCGATCTCGGGATGCGCCTCGACGAGTCGGCGCGACACCGCGAGATGCTCCTGACGCGCCGCCTCCACGTCCATCTCGAGGAGATCGTCGAGCATCACGCTGGTGAATTCCTTCTCGGTCTCGAGCCCCGCGACCACGGTGGGGATCTCGGGGCCGATTCCCGCCCCCGCGTAGTGGTCGGCTTTGAGCGACGAGGCGTCGACGGTGAGGATGCCCACCGCGCGACCGGGCGGGAGCATGCGGTGGACCAGCGGCACCAGCATGAGGCTCGAGGTGAAGACGGGCACCGACACCGCCGCCGCCATCTCGGCTTGAAATTTCGCGAGGAAACCGCAGTTGGTGGTGATGGCGCGCACGCCCTCCCGCTCGAGGAAGCGCGCGCCCTCGACGAAGGAGGGCAGGAGCGCCCGCTGGCCTTGCCGCACGACTTTGTCGGGCGAGGCGCCCTCGACGCGCTGATAGCGCACCGGGAAGTCGAAGGTGCCGGCGTTACCCATGTCCCCCGGGATGCGCGGGAAGCGCGTGTCGAGCATCAGGATGCCCACCGAGAAACCGTAGAGGTTCTGCCCGCCCCGGACGCGCACGGCGGCTCTCAGTTCAGCTCGGCGAGCTTCTGCCGGACACGGCGGAGGTGGCCCCGCATCTCGGTATGGTCGGGCGCCTTCGGGAACTCGGTGAGGTAGCGCTCCCAGTCGGCGAGGCCGCGCTGGTACTGCCCTGCCTTGGCGAGCGCGATGCCGCGGTCGCGCCGCTCCGTGCCCGCCGCCGGATCCAGGACGATGAGATGATCGCTCACCCGCGCCGCCTTCTCCCACTGCTCGGTGCGCCAGTAGATGCCCTTGAGGTTGGCGAGCATCCGCGTCAGGAATTGCCGGTTCCCCACCGGCGCGAACGAGGCTTCGGTGAGCCGGACCCGCTTGCCTACCGCCCGCGACACGAGCTCGCGGCAGGCCTCGGGGGTGAGGATGGCGCCGCCGTGGAAGGGGTCGAGGAGGATGGGTGCCTCGTCGAGCCGCACGCCGGTGATGAAATGGCCGGGGAGCCCGATCCCTTCCATGGGCAGCCCGAGCCGGCGGCCGACCTCGATGAGCACGAGCGAGAGCGAGATGGGGATGCCCAGCCGCCGGTCGAGCACGTCCGAGAGAAAGCTGTTGCGCGGGTCGAAGTAGTCCGCGCGATTGCCCTTGAATCCCAGCTCCTCGAAGAGGTACTCGCGCAGCCCGTGCAGCCGCTCGACCGGGCTCGCCCCCCTCCGGGCCGCTTCGATCTCGCCGGCGAGGCCGTCGAGACGGCCGAGGTAGTGCGGGGCGTCGAGTTCGGGATGCTCGATCCGACTCAGCGCCAGCGCGGCGCGAGCGAGACTGATCTCGCTGTCGGGCTGCTCGACCTCGACTACCCAGGCGTCGAGCGCGGGGTCTCCGCTCATCAGCACCCCGGCGCGTGGTGGATGCCCGCGGTCTTGAGCGCCGCCGCCTGCAACTCCTCGGCGAGCTCGAGGGTTCGCGCGGCGGCCCGGCGCGCGGCCTCCTGCGCCTCGGGCGTGGTGGCCAGGCGCAGCAGGAGCGTGCGGCCCAGCTCGTGGTGGAAGCGCTCGTCGGGCTCGATGACATCCTTGTAGAGTGTGGCGGTGGCCCGGTCCCCCGCCTGCTCGCAGAACTCGATGAACTGGCGGTTCTTCACCACCGCGATGGCTTCCCGCGTGAACTGCCCGGCGGCCACTCGCTCCACCGTGGTGCCGAGCGCGTCGAGGTACTGGAACAGGGGGCCATAACCCTTGCCGAGCGGATCGAAGCCGCGCGCGTCGAAGCCCAGCTCGCGGAGGCGATCGGCGATCATCCGGTAGTGCTTGGCCTCGTCCCCCGCCTGGCGGGCGAAGGCCATCTTCACCTGCACGTCGTCGGTCTTGACGAGCCAGCGCGCGGCGATCTCGGTGGCCTCGATCTCGTTCTTGAGGGCGACCTTGAGGAGGTTCGTCACGTTGAGCGCGCCCTCGACCTCGGGCCGGAGGGTGGCGTCGGGGGCGAGGCGGGCGAGCACCTTCTGATTGGCCGCGTCGAGATCCGCCACGAATTCCTGAGGCGTCACGCCGCCACCCCCTCGCGCAGGATCCGCGGCAGCTCCTGCGTCAACGTCTCCTTGGTGACGACGCGCTCGCAGCGCCCATGCAGAGGCTGGGTCTGACGGGCGAGGGCGTGCGTGGTGAAGCCCAGCACCGGCACCCGGACGGCTCCGCCCTCGATGGCGCCCAGGATGGCCTCGTAGTCCCAGCCGGCGGTGGTGAGGTCGAGGATCACGAGGTCGGCGGGCTCGGCGGCGAGGGCAGGCGCCACCTCCTCCGGCGCGCGCGCAAAGGCGAGCGGGGTCCCCACCAGGCGCGCCGTCTCGCGGATGCGCGCCGCGAAGAAGAGGTCCTTCACCACCGCGACCACGCGATTAATCGTCCTGCTCCGCGATGCCCATCCAGTACTTGTTCCACTCGGCGAGATGGGTGAGGGTCGAGAGGTCGTTCATCCGGTCGAGGTACACGACGCCCCGAAGATGATCCGTCTCGTGCTGGATCACCCGGGCGAGGAACTCCTTGGCGACGACGTCGACCCGGTTCCCCTCGCGATCGTAGGCTTCCAGCCGCACCGAGGTGTGCCGCGGCACCACCCCGCGCATGTCGGGCACGGAGAGGCACCCCTCCCAGCCGTCCTCCATCTCCGTGGAGAGCGGCGTCACGACGGGGTTGATGAGGACGGTCAGCGGGATGGATTCGGCCTCGGGATAGCGGGGATTGTCCTTCACCTCGATCACGCAGATCTGCTTGAGGGTGTGAACCTGGTTGGCGGCCAAGCCAGCTCCGTTGTATTCCCTCATGGTCTCGACCATGTCGTCGATGAGGCGCTGGACCTCGGGCGTGCGGATGTCCTCCACCGGAACGGGATCGGCCGGCTGGCGGAGCACGGGGTGACCGAGGCGAGCGACCTTCAGTATGGCCATGCATGTTCTCCTGGGCGATCGAATTGTAACACTACTGCCATTTCTGGCCGTAGCCGTGAGGCTGGTAGGACTCGAGATAGCGAAGGAGGGCGTCCACGTCGGGGGCCGGGTACCAGAGATCGAGGTACTCGGCCTTGATGAAGGCCTGGTCGATGCCGCGCTGGATCTGGGTCCACAGGGGCTCGTAGTAGCCGTCGAGGTCCAGCACCGCGATGGGCTTCCGATGATAGCCGAGCTGCTTGAGCACCATCACCTCCAGGATCTCCTCGAAGGTGCCCATCCCGCCGGGCAGAGCCACGAAGGCGTCGCCGCGCGAGTCCATGATGGCCTTCCGGTCCCGCAGCCCTTCCGTCACCACGAGCTCGGTCACGGTGGTCTCGCCCACACCGAGATCGAGCAGGGCCTTGGGGATGACGCCCGTGACCTCGCCGCCATGGGCGAGCACGGTGCGCGCCAGCTCGCCCATCAGCCCCACCCCGCCGCCGCCGTAGACGAGACGCCAGCGGCGACGGGTCATCTTCTCGCCCAGCTCGCGCGCGGCGTCGAAGTACTTGGCGTCGGCCAGATTGCTCGAGCCGCAGAAGACGGTGACGGCCCCGATCATGCCTCCTCCTCCGCCCGCTCGGCGTTGCGGAGGGCGATCGCCGCGTTGCGCCGCATGCCCGCCGCCTTTGGGCGCGTGAGGGGGGTGCCCGCGAAGCGCTGCGCGAAGGCCGCGTCGTCCATCCGCGCCACCGCCGCCGCGCCGGGATAGGGCGTCGCGGGGAGAAACGCGGGCTCCCGCGTCACGGGCGCCTTGCGGTTCCATGGACAGACGTCCTGACAGATATCGCAGCCGAACTGCCACTGCCCCATGGCGGCGGCGAGCGCGGGATCCACCTCCCCTCGATGCTCGATGGTGAGATAGGAGATGCAGCGCCGCGCATCCAGCACGTAGGGGGCGATGAAGGCCTGGGTGGGGCAGGCGTCCAGGCAGGCGCGGCAGGTGCCGCAGCGATCCGGCAGCGCGTCCCCGTGGACGAGATCGGCGGTGGTCAGGAGCACCCCGATGAAGAACCAGGAGCCGAGCGCGGGATGAAGCAGCATGGTGTTCTTGCCGACCCAGCCGAGCCCCGCCCGAGCGGCGAGGTCGCGCTCCAGGATCGGGCCGGTGTCCACGTAGCACTTCCCGCGTTCCCCCGCCGCCTCCCCGATGAAGCGCGCGAGGGTGTCCAGCCGCGGCGTCATCACGTCATGGTAGTCGCGGCCCCAGGCATAGCGCGCCACCGGACTCCACGTGTCGTCGACGGGCTCGCCCTGGTAGTAGTTCAGCGCGACGCAGACCACCGAGCGCGCCTGCGGCAGGACGCGGCGGGGGTCGAGCCTCTCGGGCAGCCTCCGTCCGAGATAGGCCATGGTGCCGGCATGGCCCGCCTCGACCCAGCGCTCGAACGATTCGCCATGCTCGGGCGGCCCCGCGGGCCCCACCGCGACCAGATCGAAGCCGAGGTCCAGCGCGCGGGTCTTCACCGCCTCGGTCAGCGCCGCTGCCGTGATCACGGCCGTCGCGCCTTGGCGATGAGGTGACTCCGCGTCAGGGTCCGGCCGCCCTTTTCGAGGAACTCGACGTAGCGGAACCAGCGGCCGTCGGCCTTCCAGCGCTCCTCGAGCCCCACCGCGGCCGCCAGTGCCTCCTCCACCGAGCCGAAGCGCCGGACCTCACCCTCGACCTCCAGCGTCTCCACATCGAGCCCGGCGCGTTCGAGCGAGGCGCGCAGGCGTGCCTCGTCAAAGGCGAACCGCGAGACCTTGCCGGTCTCCTTCCACTGGTCCACGTGGAAGGCCACCATGGCGAGGAAGCCGCCGGACGGCAGGGCGCGCGCGGCGCGCTCGACGATGGCGTCGGAGGCACAGAGATGTGCGGTGACGAGGTCCGGCCGCCAGGGATGGTATTCGCCGGCTTCCACGTCGGTCACGTGGAACTCGGCATTGGCGAGCCCGGCCTTGGCGGCGCGCTCGCGGGCCTCAGCGATGAGCGAGGGCTCGCGATCGAGCCCCACCACCCAGGAGCAAGAGGGCGCGAGGACCAGGGCCACGCGTCCCCACCCGCAGCCCACGTCGAGAAGCCGCTTGTCGGCGAGGGCCTCGTCGGCGAAGAGGCCGAGGAATCGGGGGCTCAAGCCGGAGACCGCCGCCTGGAGCATCAGTCGGACGAGGGGGAGCCGTCGGCCTTGAAGTACTTCGCCTCGGGGTGATGAAACACGATGGCCGACACCGCCGCCTCCGGATCCATCATGAAGCCTTCCGTGAGGGTGAGCCCGATCCGCTCGGGACCGAGGAGATCGAAGATGATGCGCTGGTCGGCGAGCTCCGGGCAGGCAGGGTAGCCCGGCGAGACGCGCAGGCCGCGATAGCGCGCCTTGAGCCGGTCCGCCATGGAGGTGTCCGGCGGGTCGGGGAAACCCCACTGGGTGCGGAGCCGCGCGTGCAGCATCTCGGCGAAGGCCTCCGCGCTCTCGATGGCGAGCGCCTGGAGCGCGTGAGACCGGAGATACTGGCCCGACTCCTTCCAATCCTCGGCGAGACGACGGACACCCGCTCCACACGTCACGGCAAAGAGCGCCACGTAATCGCGCTCCCCGCTCTCCACCGGGCGCGCGTAGTCGGCCAGGCACAGCCGCTCTCCCGCGGGCTGGCGCGGGAAGCGGAAGCGCGCCACCTCGCGGCCGGCCTCGTAGAGGACGAGGTGATCACCAGCGGCGTTGGCCTCGTAGAAGCGATAGAGCCCGTCGGCGCGGAGCCAGGCCCTGGACGCCGCCTCGCGCTGGAGCGCCGTCACCATGTCCCGGAGCTCCACCGCCTTGGCGTCTCCATCGTCGAGCAGGCGCCCCACCGCCCCCTTGAGTCCCAGGTGCTTGCCCAGGAGCATCTGAAGGTTGAGGTAGGGATAGATGTGGCTGAGCGGCACGTCGCGCAGCACGTGGAGATCGAGGTCGGGGGGAGCGGGGACGGGCACCACCCGCGAGACCGCCGAGCGCGCCGGCGCTCCCGCGGACGCCGCCGGCGCTCCCGTGGCCACCTCACCGCCCGCGCGCAGCGCCTGCTGCTGGGCGGCCACCTCGCCCAGGAAGGCCTCACGCGTGGTCGCGCCGAAGAGACGGTTGGCGAGGTCGAGCCCGTCCATGGCGTCCTTGGCGTAGATCGTCGCCCCCGGGTACTCGGGGGCGATGCGCGTGGCGGTGAACCGGCGCGTGAGGGCGGCGCCCCCCACGAAGAGCGGGATGTCGATTCCCGCGGCGCGAAGGTCCTGAGCGGTCAACACCATCTGCTGCGCCGACTTGACCAGGAGCCCCGAGAGCCCGAAGGCGTCCGGCTTGTGGCTGTGGTAGGCGGCGATGAGGTCCTCGGGGGGCACCTTGATCCCGAGGTTGATCACGCGGTAGCCATTGTTCTTCCAGATGATCTCCACGAGGTTCTTGCCGATGTCGTGCACGTCTCCCTTGACGGTGGCGAGCACGATGCTCCCGCGCGTGGCGCTCTCCGCTCGCTCCATGTACTGCTCGAGGTGGGCCACCGCCGCCTTCATGGCCTCGGCGGACTGGAGCACCTCGGCCACGATGAGCTGGTTGTCGTTGAAGAGGCGGCCGACCTCTTCCATGCCCCTCATGAGGGGCCCATTGATGATCTCGAGTGGGGACGCTTCCGCGCGCTTGGTCTCGAGATCCTCGACGAGACCGTCGCGCGAGCCCTCCACGATGTAGCGGGCGAGCCGCTCGTCGAGGGAGAGCGACGCCCCCGTCGCGCGCGCCTCCTTCTTCTTGCCGCGGAAATGGGCGGCGAAGGCGGCCACCGGGTCCTCGCCTCGCATCCACACGAGGTCCTCGGCCAGACGACGCTCCTCCTCCGGAATGGTCGCGTAGCGCTCAAGCCGCTCGGTGTTCACGATGGCGTAATCGAGTCCGGCCTTGGTGCAGTGATAGAGGAAGACGGCGTTGAGCACCTCGCGACCCGCGGAGGGGAGGCCGAACGAGACGTTGGAGATGCCGAGGATGGTCCGGCACTCGGGGAAGCGCTCCTTGATCGCGCGCAGCCCCTCGATGGTCTCCACCGCCGAGCCCACGTAGTTCGCGTCCCCCGTCCCCACCGGAAACACGAGCGGATCGAAGATGAGATCGCGCGCGGGCAGCCCGTATCTCCCAGTGAGGAGCTCGAAGGATCGCTGGGCGATCTCGAGTTTGCGCTCCCGCGACACCGCCATTCCCTGCTGCTTGTTCTCGTCGATGCAGCCCACCACCACCGCCGCTCCGTAGGTGCGGCACAGGGGAACGACCCTCTCGAACCGCTCCTCGCCGTCCTCCAGGTTGATGGAGTTGATGATGGCCTTGCCCTGGCAGAGCCGCAGCGCCGCCTCGATCACCACGGCGTCGGTGGAGTCGATCATGAGCGGGGCCTTCACCTTGCGGGTGAGGCGGTCGAGGAAGCGCAGGATGTCGGCCTGCTCGTCCCGATCGGGATTGGCGAGACACACGTCCAGCACCTGCCCGCCTCCGCGCACCTGGGCCCGCCCGACCTCGGCGGCCTCCTCGAAGCGCCCGTCGACGATGAGATCCTTGAACTTGCGCGAGCCGATCACGTTGGTGCGCTCACCCACGAGGAGCGGGCGGTTGTCGTCGCTGGGGTACACGACCTCGATGCCGCTCACCGCGGGGGCGAGCCGCTCGGCGGGCCGGCGCGGCGGCCGGCCCTCGACGAGCCGGGCAAGCGCGCGGGTATGGGCGGGCGTGGTCCCGCAGCAGCCGCCCACCATGTTCACCCAGCCCTCCTCGACGAAGCGGCGCATCTTGAGAGCCAGACTTTCCGGCGTCTCCTCGTAGTGTCCGTGCTCGTCGGGTAGTCCCGCGTTCGGGTACACCGTGACCAGACAGGTCGCCAGTCCCGCGAGGGAGCGGAGGTGATCGGTCATGAACTCCGGGCCGGTGGCGCAGTTGAGCCCGATGGAAAAGAGACCGAGGTGCTCGAGCGAGGCGTGGAGGGCGTCCACGCCCTGCCCCGCGAGCATGCTACCCATGGGCTCGATGGTGCCGCTCACCATGAGGGGCAGGTCGACACCGGCCTCGGCCATGGCCTCGCGTACGCCGATGGCGGCGGCCTTGAGGTTGAGCGTGTCCTGGCTCGTCTCGAGGAGCAGCGCGTCCGCGCCGCCGGCGACCAGGCCACGCGCCTGCGTCCGGTAGCCCTCGCGCACCTCGTCGAAAGTCACGCCGCCGGTGACGGTGATGGTGCGCGTGCCGGGCCCCATGGCGCCGATGACGAAGCGCGGGCGCTCCGGCGTGGAGCGGGCGTCGACGGCCTCGCGCGCGATGCGGGCGGCGGCGAGACAGAGCTCATGACTCTTCGCCGATAGGCCATATTCGGCCAGGACATACGGCGCGCATCCGAAGGAGTTGGTCGAGATGAGATCGGCGCCGGCGTCGAGGTACGCGTCGTGGATGCCACGGATCACGTCCGGACGGGTCAGGGTGAGGTGCTCGTTGCAGCCTTCGAGCTCGGCGCCGCCGAAATCTTCCGCGGTCAAGTTGCGCGCCTGGATCATGGTGCCCATGGCGCCATCGAGCACCAGGATGCGCCGACGGAACGTGTCGGCGAGGAGCGCACTGCGCGCAGGTCGCGCCATGCGGCTATCTTAGCATCGCGATACGCTATACTCCGTGTCCGCCATGGCTACGCCCTTCGGCCAGTCCACGCGTCGCAAGGAAGACCACCGCCTCATCACCGGACGCGGACGCTACGTGGACGACCTCCGCGCTTCGGACGTCCTGCATGCCGCCTTCGTCCGGAGCCCGCACGCGCACGCGCGCGTCGAGCGCATCGACGCCAGCGCCGCCCGGGCCATGGCCGGCGTGGCGGCGGTGTTCACCCTCGCCGACCTGCCCGAGTGCACGCGACCCATCCCCGCCGCCACGCCCGCGCCCGGGTCCTTCCGGGCCGCGCCGCAATCCATCTTCGCCGATCCCGTGGTCCGTCACACGGGCGAGGTGGTGGCGGTGGTCCTCGCCGGGGAGCCGTATCTCGCCACCGACGCCGCGGAGGTGGTGGAGGTCGACTACACGCCGCTGCCGGCATCCGCCGGGCTCGCCGCCGCCACCGCCGCCGGCGCGCCCCGCGTATTCGACGCGTGGCCCGACAACGTCGCGGGTCTGTCGACCGCCCAGGTGGGCGAGCCGGAGGCCGCGCTGGCGACGGCCCACGTCGTGGTCGAGGCGGAGCTGGCCCTCGCGCGAGTCGCCGGCGCCCCCATCGAGCCGCGCGGGCTCCTCGTGATTCCGGAGGGACCCGACGGCCGCTTCACCGTCTGGATCCCGAGCCAGACGCCCTACGGCCTCCGCGCCGCCATCGCGGGCGCGCTCGCCCTCCCGGAAGAGAGCGTGCGGATCATCTGCACCGATTCGGGCGGCGGCTTCGGCATCAAGGGCCATACCTATGCCGAGGACATCATCCTCGCCGCGGCGGCCCGCCGGCTCGGGCGCCCCGTGAAATGGGCGGAGTCGCGGCGGGAGCACTTCCTCACCGGCTCCCCCGACCGCGGCCAGCGCCATCGCGCGCGGATGGGCGTGGACCGCGAGGGCCGCATCGTGGCCATCGAGACCAGGTTCGAGCGCGATCACGGTGCCTACATGCCGCTCGGGGAGGTGATCACGCGGAACACCATCAACCATCTGCCCGGTCCCTACCGCGTGGGCCATCTCGGAGCCTCGGGCGAGAACGTGGTGACGCATACCCTCTTCGGCGGGGCCTATCGCGGCTCGGGTCGGCCGGAAGCGGCCTTCGTGATGGAGCGGCTGATCGATCGCGCCGCCCGCCGCCTCCGCCTCGACCCCGCGGAGATGCGCCGCCGGAACCTCATCCCTCCCGACGCGATGCCCCATCGCACCGGGCTCGTCTATCGCGACGGCACCCCGGTGTCCTACGACCCCGCCGACTATCCGGCCGCATTCGAGCGGCTGCTCGAAGCCTTCGGCTATGCGGACTGGCGGCGCCGACAGGCCGAGCGCGGCGGGGGCGCGATACCCATCGGCGTGGGGCTTGCCTGCTATGTGCAGGGCACGGGCGTGGGGCCCTTCGAGGGCGCCGACGTCCGCGTGGACGGCGGCGGGACGGTCCACGTCTTCATCGGGGTCTCCTCGCAGGGCCAGGCCCACGAGACCACCATGGCCCAGATCGCCGCCGCCGAGCTCGGCGTCGAGCCCAATCGAGTGATCGTGGTCGCGGGCGATACCTCGGTGCTCCCCTACGGCATGGGGACGGGCGGCAGCCGGGTGGCCGCCAACTCGGGGCCGGCGGTCGCCAGGTCGTCGCGCGAAGTGGCAGCCCGGGCCCGGCGACTCGCCGCCGAGATGCTCGAGTGCGCGCCCGCGGACGTCGTGCTCGCGGGCGGGCGCGTCCACGTGGCGGGGATGCCCGAGCGCGGGCTCTCGCTCGGCGAGGTGGCGCGGGCGGCAGTGCGTAGCAAGACCTTCGCGCGCGAGGGCCACCCGGGCCTCCAGGCGTGCGGGTACTTCTCACCGGAGTCGGTGACCTTCGCCTTCGGCGCCCAGGCCTGCGCGGTGGAGGTGGACGTCGAGACCGGCGCGGTGCGGCTCCTCCGTCTCGTGGCGGTGCACGACTGCGGGCGCGCGATCAATCCCATGGTGGTCGAGGGGCAGCTCCACGGCGGGATCGCCCAGGGGATCGGCACCGCGCTCGGCGAGGAGCTGATCCACGACGCCGACGGCCAGCTCCTCACCGGCTCCTTCATGGACTACGCCATTCCCGCCGCAGCCGACCTGCCCGCCCTGGACGCGATCGCGCTGTCCTTCCCGTCGACCCGGAACGACCTCGGCATCAAGGGCGTCGGCGAGAGTGGCATCATCGCCCCGCCCGCGGCCATCGCCAATGCGGTGGAGGACGCTCTCGCCGACCGCGGCGTCGAGATCGGCCACGTGCCGCTCACCTCCGCCCGCGTGTGGGAGGCCCTGCGCCGAAATGTCTCGGTTCCGGGCCCCGGTCTTCCCGTGTAGATTAGCGCCATGACACCCGACCGCATCACCGTATCCGTGATCCAGCATCGGCTCGAGGGCATCGTCCAGGAGATGGGCGAGGCGATGCTCCGCACCGCCTACTCCCAGATCCTCAACTCGAGCCGGGACTTCTCCACCGCGGTCTTCGACGGCCAGGGCCGGCTCGCCGCCCAGGCCGAGCACGTGCCCATCCACGTGGGCGCGCTTCCGTGGGCGGTGCAGTCGGTGTCGGAGTACTTCGCCGGGCGCATCCATCCCGGCGATCTCTTCCTGTTGAACGATCCCTATCACGGCAACAACCACCTGCCCGACCTCACCGTGCTGCTGCCCGTGTTCGCCGAGGGCCGGGTCGTCTTCTGGTCTATCAACCGCGCGCACCAGCACGACATCGGGGGGGCCACCCACGGCGGCTACAACCCCGGCGCCACCGAGATCTGGCAGGAGGGCGTGCGCATCACCCCGCTGAAGCTCTACGACGCGGGAGGCCTGCGCGACGACGTGCTCGAGATGGTCGCCGTCAACGTGCGACACCCCCGTGACTTCAAGGGCGACCTCAACGCGATGATCGGCTCGACGCGGATGGGCGAGCGCCGCATCCTGCGCCTGATCGAGGAGTACGGGCTGCCCACCGTGCTCGACGCGGTGGGCGAGGTGCTGGACGGCGCCGAGCGCCAGGCACGCGCGTGCATCCGCGGGTGGAAGGACGGCGTCTTTCGGGGCGAGGCGGTGCTCGACGACGACGGGCATGGCATCGAGGACATCGCGATCCGCGCCACCGTGACCAAGAAGGGCGACTCGCTCGTGGTGGACCTCACGGAGAGTCACGATCAGGTCATCGGCTTCGTGAACTCGTCCTACCCGAACACGATCTCGGCCGTCCACATGGCCCTCGCCTACCTCATCGATCCCCGCACGCCCAAGAACGAGGGCACGTTTCGGCCGGTAACGGTCAAGGCGCGTCAGGGGAGCGTGGTGTGGCCGTATCCACCCGCGCCGGTGACTCTGGCCACCAACCACTGCGCCCAGGAGATCGCCGAGGCGGTGATCAAGGCGCTGGCCAGGAGCTGCCCCGACCGGGTCCTCGCCGGGTGGTCGCGGCGGTTCCGCATCGCGATCTCGGGGGTGAATCCGCGCACCCAGCGCCCCTTCATCTGGCACCTCTTCCACGCGCGGGGCGGCGGCGGAGCGTGCGTGGCGGGCGACGGCTGGGAGACCGCGGGCGAGGGCCAGGCCGCCGGCGGCATCAAGTTCGGGAGCGTCGAGGTGGCGGAGACTCGCTTCCCGCTCTTCTTCGAGCGCCACGAGTTCCGCCCGGGCTCCGCGGGCGACGGAGCGCACCGGGGCGGGGTGGGCTCGCTCCTCACCCTCCGCGTCGAGACCGCCGAGGAGGGCCGCGCCAATACGGCGGGCGACGGCGTCCGCCATCCCTCCTACGGCATCCTCGGCGGCAAGGACGGCCTTCCCCACCGGTATCGGATAGTCGCGCGCGGGCGCACGCGCTTCCTCAAGACCAAGGAGGTGGGGGTGCCCGTGCCACCCGGCAGCGTCTTCCTGGTGGAGTCCGCGGGCGGGGGCGGCTACGGCGATCCACGGCGGCGCGACCAGGCCGCGCGGAAGCGAGACCTCGACAACGGCCTCGTCACACGGTTGAACGGGCGCAACCCGCGCAACTCCAAAGAAGCGAAGCCTCCCTATAAAGGTCGCCGCTTGCGGCGACCGTATATCAAATCCGCCCGCCGCGGGAAGCCATAACATGTACCGGGTCGGCATCGACGTCGGCGGAACGTTCACGGACGTGGTCGCGGTGGACGAGTCGGGGCGCACCACCCTCGCGAAGTCGGCCTCGACCCCCGCCGACCCATCCATCGGCGTGCTCGAGGGCCTCGGCCTTCTCGCCGCCGAGCTGGGCCTGACTCCGGGGGCGCTCCTCGATCGCACCGAGCTGATCGTGCACGGGACGACGGTCGCGACCAATGCCCTCCTCGAGCGCAAGGGTGCCACCGTGGGCATGCTGACCACCGCGGGGCACCGCGACGTCGTCGAGATGCGCGAGGGGCTCAAGGACGACCGCTACAACCTCCGCATGCCGCCGCCGGTGCCGCTGGTCCCCCGCGCGCGGCGACTCGACGTGCGCGAGCGCATGCGCTTCGACGGCAAGGTGGGGACGCGGCTGGACCGGCGCTCGGCCGAGGGGGCCATTCGCGCGCTCGCCCGCGACAAGGTGCAGTCGGTGGCGGTGTGCTATCTCCACTCGTACCGCGACGGCCGGCACGAGCGGGAGACCCGCCGGCTCCTCGCGCGGCTCCTCCCCGACGCGTACGTGTCTCTGTCCTCCGAGGTGCTGCCGGAGATCAAGGAGTACGAGCGCTTCGGCACGACCGTGGTCAATGCCTACGTGGGCCCGGTTCTCGCCGGCTACCTCGGCCGGCTCGAGCAGCGACTGGGCGAGGCCGGCTATCGCGGACGGGTGCTCATCATGCAGTCGCACGGCGGCGTGGCGACCATCGCCGACTCGGTTCGGCTCGCCGCCGGCGCCGTGCTATCGGGCCCGGCGGGGGGCATCGCGGGCAGCGCCCACTGTGCCCGCGTGCTGGACGAGGGCAACCTCATCACCTTCGACATGGGCGGCACCAGCACCGACATCGCGCTGCTCGAGGGTGGCGAGCCCCACCTCACCGGCGACAAGGCGGTGGGCGGGAGCAAGGTGGCGCTGCCGAGCATCGACATCCATACCCTCGGCGCCGGCGGCGGCTCCATCGCCCGCGTGGATGCAGGCGGAATCCTCCACGTGGGGCCGGAGAGCGCGGGGGCCGCGCCGGGCCCCGCCTGCTACGGACGTGGTGGGGTCGAGCCCACCGTCACCGACGCCAACGTGGCGCTGGGACTCCTCGATCCCGCCAACTTCCTGGGCGGGCGCGCCCGGCTCGACGCCGCCGCCGCGGAGACCGCGGTGGGGCGCGTCGCCCGCGCGCTCGGCGTGAGCGCGGTGGCGGCGGCGGAGGGCATCTGCCGCGTGGTCAATACCAACATGGCGGAGGGAATCCGCCTCGTGTCGGTGCGGCGAGGCGCCGACCCGCGGCGATTCGCCCTCCTCGCCTTCGGGGGCGCCGCCGGCCTTCACGTCACCCAGGTGGCGCGCATGCTCGAGATCACCCGCGTCGTCGTCCCGCGCGTGGCGTCGGTGCTCTCGGCCTGGGGGATGCTCGCGACCGATCTCCGCTACGAGATGGTCCGTACCCACGTCGGGGAGGCTCGGGTCATCGGCTCGGCCCGCCTGCGCGAGCGCTTCGCGGAGATGGAGGCGGAGGGTCGCAAGCGGCTGGGCGGGTTCGCAGGGCAGATCACCGTGCGTCGCTCGGTGGACATGCGCTACGGCGAGCAGACCTTCGAGATCCAGGTGCCGCTGGATGGGGTGGCCATGGACGCGCCCGACCTCATGGATCAGGTGGTGGCGCGCTTCCACGCCCGTCACGAGGCCCTCTACACCTACAGCGCCCCCGGCCAGGAAGTGGTGCTCGTCAACGCGCGCCTCGCGGTGATCGGGCGCCTCCCCGCCCTGCCCTCGGAGGAGACGCGCGCGGCGCGGCCGCCCGCCATCGCCCCCAAGCTGCGAAGGGCGTACCTCGGGCGCTGGATGGAGGTGCCGGTCCACGACATGGATGCGCTGCCGCCGGCCCAGGAGATCAAGGGGCCGGCCATCTTCGAGTCCGCCACCACCACGGTGGTGATCCGCGCGGACGAGCGGGCGCTCGTCACCCCCGAGGGCTGGCTCGACGTCGCGATCAGCTAGCCGCTTCGGAAGAGGCCCTGGAGCGATCTCCTAGCTGGTGACGGCGCCCTCGGACGCGTTCGAGACGGTGATCGCGTACTTGTGGAAGACGCCGCTCGTGTAGCGGGCCTTCGGGGCCTTCCACTTTGCCAGCCGTTTCTTCATCTCCGCCGCCGAGATCTCCACGTCGAGGCGGCGCTTCTTCACGTCGATGCTGATGATGTCCCCGCTCCGGACGGCCGCGATGGGCCCGCGCTCCATGGCTTCGGGCACGATGTGGGCGATCATGAAGCCATGCGTGGCGCCGGAGAACCGCCCGTCGGTCATGAGCGCGACGGTATCGCCGAGGCCCGCCCCCTGAAGAGCCCCCGAGACGTGGAGCATCTCGCGCATGCCGGGGCCGCCCTTTGGCCCCTCGTTGCGGATGACGATCACGTCGTTGGGCTTGATCTTGCCCTCCTTCACCGCCCTGAAGGCGTCCTCCTCTCGCTCGAAGACCCGGGCGGGGCCGCGGTGGAGGTACTTGGTCTGGCCGGACAGCTTGATCACACAGCCACCGGGGGCGAGGTTGCCCCGGAGGATGGCGATCCCCCCCGTGGGCTTGATCGCCTCGGTCAGCCGCCGGATGACCTTCTGGCCCGCGGGCTCGGCTGCGTTCTTGACCTCGTCGCCGATGCTGCGTCCGGTGACTGTCTTCTCGCCCGCGTGGAGCAGCCCCGCCTCGAGGAGGCGCTTGCCCACCACCGGCATGCCGCCCGCCTCGTACATCTCGGGGGCGGTGTAGTTGCCCCAGGGCTTGAGGTCCGCCAGCACGGGGGTCTTCCTGGAGATCCGGTCGAAGTCGTCGATTCCCAGCCGCACACCGAATTCCTTGGCGGTGGCCAGGAGGTGGAGCACGGCGTTGGTGGAGCCGCCGGTGGCCATGACGCCGGAGATGGCGTTCTCGAAGCTCTTCCTCGTGATGAGGGAGCGCGGGGTGACGCCCTTCTTCACCAGCTGCATGGCGAGGCGTCCGCACTCGAAAGCGAGCTCCTCCTTGCGCGGATCGATGGCGGGCACGTCGTTCCACCCCATGGGCGAGATGCCGAGCATCTCGTAGGCGGTGGCCATGGTATTGGCGGTGAACTGGCCCCCGCACGCGCCCGCGCCGGGACAGGCGTGATCCTCGACGTCGCGAAAGGCCTCCAGGCTGATCTTCCCCGCGTTGTAGGCGCCCACCGCCTCGAACACGTCCTGAATGGTCAGGTTCCGCCCGCCGAAGGTCGTGTCCTCGCCGGCGCCCACGCAGCGGCCGAACATGATGGAGCCGCAGTAGAGCATGAGGCCGGGCAGGTCGAGCCGGCCCACGACCATGGCCATCGCCGGGATGGTCTTGTCACAGCCGGAGATGGTGACGATGCCGTCGAACATGTGACCGCGCGCCACCAGCTCCACCGAGTCGGCGACAACTTCTCGGCTGATCAAGGAGGCTTTCATCCCTTCGGTGCCCATCGTGATGCCGTCGGTGATGGCGACGGTGTTGACCTCGATGGGGGTGCCGCCCGCGGCTCTGATTCCCTGCATGACCTTCTCGGCGAGCTTCCGGTGGTTCCAGTTGCACGGCATTGTCCCGATCCAGGAATGCGCCACGCCGATCTGGGGCCTCGCCAGGTCCTCGTCGGTGAAGCCGACGGCCTTCATCATCGCGCGCGCCGCCGCGCGGTCGGTGCCTTCGAGAAGGGTGCGACTCTTGTGCCGGGGGTCGGCAGCCATCTTCTGACTCCTTTGTCGGGGCTCGGGCGTCCAGGCCTGTCGGGGTGCGAGGATTCTACAGCAGATCGCGGAGCGGGACCAAGGCCAGGTCCCGGCCGCGCAGCGCGGCGATGATGCCGGGTAGCGCTTGGCCGAGCCGCTCGCCCGCGCCGGGGACGCCGTCGGCGTCGTGCAGGTCGACGATGGCGCCGGCGGCGGCACGGCGTCGGCTCCTCGAGATCTGGAGCTCCACGTCCGCGGCGCGGCGGCCCTCGGGCTGCACGCTCCAAAACACGCACGGCGTGCCGAGGCGTCGGAGGAGCGGAAAGAGCGCCAGGTTGGTCATTCCCCAGGGCGCCCGGAAGAAGCGGGGCGCCTGCCCGGCCGCCTGGGCGATGGCGTCGTGGCCGTCAACGACCTCGCGGCGCGTGGCGCGGGGGCCGCAGAACCAGAGGCACCGGTGGCTCCACGTGTGGTTCCCGAGGTCGTGGCCCTCGGCGACGATCCGGCGCACCAGCGCGGGGGAAGCCGCCGCGCGCCGGCCGATCAGGAAGAAGGCGCCCCGCACGCCGTGCTCGGCGAGGATGTCGAGGACGCGCGGGGTCGTCTCGGGGCCGGGCCCGTCGTCGAAGGTGAGCGTGGCAAGCGGGCGCGCGCCGCTCCCGCGCCACACGCTCCCCAGTGTCAAGAGATGGGAGCCCCAGGCATAGCCCACCCATGCGATCGGGGCGGCGGCCAGCCAGGCGGGTTTCAGGAAGCGCGCTCCTTGGCGATAGAGGAGGCCGACAGGACGAGGTCCACGATGGTGCGAGCGGCCTGCGGCCTTCGGTAGAGGCGGACGCGATCGCGGATATTGCGCAAGAGGAGTGGGTCCCGCAGGGCCGCTGCGATCACCCGATGGAGCTGGGCGTCCGAGCGCGCGACGAGGGCCACGCCCGCCATGGCGGCGAAGCGTTCGTTCCGCGCCTCCTGTCCCGGCAGCGAGCCGAAGGAGATGACGGGCAGCTCGGCGGCGAGAGCCTCGCCCAGGGTGAGCCCGCCCGCCTTGGTGACGAGGAAGTCGGCGGCGGCCATGAGCTGGCGGACATTGTCCACGAAGCCGAAGACCTTGACACGGGACTCGCGGCCGGCGGCGAGCTCGCGCAGGCGGGTCTCGAGGCGCTCCTCGCGGCCCGTGACCACGAGCGCCTGTAGCGGCTCCTCCATCTCGAGGATCTTTCGCGTGGCGTCCTCCAGCCGCCCGAATCCCCCGCCCGAGCCGTCCATGAAGAGGAGCCCGGGCAGCCGCGGCGACAGCCCGAGGGCGAGGCGCGCGGTCGCCCGATCGGTGGGGACGGTGAACTCGGGCGCGACGGGGATGCCGGTGACGACCACCCGCTCCCGCGGCACCCCGCGCGCCATGAGGTCGTGCGCGATCTCCTCGGCGGGGACGCAGTAGCGGTCCACGCTGGGGTAGATCCACTGGGTGTGCGCGACGAAGTCGGTGAAGACGGTGGTGTGAGGCGGAATGGCGAGGCCGCGCGCGCGGAGCTCGGAGAGCGCGGCGACCGGAGTCGGGTGGACGGACACGACGTGGTCGGGTCGCTCTGCCCGCATGAGCCGGCGGAGCTTGCGCATGCCGAGCCGGTTGAGCCCCACGAGGAGCGGCGAGGAGACGCTCAGCTGATCGCCCAGCCAGTAGGCGGCGCCCCAGAGCAGCGGGGTCCGCCGCAGGATCGCATAGTAGAGGGCCCGGCTGGCGTCGTCGAAGACGGGATGGACGAGGTCGCGGAAGTGATCCACCACGCGAGCGGTGGCCCCCGCCCGCTCGAACTCCGCAGCGAGCGTCTGGGCCACCCGGTTGTGGCCCGAGCCGTAGGACGCGGTGAGGATGAGGACGCGCCGTGGCCGTCCCGTCACGCCGCACCCCGCTTCGCCACCAGCAAGGTGAGTCGGCCAGACTGAACCATCTCGCCGCGCTGGTTCAGGATCTCGCGCTCCTCGAAGATCACCCCGCCCTCCTTCATCGACCGCTTCGCGGCGGTCCGAGAGCGGCTGCGGATGGTGTCCCCGATCCGGAGGGGAAGGTGGAACTTCCACTCGAAACCCATGAAGGCGAGGACGGCGAGCGGTGGTTGCGGGACGCGCCAGCCCAGCCCCGAGGACAGGCAGAGGGGCAGCAGGTCGGGCACTCGTCCGGGCTCGCCGGCCACCGGCGAGTCGACGACGCCGTCGAAAAGCGAGACATGGGCCTGGGTCACGGTCAGCCCGGGCGTTTCCAGCGGGACGCCCACCAGGACGTCCTCGAAATAGCAGCGCTGCTCGGACCGCGGCGCCGCGCCGGTGGCGGCGGCGCTAGCCAAGGCGGCGCTCGACCATATGCTCCGTCTCGCCTTCCTGCACCACCTCGCCATGCTGATTCAGGACGCGACGCTCGATGGTCACGATGCCCCAGCCGGGCCGCTCCGCGTCCCGCTTGTCGGTGACGCGCCCGACCACGTGGATGGTGTCTCCGATCTTGATGGGACCCCGGAACTTCCAGGCGAGCTCGGCGAACGGCCGCTCGACGAGGTCGGGGGCGATCCGAGCGGCCAGCCCCTGCTGGATGGCGAGCCCGAGAAGCCCGTGGGCGATCCGCTCACCGAACTGGGAGCTCTTCATGTGCTCGGCGTCGGTGTGGAGCACGTTGTAGTCCCCGGAGAGGCCGGCGAAGAGGACGATGTCCGTCTCGCTCACCGTCCGGCCTGGAGAGACGAACTCCTCGCCCACCTCGATGTCGTCGAAGCTGATTGGTGTCGGCGCGCTCACGGCGGCATAGGATAACACGCTCGCTCGGGCCGCCGTCCGGGGCGGTGGCCCGCCGCCCGCTCAGCGCGGGGTGGAGACGGGCGCGGCGGGCCGGCCGCCGTCCAGGAGGAGCTGCGCTTCCTGGAACGCGCTGGTCGCCTGCGGGCGGAGCCCGGTGCGGTCGTAGACGGTGCCGAGAGCCTGGTAGAGGGCGGCTCGTCCGGCGCCGCGGCAAGCGCGTCGAGCACGCGCCGACGCGCGTCGTGAATGAGCCCATTGCTGGCGAGGAGGCCCGCGCCGAGGAGCACGCGCGTGGTGTCCGTGGTCCCCGCGTCGAGCGACTGGTCCAAGGCACCGAGATCGGCCCGCAAGCTCTCGGCGCACCAGCACCTCGAACCAGGCCTCCTGGGCGGGCTGGCTGCCCGCGACCACGCGCACCGTGTAGCGGACGCCCGCCGCCAGCGCGGGCGCCTCTGCCGGATACTCGAGCCGGTTGCCCACGACGTCGGAGCGCGTGTAGAAAGATCCGGCCGGCCCCGACATCTGGAAGGTGTACCGGCCGGCCCGATGGCCCACCCATTCGATGAGGAGCGGGCCGGGCAGCACGTGGGAATTGTGTGGAGACAGCACCACGGGCGGCACGACCGCGCTCTGGGTCACCAAGGGGGCGCGCGGGCTCTCACCGGGTCCGCCCGAGAAGGAAGCCCAGGCTCGACTGCATCAGGGTCTTGAGCTTTTCACTCGGCGTCGGGCCGGCGTCCGGTGCCGGCACCGCGTAGGGAGACCGGGCCGCCGTCACCATCACCGAGCCCCGTCCCCCGCTCAGCACCACCACCGCGGCGGCGTCCTCGCTGGCGCGGAGCTGGTCGCCCGACCGGAGCGCGCCCAGCGGACGCCTGGGCGGAGGTGGGATCGGCGCGGCGGCCACAAGCGTGGCCACGATGAGACACGCCACTCGGCGCACCCACCCGCCCTGCCCAGTCGTCAAGTTGAACGTCCTCGGCATCGGCGACGCCTCTCGGGAAGCAGGGCGAAGCCCTCCGCGACACTGCTCGAGGTGGGCGGAGCCATGGGCGACGCGGGATAGTTACACCGTGTCGTCCATGCAGTCAAGCAAGCCCCGAATCCTTGACGCGGCGCAAGGACGCGACCTAGAATCAATCCGTCCGTCACGTCATCCGCCCCTCTGGAGGTCGTCATGCCGTCAGCCGTGGTCGCGCTTCCCCGCATGCGGGACCCGCGCCTGGAGCCCGTCCGGGAGAAGGTGCGCGCGGGCGAGCGGCTCACGCGAGAGGACGGGCTGAGCCTGTTCGCGACCGACGACCTCCACGGGCTGGGCGGGATGGCCGACTTCGTGAAGAGCGCCCGCCACGGTGACCGCGTCTTCTTCGTGCTCAACCGCTACGTCAATCCCACCAACGTCTGCGTGCTCTCCTGCAGCTTCTGCGACTTCGCCCGCAAGCCGGGCGAGGAGGGCGCCTTCGAGAACTCCATCGAGGACGTCCTCGAGATGATCAAGCCCGGCACCCGGGAGGCCCATATCGTGGGCGGCCACCACCCGGACTGGCCCTTCGAGTACTTCGAGCGGATGATCGCGGCCATTCACGCCGCCCGTCCGGAAACCCAGATCAAGGCCTTCACCGCCGCGGAGGTGGACTACTGGTGGCGGCGCTGGAAGATCGAGCCGCGTGAGTCCTTGACCCGGCTCAAGGCGGCAGGCCTGCACTCGATGCCGGGAGGCGGCGCCGAGATCTTCTCCAAGCGCCTGGCCAAGCTCCTTCACTACACCGGCAAGGCAGACGCGGACCGGTGGCTCGAGATCCACGGCATCGCGCATGGCCTCGGCATCCACACGAACGCAACCATGCTCTACGGGCACGTCGAGACCCTGGAGGAGCGGGTGGACCACTTGCTCCGCCTGCGCGAGCAGCAGGACCGTTCGGGGGGCTTCCTCACCTTCATTCCCCTCGCCTACCAGGTCGGCACGACCAAGCTGGTGCCGCGTCAGACGCCGCCCACCGACGATCTCCGAACCATCGCGATCTCGCGGCTCCTCCTCGACAACTTCCCGCACATCGAGGCGTACTGGGTCATGATCGGCGAGGAGACCGCCTCGCTCGCCCTGCACTTCGGCGCCTCCGATGTCAACGGCACGCTCGAGGAGGAGAAGATCGCGCACATGGCCCTGGCGGAAAGCCCGGCCGGGCTCGCCCGGGAGCAGATCCTCCGGATGATCCGCGACGCCGGCAAGATCCCCGTCGAGCGCGACGCCCTCTACAACGTGGTGAAGGTGTGGAGCTGAGCCGGCTCGAGGAGATCCGCGCCAAGGCGGAGGCCGGGAAGCGCCTGGACCGGGCGGAGGGGCGCTGGCTCCTCGCCGAAGCCCCCCTTCTGGAGATCGGCTCGATCGCCCAGGATGTACGCTTTCGCCGCATCCCGGAGCGGCGGGTCACCTTCGTCATCGACAGCAATCCCAACTACACCAATGTCTGCGTCACCGACTGCCAGTTCTGCGCCTTCTACCGCAAGCCGGGACATCCGGAGGCGTGGACGCTGACGGTGGAGCAGGTCCTGGACAAGGTGGAGTTCGCCGCCGGCAAGGGCGCCACCACCGTGCTCCTCCAGGGCGGCCACAATCCCGAGCTGCCGCTCGACTACTACCTCTCGATCGTCCGCGAGACGCGCCGTCGCTTTCCCCAGGTCACCCCCCACTTCTTCACCGCATCCGAGATCCAGACCATGGCCCAGGTGAGTGGGCTCGCGGTGCCGGAGATCCTCACCCGCCTCCACGAGGCAGGTCAGAGGACCTTGCCGGGCGGGGGCGCCGAGGTCCTGTCGGAGCGGGTGCGGAAGCGCATCGAGCCGAAGAAGGGCGGGCCGAGCGCCTGGCTGGACGTCCACCGCGAAGCGCACCGCCAGGGGTTCAAGTCCACCGCGACCATGATGTACGGCCACGTCGAGGAGCCGGACGACATCGTCGACCACTGGGAGGCGATCCGGGACCTCCAGGACGAGCACGGCGGCTTCACGGCGTTCGTCCCGTGGTCCTTCAAGCCGGGCAATACTCTGCTGGAGAAGTGGATCAAGACCTACAAGGGACCGAGCACCTATCTCCGCATGCTCGCGGCCTCACGCCTCTACCTCGACAACTTCGACCATGTGCAGGCTTCGTGGTTCTCGGAAGGCAAGCGGGCGGGCCAGGTGGCGCTCTCCTGGGGGGCCGACGATTTCGGCGGCACCCTGTTCGAGGAAAACGTCCACGCCGCCGCCGACTACGTCAACAAGACCACGGTGGACGAGATCATCACCTTGATCCGCGACGCCGGCTACACGCCAGCCCAGAGAACCACGGAGTACGAGATTCTCCGCGAGTACTAGAGGAGCGTCCGCGGACGGGGGGAGAGCGGGGGTCATTCGAGGCCCCCGCTGATGGTCAGATCGGGTCGACGGGTGGGCGCTCTCGGATCAGGCCCTTGGCGTGGGCGAGGTCGTACAGCCGCCGCAGGGCCGCCTCGCCATCGGGGCCCAGGCGCTTGGTGTAGTCGTTGACGTACATCAGCACGAAGCGACGGCACGTTTCCTTGTCGATCCCCCGCCCGTAGCGCATGGCGTACTCGAGGGCCTCGTCCACGTGGCCGTAGGCGTAATCGATGGAGTCGCGCAGCGCCTGCGACAGCCGCCGGTGGACGTCCTCGCCGAGATCGCGCCGCATGACGTTGATCCCCAGCGGGAGCGGCAGCCCCGAGTCCTTCTCCCACTCCTGGCCGAGGTCGAGGACCTTGTGGAGGCCCAGCTGCCGATGAGTGATCTGACCCTCGTGGATGAGGAGACCGAGATCGGCCTGGCCCTCCAGCACCACCGTGGGGATCTTGTCGAAGGCCACCTCGATCACTGGCGGATCGCCGACGAAGAGGCGGAGGAGGAGCGCGGCGGTGGTGTGGCTTCCCGGGATGGCCACCACTTTGTCGACGATGACCTTGGGGTCCATCGGCTCCTTCGCGACGAGGATGGGGCCATAGCCCTTCCCCATGGAGGCGCCGGGATCCATCATCCGATACTGATCGTGCACGAGCACGTACGTCGCCGCGGACACCGCCGTCACCTCGAGTTCGCCGGAGCGCGCCCGGCGGTTCAGGGACTCGATGTCCTCCAGCACGTGCTCGACCTCGATGCCCTGCGCGCGTACCTTGCCGGCAGTGAGGGCGTAGAACATGAAGGCGTCGTCGGGGTCGGGACTGTGGCCGATACGTACGATCGTCATTGGGGCACCTCGGCCGGCAAGCGTATCACGGGGCCGCGGGTCCCTGGTCGGAAAGGCCGAGCAGGTCGAAGCCCCGTCCGGAGGGGGCGATCGCGCCGGCGGCGAAGCCGAGCTGGAAATCTCCGGCCTTCACCGCTCGTAGGATGGCGTCCGGACTCCGGGCCGCCTCCACCTCCACCCAGGCTCGCCCGAACTGCGATTCCCAGTGGGAGTCGTCGGTCGCGATGCGCGGCAGCGAGATCGCGCTCACGTCGTGCTCGGGCTGATAGATCCCGGCGTCGGTGACCTCCACCGCCCCGATGGGCCAGCCCGCCGCCCGGATCGTCGCGATCCGGTCGAGGATGCCGTCCACTCCGAGCCCGTAGCGGGCGGGGTGATTCAGCACGAAGAGCGTCTCCCGGTCCCCCGTGACCTTGCCGACGTGCTGGGACAACGGCCGGTAGTCGAGCTCGATGCCCGGCAGGATCACCAGCTGGTCGTCGCCGGAGGGGAGGTGGAACCAGTAGTCCTCGGTGACGCGATCGTCGTGGTCGGTGATGGCGAGGAAGCCATAGCCGAGGTCGCGGTAGCGGGCGATGACGTTCTCGACCGCATAGTGACCGTCCGAGAAGGTGGTATGCGCGTGGAGATTGCCCTTGAGGAGTGGCACTACGCGGGGATTGCTATTCCCAGATGAAGCTGAAGCCGAACCCGAACCAGCCGCTCACCTCGTGGGCGAGGATGCCGTCGCCGCGACCGGGGGGCGCCGTCCAGCCGGATACGCCGAGGCGCTTGATCGGCCCCGAGGCCGGCGCCGCGCTGAGGCTGCGGATGAAGGCGGGCTCGTGCCGGACCCGGATGTCCTCACCAGGGTAGAACTCCGACTCGCGCGCTCGCGTCGCCTCGCGGGCGGAGGGCGGCGCGATGATGGCCAGGTCTTCCTGGCTGGTGGTGGGTGCGGCGGCGGTGGGCTGCTGCTGCGCGGCGGTGGGCTGCTGCTGCGCGGAGGCGGGCGCCGCCGCCCAATCCAGCGCGAGGGCGAGCGTCAGAAGACCGGATGCCACGCCACGCCTCATGGAGGAATGATCTCAGATCGGCGGGGTCGAGGCAAGCGAATCAATGCTCGCGACGGCAAAGCGTCATGAGCTCGCGGACATCGTCGAGGCCCTCGAAGCCGAGCGCGGCCTTCTCGAGGGCGCGGGCCTGCGACTCCGGCAGGGCCCGCGCCGCGTTGTCGCGGAACTTGTCCACGATCTCCCCGACCGGGAGTGGAGCCTCGGGACCGCCGCGGTTCGTCGGTACCCGCGCCTCCAGCGTCCGCCCATCGACGAGTCGCACCGTCAGGTGACCCGGGAAGGTCTGCGGGAACGGCGAAGCGGGATCCACGCGATATCGCACCCGCGCGGCGAGGGCGAGCACCGCGGGATCGCGGAGGCGGCCAGGGCCGAACGTCTCCACCCCGACGTGCCCGTCAACCAGCGCGGCGGCCACCGCGAAAGGCAGGCTGAACTTCGCGTCGTAGTCGGTCCGCGGCGCCGCCTTCACGTCGGCCGGCTCGCAGACGATGGACACCTCGCCGGCGGGCACGTGGCACTCGACCTCGGCGATCGCGGTGAGATCGAGCCCGGGCGCCTCGCGCAGCCTCCGGGCCGCGTCCACGTAGGCGTGGCTGTAGTGACAGCAGGGATAGGGCTTGAAGGCGATATCGAGCGTCTCCCATCGCGCTCCGAGAGTGGCGAGAAGCGGCGTCAGGTCGGGCGTCGCCTCCACCGTGGCCCGGAAGAGGCCGAACCGGCCCTCCAGTCCGGTGCCCGGCCCGGTGACCCCGCCGCGCGCGAAGGCGGCCGCGAGCACGCCGGAATGCGCGGCCCAGCCAGGATGGAGGCGCTTTACGGTAGAGCCGTCCTCGAGGAACTCGAGCAGCCCCGAGGCGAAGCTCGCGGCGATGCCCACCGCCGACGCGAGCGGTCCCTCGGCGAGGCCGAGGCAGCGGCCGGCGGCGAGCGCGGCGCCCAAGGCGCCACATACCGCGGTGGCGTGCCAGCCGCGTGCGTGAAAGCGTCCGGGGACGGCCATGCCGAGACGCGTGATGGTCTCGTAGCCAGCCACCGCGGCGGCGATCGCCTGGCGCCCGTCGAGCTGCTGCTCCTCGCCGAGCGCCAGCACCGCGGGAAGGATCACGGCGGAAGCGTGGGTGATGGACGGCGCGTGCGTGTCGTCGAAGTCGAGCCCGTGCGCGAGCGCGCCATTGGCCAGCGCCGCCAGCGGGGGGGCCACCCGAAGCGACGAGGCCGCCACGCTGCTGGCGCCGGCGGCGCCCCACGCGCGGGCCGGCGCCAGCACGGACTCTGCCCAGTCCGCGTCCGCGGCGGCGAGCGCGCAGCCAAGGGTGTCGAGTACGCGGAGCGCGACGCTATCGCGCACCGCCGCAGGGATGCGTGAGGGCGAGAGACCCCACGCGAAGCTGGCGAGCACCCCGGCCGAAGTGCTCAAGGATCGCCTGCGGCTATATGGACTCTCGGATTCCGCGATTGCATACGCATGCAGGCAAAATGGGTATTGCTTTTCCCATCCTGGGTCACATAACCTAGAGCCAGCCTGATTCGAGCCGCTTCGAGGTCGCTTCAGTCACGCTTGAGCCGGGCCAGGGCTTCACTCAGGTGAGCAAGGGCGGCCGGCTTCTTGACGACCTCTACCGCTCCGAGGGCCAGAGCTTCCCGCGCCTGGTCCTCGTCGGCGTGGCCCGAGAGGATGACGACAGGAACGCCGGGGTGCTGGGTGCGGATCCGGGCGAGCGTGGCAAGACCGCCCAGTCCCGGCATGACCAGATCGAGGAATACACCGTCAACCGGAGTTGTCCCCAAGATGTCGAGCGCCTCGGTGCCATCCAGCGACACGAGCGCGGAGTCGCCCCGCGCGCGAATCGCCTCGGCGATCACCTCGGCTACCGCGGGATCATCGTCCACCACGAGGATTCGCATCGTCTTCTCCGCCCCGAGTATCCGAGCCCCTCACCGGCCCGTCAAGTAGACATCTGAGCGCGATGGCCAACGCTACCACCCTCATCGTCGACGCCAACCCGGACAGCCGCGACGGCCTCGCGCGCATCGTCAAGGAGGCGGGCTTCCCCGTCCTTACCGCGGGAAGCGCGTCGGAGGGGCTGGCCCTTCTTACCACGCTGCGTCCGCAGGTGGTGCTGGTGGACATGGACCTGCCGGGCATCGACGCGTGCGACCTCATCCATCAGATGCGGCTCGAGGTCACCGACGTCGTGCTCCTCGCGCTCTCCTCTCTCCAGGACACCGCCCACGTCGTGCGAACCATGCGCGCGGGGGCGTCCGATTTCCTCGCCAAGCCCGCGTCTGCGACGGTGGTGCAGACCGCGGTGCGGAGCGCGCTGGCGCGGAGCGAGGCCGCCGGGGCCGGTGATCTGGCCGGCGCCGGCGGCGACGTCGACCGCATGTGGCCGGATCTGGATCTCCTCTACCGCAACAGCGAGCGGATGCGCGCGGTCGAGGACGTCGTGCGCCGCGCCGCTGGCACCAACGCGACCATCCTCCTCCAGGGGGAGAGCGGCACCGGCAAGGAGATGGTGGCGAAGTCCATCCACTACATCTCGCAGCGCCGTGACAAGCCCTTCCTCAAGGTGAACTGCGCCTCCCTGCCCGGCGACCTCCTCGAGTCCGAGCTCTTCGGCCACGAGAAGGGTGCCTTCACGGGAGCGCATCGCAGAAAGCCCGGGAAGTTCGAACTCGCCCATCGCGGCACGTTCCTCCTGGACGAGATCGGGGAGATGCCGCTGGGACTGCAGGCCAAGCTCCTCCACGTGCTCCAGGACGGCCGCTTCTTCCGGGTCGGCGGCAGCGAGATGATCGAGACCGACGTCCGGTTGGTCGCCGCGACCAACCGTGACCTCGCGTCCGCGATGGCCGCCGCTCACTTCCGCGAGGACCTTTACTACCGCCTCAACGTGGTCAACATCTCGATCCCGCCCTTGCGTGAGCGCCGGGAGGAGATTCCCTTGCTGGTCGATCACTTCCTGCGGAAGTTTTGCCGGCAGTATGATCGGGAGGCCCCGCGGATCTCGCCGGACACCCTGCAGCTGCTGCAGGACTACGCGTGGCCCGGCAATGTCCGGGAGCTGGAGAACATGGTGAAGCGCCTCGTCGTCCTCCAGAACGAGGGACTCCTTCAGGAAGAAATTGCCATGCGCCGCAACCGGCCATGGGCACCGCGGGAGACGATTCCCGTCACCGCTGCGGCTCCCAGTCCGCCGCCGCCCTTGATGGCCGTCCCTACAATTCGCGAGGCGGACCTCGGTCTCAAGGAGATCGCCAAGCGCGCCGCGCTGGAGGCGGAGAAGGCCGTCCTCAAGGAAGTCCTCGACCGGGTCCGGTGGAACCGCGCGGAGGCCGCCAGGTTGCTGAAAATCAGTTATAAGGCGTTGCTTTACAAGATCACAGCGGCCGGCCTCGACGGAAAAGTTGACCGCCGCAGCAAGAAGAAATAGCTTTCTTGGGAATATCGGGAGATGGAGACTTTCACCCACGCATTCCGTTCATAGGCCCCCAAATATGCTGATGCTGCGGGGACGGTCGAGCGGGGCCGTAGCTGCGGGGATTCACAGGAAGCAGCCGTGGAGAAAGGATTTTCGACACAAGTAGCGAGCACCGATTGGTTCTGGGACATCCCGTGGCACATGGCTTGCTCACCACGAAGCTGTCGTCGCCTGCCGCATATTTTTTTCACGGGGGCGGCAGGTGGCTGGAAGCGCCGGACCGACAGGATTCCGGGACAACCGACAGGATTCCGGGACAAAGGAGCGGGAACCGTGGCCGACTTCGTGGAGCCTGCGACGGGAATCTTCGTCGAGGAAGCCTTCCGGCACTTGCTGTCCCGGGAGGCGATCCGCGCCACGCGATATCAGGACTTCTTCTCGGTCTGTCTCGTTCGGCCCGATTCCCTCGAGGACGAGGCCGGCGAGGACATCCATCAGGCGGTATCAAGGAAGATCCCGCAGTTCCTCCGCACGACCGACGTGGTCGGCCGGGTACGCGACGGCATCGGGATCCTGCTCCTTCACACCGAGGGCGCCGATGCCGCGCGGGTAGCCGAGCGCATCCGGGCCCACATCGAGCAGGTTGCCTTCCCGGGAAACTCCGGCAGTCCACGGCAGGTCACTCTCAGCGTCGGGGGCGTCTCGTTCCCGCGCGACGGATACAACGACACGATCTTGCTCTCGCGCGCCCAGGCGCATGTCAACGAGGCCGCGCGCCAAGGCGGCAATCGCGTGGTGCACGCGGTCGCCGAGAGCAGAGGATGAGGATCCGATGAAAACTCTCGTACTGGACGAATCACTCGACATCTCACCAAGCATCCACCACTTCCTGGCCGCGCGCGGTGCCGAAGGTATCTTCGTGTGCTCGGCCTCAGAGATGGAGATGGTGGAAGCCAGCCAGGGACCGGCGGACCTCCGCGTGGTCAACCTCTCCCCGGCGGTCACCGCATGGGAGGTGGCGCGCCACCTCAAGGGCGCACGGGGTACCACGCTCGTCTTCTTCGACAGGTCGACGCAGGGGGTCGAGCAGATCGCCGCGCTCCCCGGCGTGCAGTGCCTCGAGCGGCCGCGGGGCGCCGACGCGCTCGCCGCGGTGCTGGAGCGCGCGTTCGGCCGAGCGGACGATGGGGCAAGGGGAACCACCCCGGCGGCGAGTCGCGACAGTGCGGTGGTCTCGGACATCATCGGCCAGTCGCCGCAGATCCGCGACGTCTTCGCCAAGATCGAAAAGGTCGCGGAGGGCAGCGCCAACGTTTGCATCGTCGGAGAGAGCGGCACCGGCAAGGAGCTGATCGCGCGCGCCGTCCACTACAACAGCGACCGCCGCGACCGGCCGCTCATCACCCTGGACTGCACCGCCATCCCCGAGGGGCTCATGGAGAGCCATCTCTTTGGGCACGTACGCGGATCGTTCACCGGGGCGGTCGAGAATCGCGATGGGGTCTTCGCGCTCGCCCACACCGGTACCCTCTTCATCGACGAGATCAGCGAGCTCTCGCTTCCCCTGCAGGCCAAGCTCCTGCGCGTCATCCAGATGCGCGAGTTCGTGAAGGTCGGGGGAAGCAAGCCGATCCGGACCGACATCCGCCTCATCACCGCCAGCAACAAGGACCTCCGGCGCGCGGTGGCGGACGGCAGTTTCCGCGAGGATCTCTACTATCGGATCGCCGTGGTCATGATCCAGACCCCTCCCCTGCGCGAGCGCAAGGGGGATATCGCCCTCCTCGTGGAGCACTTCCTCCGGAAGTTCAGCGGCGCCCACCGCAAGCGCATCCGCGCCCTCACCCCCGCGGCCATGGAACTCCTCACGAGCTACCAGTGGCCCGGCAATATCCGGCAGCTCGAGAACTGCATCGAGCAGGCGGTGGTGCTGTGCGAGGGCGATCTGGTGGACGTGGGGGCTCTCTGGCTCGGCGACACCGCGGCGCCCCGGCCGACGGACTCCTCGATCCGCATCCGCGCGGGGCTGACCCTTCGTGACGTCGAGCAACAGTACATCCTGCGCACCTTGCAGGAGACTGGCGGGAATCGGACTCGAGCGGCCCGGGTTCTGGGCATCAGCTTGCGATGCCTCCAGTACAAGCTCAAGGCATACGCGGAGGCCGGCATCGAAGCACCCGCTCAACCCAATCGGGCCAGCGAGCCCGAGCACCTCCTAGGAGTCTGAAACATGACCACCCCTGCCCGCTGGCTCACGCTCGGGCTCGTCGCCATCCTGAGCTTCCTCCTGGCTCCCATCGCCTTGGTCGGCGCCCAGGACGCGTCCTATATCATCGGTCCCGAGGACGTCATCGAGGTCCAGGTGTGGGACAACAAGGACCTCAACCAGGTGGTCTTCGTACGTCCGGACGGCAAGACCTCCCTGCCCCTCATCGGGGAGATCCAGGCGGGCGGGCGGACCGTGCAGCAGCTCCAGGACGAGCTGGTGAAGCACTACAGCAAGACGGTGAAGGTCCCCTCCGTCACCGTGATCATCCGAGAGATCAAGAGCCGCCCCGTTTACTTCATCGGCGGGTTCGCGAGGCCGGGGCCCATGCAGCTTACCCGAAATACCATGACCCTGCTCGAGGCGACGGCGATGATCGGCGGGGTTCTCCCCACCGCCGACGCCGAGAAGGGCTTCGTCCTTCGCGGCGGCAAGAAGATCCCCCTCAACTTCGACAAGCTCCAGAGAGGGGACGTCTCCCAGAATCTCAAACTCGAGCCCTTTGACTCCATCGTGGTCCCCGTGGCCGAGCTGGTCTATGTCCAGGGTGAAGTGAAGGCCCCCGGGGCCGTCAAGTACACCACCGACCTGACCCTGGCCAAGGCCATCACCCAGGTGGGAGGGACCACTCCCCTGGCCGCCCCCGGCCGGGTCGAGCTTTTGAGGTCCGAAGGCGAAAAAAAGGTGCGTATGCGGGTCGACCTTGATAAGATCCTCCGGGCCCCAGACGACAATCCCGACGTGAAATTGAGGCCCGAAGACATTATCTTTGTTCCACAGAGGCTCTTCTAAGACCGAGGCGCCGTCGCGGGGGGAGTCGCGAGTCTCGCGATTCCCCCTGGTAATCCTCTTCCTTCTTCTCGCTCTCGGCCTTCCGATTCTGCGGGCGCCGCTCGTCGTCGCGCAGCAAACCACTCCCCAGGGGCAGACGCCGGCTCAAACGCCGTCCACCCCGCCTGGACAGACTCCGTCGGGGGCGCCCGCCGCGCAGCCCGGCCTGACCACACCGGACGGCCAGCCGTTCGTCCCTCCCAAGCCGCCGCCGCCGTCGCAGACGAGGATTCCGGGGGCATTCGATCCGTCGATCATCCCTCCGGGGGCCCCCCGCTTCACTTTCAGCCCGTCACTGACCCTGTCCGAGGAGTGGACGGACAACTTCTTTCTCACCGAGACGAGGCGTACCGAGAACTTCCGCACCACGCTGAGCGCCGGCTTGGCCTTGCTGATGAATCTGCCGAACACGCGCGGCTCGCTCTCGACCAGCCTCGCGGGATCGTACGACACGGCGCCGGACGATGAGAACGTGAGCTTCTTCCCCTCGTTCACCGGGACCGTCCAGCACACGTTCAACCCGCGCCTGAGCATGACCGTCTCCGACACCTTCCGTCGGGACGACGATCCCATGCTGGCCGACCCCAACGGGCTGCGGCGCGAGCGAGACACCTTCATCGCCAACACGTTCAGCGTCGCCGTCAACTGGCTGATCGACATCTTCCAGACCCAGTATTACTACCGGAACTTGATCTTCCTCTCCGATACCGACACCGTGAGCCACATCATCGGCGGGAATGTGTCCATGCCGCTCGGCGCCCTCAACACCCTCACCGGCGGATACGAGTTCACCTATCGCGACTCGACGTCGGGTGGGGAGACCTCGGATACCTCGGGCACCATCGGGAACCGTGTTTACGCATCGCTCTCGCGCCAGATCGGGACCTTCACCACCGCGGGGGTCTCCTCGTCGTTCAGCTGGATCTCCGGCGATACCGACCGCCGGATCGCGAATATCTCGCTCTTCGCCGCGCACGGGATACCCGCTGGCCTTTCGGTCTCCGGCAGCGTGGGATATAGCGTCTTCGATTCCGACGCCGCGAGCGATCTCACCCACCTCTTCTCCGCGAGCCTCAACGCGAGCTATCGCTTTGCGCGGGGCGTGGTGAGCGTCGGTTTCTTCCAGGACATCCGCCAGACTGCGGACGAGGGGGAAGATTTCGGGATCGTGACGACTCGGGCGGCGAATGCCTCGTTCAGCTACCCCATCACCGCCTTCATCACCGGCAGCGTCCATGCGCAGTACTCGCGGAGCGAGCCTCTCGAGGGGGGCGGCTCCCAGATCCCCGCGAGGAGCATCTTCTCGGCCGGGGCGAACCTCGGCTGGCAGATCACCGACTGGCTCTCGCTGACCCTGGCCTACATCTACATCGACAGGGACTCCGATCGCTCTACCAATATCGGCTCGAGGAGCTCGAGCCGGAGCGCGACCGCCGATTTCGAAGACTCGACCGAGAACCGAGCAATCGCGACGCTCTCCGCACGCTTCTGATCTACGCCCGCGCAGAATCTGCGCGGTCGGGGGAGATCGGAACCGCTTGATTCCAAGGTCAAAATTTCCCCTTTGGTCATTTCGCCACGCAATTCCAGCAGTATGAGAAGAGAAGTGCCCTTTACTGGAAGCGCGCTCCCCTATCCCAGCGTGGGTTAGCGTCATTATTTCAACGATTTAGAAAAGAGACCCCATTAGGGGTTTGGCACCTTGATTGCTTCTGTTACGCGCCTGCGATGCTCCGAGTTTTCCGTCACTACATTCCCCACCTACCGCTCATCCTCTTCGTCGGTGACGTTACGGTGCTGGTGGTCGCGTTCCACGTACCGAAGCTGACGGACACCTGGATTGCCGAAGGATCCGTCGTGCCTAGGCTCCTTCTGGTCATCTCGCTTGTGGGGTTTGTCCTGAACCTCGGAGGCCTCTACGATGTCCGACTCGCGATGGGCCGTCGGGAGCTTCTGGCCCGCCTCCTCACCTGCCAGGCGGTGGCCGGCCTCCTCGTCGCCGCAGTGGCCTTCGCGTTCCCGAGCCTCCGGCTCGGCCGGGCGGCCTTCCTTCAGATCGGCGTGGCAGCCACCCTTGGCCTGATCGCTTGGCGCGCCGCCTGGATCGGGCCGTTCTCCCATCGGCGCATCCGGATCCGGGTGCTCGTCCTCGGCAGCGGCGCCATCGGGAAGGTCATCGCGGGCCTCGTCGAGACGGGGGCGCGCCCCTTCTCGATCATCGGGTTCCTCGACGACAACCCGAACGCCCCCGAGACCGTGGTCGCGCCCTATGCCCTCCTGGGAAAGATCCAAGACCTGCCCGCGCTCGTCGAGGAAACCCGGCCCGACCTGATCGTGGTGGCCCAGATGAATCGCCGCGGGAACTTCCCCGCCAAGGCCTTAATCGACTGCCGGATGCGCGGGATCCAGGTCGAGGACTGGCCGACCTTCTACGAGAAGGAGACCGGCAAGATACTGGTCGCCGATCTCCGCCCGAGCTGGCTGATCTTCTCAGACGGCTTCGTCAAGACGCCCCGGACGGAGATCGTCAAGCGGCTCGTGGATATCGGGCTGTCGCTCGTGGGGCTCGTCCTCGCCCTGCCCGCGATGGGGCTGGTGGCGGCGGCTATCAAGTTCGAGTCGCGAGGGCCGGCGCTCTTCCGGCAGCCCCGGCTGGGCCAGAACGGCCGCGTCTTCATCCTGAACAAGTTCCGGTCCATGCGCGAGGATGCCGAGAAGGACTCCGGTCCGGTATGGGCGCAGCAGGAGGATCCCCGCGTGACCCGGGTGGGCGCCTTTCTCCGCAAGACCCGGCTAGACGAGCTGCCCCAGTTATTCAACGTCCTGGTCGGCGACATGAGCTTCATCGGCCCGCGACCCGAACGTCCCGAGTTCGTCTACGAGCTGCAGAAGCAGATCCCGTTCTACATGGAGCGACTCTCCGTGAAGCCCGGCATCACGGGGTGGGCGCAGGTGAAATACCGGTACGGCGCGTCGGTGGAGGATGCGCTGGAGAAGCTCCAGTATGACCTCTACTACATCAAGAATCTTTCGCTGTTCCTGGACCTCGTGATTCTCATTGCCACCATACAAGTGGTTCTCTTCGCACGGGGACGCTGAGGCGCGACCCGACGGTCGCGCTCGAGGAGATCGACGCCGATGGAAACTCTACAAGTCCTCAAACAGGTCGCCCTCTCGGTCCTCGCCCGGCGAAAGAAGTGGGTGCTGATCGCCTTTCTCGCTTCGCTCGGGATCTTCATCCCGATCGCATATCGGATGTCGCACGAACCGCCGCGCTTCCGGACCACCGCGACCGTCCTCATGGAGACCCGCCCGGAGGGCATTGCCCTCTTCCGTGAGTTCGCGCCGTTCCGGCCGCTCGAAGTGCAGCTCGCCATTCTGAAGAGCCGCGGCTTGTCGGAGGCCGTCGTGGAATCGCTCCCCCGGAATTCCGTCGAGGACCTGGTCCAGAATCCCTACACCGTCGACTACACGACCATGGTCCAGAACTGGGTCCGCCGGCTCCGCGGTGAGGAAGTGGCGGTGGAGAGTCCCCAGCGGCGGGCCCTCAGCGAGCTCCGGGCCTCCCGGCTCCAGTTCCGCCCGGTCGGGCACACCGGCATCGTCGAGGTCTCCGCGGAGGCCTCCCAGCCGCGAGTGGCCATGGACATCGCCAACACCTTCGTGGAGGTGCTCGTCTCCCGGACCCGCTCCTTCAACGTCGAGGACAGCCGGTCGAGCCGGGAGTTCCTCGAGCAGCAGCAAAACCAGATCGGCAAGCAGCTGAACGCGTCCGAGGAAGCGATGCGCCAGTTCACCAACGCCCGGGGCGGCGTCCGGATCCCCGCCCGCCACGCGGAGGCGGTCACGCGCCTGACCCAGCTCGAGAATACCTACGCCGAGGTCGTCGCCAACAAGAACATCGCCCAGAACCGGCTCACTGGCCTGAAGGCAAAGGCCGATGCCGCGCCCACGACATCGGTGGCGATGGCCCGACCCGCCGGCGCCCCGCCCGCCGCGGCGACGCCCCGGATCCAGCGTCTCCGCACCAAGCTGCAGTCGCTGGAGACCCAGCTCATCGAGTACCAGATGGTGTACACCGACGAGCACCCACGGGTGCAGACGGCCAAGCGCATGATCGGCGACGTGCAGAAGGAGCTCGGTGACGCCGTCAAGGAGACGACGCCCGTCCCGACCGCCGGCAGCAGCGTCCCCGCCCCCGATCGCTCTGCCTTCGCGGAGACCATGGCCGCGCTCGAGACCTCCACCCTGTCCTTGAACGCGCAGGAAGAGGCGCTCCGCGACCAGATCGCCACCCAGCGCAAGAGCCTCACCGGCCTCTCGCGTGACGAGCTGGAGTTCACCCGGCTCGCCTCCGAGGTGGAGTCCAACCGGCGGCTCCACGCCATGCTCTCGGAGAAGCTTTCCGCCGCCCGCATCCGCGAGCAAGGTGAGATGAAGGTCGTCAAGGTCATCGACGCGCCGAGCGTTCCCGTGGCGGCCGCCAACCAGAAGCGCCTGCGCTTCTTCGGAGTGGCCCTCGCCCTTGCCCTCGTCATCGGCCTGGGCGTGCCCGGCACCGTGGAGTATTTCAACCGGCCAATCGAGACGGATGAGGACGTGCGGAATCTCACCGGCCTTCCCGTGCTCACCAGCATCCCCCGCGTCCGCTCGCGCCGATCGATGTTCATGATCGGCGGGGGCCAGCCCGACGACGTGAGTCAGGAGGAATACTTTCTGTTCGTCGAGGCCTTCCGGCGCCTCCGCGTCGAGATCCAGCTCCTCGGTCGCGACATCCCCATGCGGCGCATCATGATTGCGAGCGCGCTGCCCGGCGAGGGCAAATCCACGGTGGTCGTCAATCTCGGCCTCGTCTTCGGCGAGGTCGGGAAGCACGTCATCATCGCGGACGCCGACTTCCACCGGCCGACCCTGCACCGCACCCTCAAGACCCCCAACGGCAAGGGCTTTTCGGACCTCCTCGCGGGCACCGGTGATCTTCGCGAGGCGATGAGCCCGGTGGCGGAGGGCGTCTGGCTGACTCCGCGCGGCACCTCGTCCACCGCGCTCACCCGCACCGGCCTGGGCTCCGCCCGGCTGCCGGAGGTCCTCGACAGCATGTCGGTGGAGGCCGAATTCGTGCTCCTCGACTCCTCGCCGATCCTTCTCATCCCTGACAACCTGTACATGGCCGCCGCCACCGACGGCGTCATCCTCGTGTGCCAGGCGGGCGTCACGCGGCCCCGGGACTTCCTGCGCGCGAAGAACATCATCGAGAAGTCGGGGACCCCGATCCTCGGAGTCGTCCTCAACCAGGTGCCAGTCCGCAAGGTCAACCAGTACTACAGCTACTACCGCGCCTACGCCAAGGCCGATACCAAGGCCTGAGAGGAGACCGCTCGTGAATCAATGGGGGAACGTGCTGAAGGAGAAGCTCGACACGCGAACTGCCCGCGTCTGCGTCGTCGGAATGGGCTACGTCGGGCTGTCGCTCGCCGTCGAGCTCGCCAAGGCTGGCCTGACCGTGCGCGGGGTCGATCTCGACCTCGAGCGCGTGAGCCTGCTCAACCGGGGCGAGTCGTACCTCGTCGACGTCGCCGGCGACACGCTCGCCCCTCTCGTCGCGTCGGGGATGCTGTCGGCCACCACGAGCTTCGAGGACGCGGAGGCCGCCGACGCCATCGTGATCTGCGTCCCCACCCCTCTCCGTAAGAGCAAGGAACCCGACATCTCGTTCATCCTGTCCGCGGTCGAGAACCTCTTGCCGCGGCTCCGCCAGGGCCAGCTGATGGTCCTCGAGAGCACGACCTTCCCGGGGACCACCGAGGAGGTGGTGCAGCCCCGCATCGAGTCGTTGGGGCGTGTCATCGGGGACGACTACTTCCTCGCGTTCTCGCCGGAGCGGGTGGACCCCGGCAACAAGCGGTTCACCACCGCCAACATCCCCAAGGTGGTGGGCGGCGTCACCCCCGCGTGCACCGAGCTCGCCGCCGCCCTTTACCGGCACGTCACCTCCAGCGTGTTCCGAGCGAGCAGTCCGCGGGTCGCGGAGACCGCGAAGCTCCTCGAGAACACCTTCCGCAGCGTGAACATCGCGCTCGCCAACGAGCTGGCCTTCGCGTGTCGCAAGATCGGCGTGGACCCCTGGGAAGTCATCGACGCCGCCGCCACCAAGCCGTTCGGCTTCATGCCGTTCTATCCGGGCCCCGGGATCGGGGGGCACTGCATTCCCGTCGATCCCCTCTATCTGTCCTGGAAGATCCGGCTCACCGGGTACGAGGCCCAGTTCATCGCGCTCGCCGACCAGATCAACCGGGCCATGCCGGAGCACGTGGTGACCCTCGTGGGTGACGCGCTCAACGACCGTGGCAAGGCGCTGCGCGGCTCGTCTGTCCTCGTCATGGGCGTCACGTACAAGCCCGACGTCAACGACATCCGCGAGTCTCCCGCGCTGGAGATCATCGAAATGCTGGCGCGCAAGGGCGCCCGCGTGTCGTACGCGGACCCGTTCGCGCCGCAGCTCGCGGTCGAAGGCGGGAAGCTGTCCGCGGTCGTCGCGACCGCGGAGACCGTTGCCTCCGCGGATTGCGTCCTCATCTTGACCAACCACTCGAGCTTCGACTACGGGACCATCGCCGCGCGTGCGTCCCTCGTCGTCGATACGCGCAACGCGCTGAAGTCGCATCGCGGCACGCGAACATCAATCGTAACGCTCTGAGAGGTCGCCATGAGCTTGGCTCTCGTCACCGGCGGTGCTGGCTTCATGGGCTCCCACCTCGTCGACGCTCTGCTCGAGCAGGGCGTCGAGGTCCGGGTGCTCGACAATCTTTCCACGGGCTCACTCCGTAACCTTCAGGCCGGACGCGAGCGTGGGGGGGGCGGCGGCCGGTTTGGAAGGCGGATCGAGCTGATGATCGGAGACGTGCGCGACGGTATGCTCGTGCGCAAGGCGATGCGGCACGTCGACTGCGCGTACCATTTCGCCGGACTTCCGCCCGGCGTCACCGCGAACGGGCCCGCGGAGGTCCACAGCGTGAACGTGCATTCCACCCTCAATGTGCTCGAGGGAGCGGCGACGGAGGGCGTCCGGCGTGTCGTCTTCGCCTCCTGCGCCTCCATCTACGGCGCGGGTGACGGGATGCCTCTCCAGGAAGACCGTCCGACGCGGCCGGAGACGCTCTTCGCCGCCTCCAAGCTGGCGGCCGAGATCTACTGCCGGACCTACTTCGCGACGCGGCACGTCGAGACGGCGCTCCTCCGGTACTTCAACGTGTACGGGCCCCGCCAGAATGGGGTGCTCCAGGACGCCTTCGTCCCCGCCCTCATCGAGACCTTGCGCGCGGGGCGGCGACCCACTCTGTCCGGCGATGCCCGCGCCGGCCAGGACTTCATCTACATCGACGACGCGGTGGCGGCCACGGTGGCGGCAGGCCGGGCCGAACGGGCGGCCGGGCGCGCCATCAACGTGGGCTCGGGGCATCTGACCACCCCGATGGAGATCCTCGCCATCCTGAACCGTCTCCTGCACACCGATGCTGTCCCCCGCGGCGGTCGCGCACGGGCCGACCAGCCGTTGCCGGCCCGCGCCCACGTGGGCCTCGCCGCCGAGCTCCTCGGCTGGGCCCCCCGAGTGTCACTGGTGACCGGACTCGCCCAGTCCGTCCGGTTCTTCGCCGAAGCGGAGCGCGGGGAGGAGTCGCTGCTCGCCGAGGTCGGATCTCATGAGAAACGCCCTGACGTTTGACGTCGAGGAGTACTTCCACGCGGAAGCCTTCGCCCGCGTCCTCCGTCCGGAGGAGTGGCCCACCTTGGAGAGTCGGGTGGTCGCCACCACCGAACGGCTTCTCGACATCCTCGATCGAGAGCGCATCCGCGCCACCTTCTTCGTCCTGGGATGGGTCGCGGAGCGGCACCCCTCGCTCGTGCGCGAGATCGCGTCGCTCGGCCACGAGATCGGTTGCCATGGCTACGGCCACCAGATGATTTCCCGCCTGACGCGCGAGGAATTCGAGCGCGACGTCACGCGCGCGAAGGCCGCCCTCGAGGACGCCACCGGCCGTCTCGTCATCGGCTATCGCGCGCCGACCTTCTCGGTGATGCGCGACACGCTGTGGAGCCTCGACGTGCTCTGCGAGGCGGGCTTCCGCTACGACTCGAGCATCTTCCCGATCCTCCACGATCGATACGGGATCCCCGACGCGCCGCGCTTCCCGCACCGCATGAAGGCGCCCAATGGCTGCGAGCTCACCGAGTTTCCCCTCTCCACCGTCCTCGTGCTCGGCCGGCGCGTGCCCGTGGCGGGGGGGGGATACTTCCGCCTGTTCCCCTACGCGTTGACCCGCCGGGCCATCGCCCGCATCAACGCGCACGAGGGACAACCCGCGATGATCTATCTCCATCCCTGGGAAATCGACCCCGACCAGCCCCGGCTACCGGTGGGCCCCCTCACCCGGTTTCGCCATCTCGTCAACGTGGGCAAGACGGAGGCGCGGCTCGGCCGGCTCCTCGCGGACTTCACCTGGGCTCCCGCCGCGGAGGTGCTCGCCGAGACGGGCCTGCTCGCCATCGGGGACCTCACGTGAGGCTCGCGGCGGTGGTCGGCGCCCGCCCGAACTTCGTCAAGATCGCCTCCATCCTGGTGGAGTTGCGGCAGCATGCCGCCGACGTGATGCTGGTCCATACGGGGCAGCACTACGATCTTCAGATGTCGGAATCCTTCTTCGCGAACCTCGAGATCCCCGCGCCCGACGTCAATCTCGAGGCGCGCGCCGACACCGCCATCGGCCAGATCGCCGAGATCATGCGTCGGCTCGAGCCCGTCCTCGTCCAGCAGCGTCCCGACGTGGTGGTGGTCGTGGGTGACGTCAACTCCACCGTCGCCGCCGCTCTCACCGCGGTCAAGCTCGGGATTCGGCTCGCTCACGTCGAGGCGGGCTTGCGAAGCGGGGACCGGACGATGCCCGAGGAGATCAACCGGATCGTCACCGACTCGATCTCCGACCTCCTCTTCACCAGCGAGCCGGCGGGAGGGGAGAACCTCGCCCGGGAGGGAGTGGACCCCGCGCGGGTGCACTTCGTGGGCAACGTGATGATCGACACGCTCTTCCGCTACCGGGAGCGCGCGCGTGAGTCGACCATCCTCGAGGACCTCCGGCTCGAGCCCGGTCGCTACGCGGCCCTCACCCTGCACCGACCCAGCAACGTGGACACGCCGGAGGCGCTGGGCCGCATGGTCGACGCGGTGGCACGGATCCAGGCGGAGATTCCCGTCGTGTTTCCGGTGCACCCGCGGACGCGCGCCCGGCTCGCCGCCCTCGACGGCGGCATCGCCGGGATGCGCGGTCTGCGGCTTATCGAGCCACTGCCGTACCTCGATTTCGTCCAGCTCATGGCGAGCGCCCGCTGCGTCCTCACCGACTCGGGTGGCATCCAGGAAGAGACGACGGCGCTCCGCGTGCCCTGCCTCACCCTGCGTGAGAATACGGAGCGGCCCGTCACGGCGACCCGCGGCACCAACCGGGTGGTCGGGGTGGAGCCGGGCGCTATCTTCGCGGCCTGGCGGGAGGTCGCGTCCGGGCGCTGGCCCGAGGGCGAGCTCCCCGAGCTCTGGGACGGCAAGGCCGCCGAACGCATCGTGCGCGTGCTCCTCGACGGGGCATCGCGCTGACCGCCGGGTGAGGCTGATGGAGATCCGTGAGCTCGGTCGGCATTCCTCCGACTGGGACGGGTTCGTGCGCGCGAGCAAGTCGGGGAGCCCCTTTCACCTCGTGGCCTGGAAGCGCGCGGTGGAGGCTGCCTTCGGGCATCGTCCGCATTACCGGATGGCGGTGCGCGGCGCCGGCGTCGAGGGGGTTCTCCCCCTCTTCGAGGTCCGGGGCCTGTTCGGCGGGCGTGCCCTCGTCTCCGTGCCTTACGGGGTGTACGGCGGGATCTGCGCGGACGCCCCCGAGGCGCGCGAGGCGCTCCTCGCCGACGCTACCAGCCTCGCCCGGCACCTCGGGGCTCGCTACGTCGAGCTCCGGCACCGCGCCGGCCAGGAAATGGACCTGCCGACGAAGTCCCTCTACGTGACCTTCGCCCGATCCATCTCCGCGTCCGAGGAGGCGAACCTCGAGGACATCCCCCGGAAGCAGCGGCGAATGATCCGCCAGGGCGTCAAGTTCGGGCTCCGGTCCGAGATCGGCAAGCAGCATCTCGACGCCTTTTATGACATCTACGCGGCGAGTGTCCACCAGCTCGGCTCCCCCGTCTTCCCCCGCCGGCTCTTCCACGCGCTCGCGGCCAAGTTCGGCAAGGAGTGCGAGCTCCTCACGGTGTGGCGGAACGAGCGCATGCTGGCGGGGGTGTTGACGCTGCTCTACGAGGACCGTGTGTTGCCCTACTATGGCGGCGCTCTCCGCGAGGGGCTGCAGTACGCCGTCAACGACTTCATGTACTGGGAGCTGATGTGTCATGTGGCCCGCGCGGGGTACCGCGTCTTCGACTTCGGCCGGAGCCGGGAGGGCACGGGCGCGTATCACTTCAAGCGTCACTGGGGATTCGAGCCGGAGCCGCTCCCCTACCAGTACGCGCTGCTGGACAGGGCGGAGATGCCGAACGTCAGCCCGTCCAACCCGAAGATGCGCCTTGCCATCGAGACGTGGAAACGCCTGCCCCTGGGCGTCACCAAGCTTGCCGGCCCGCTGCTGACCCGATTCCTGCCGTGAGGCGCGTGGCATGGAACGTGCTGTATTTGCGCAATAGACGCTGAGACATGCCCATTCCCCTCCCAACCGAGGGAATGGAGATAGGGACCCAGCGAAAAATGAGGATCCTGATGCTTGGCCGCTGGTTGCCGCTCGCGCGGCGCGGCGCCCAGGCGACGCGCGAGCAGCGCGTCGCACGGCATCTCGCGCGGAGTCACGAGCTCACCCTGACCTTCGTCACCGACGATCCGAACCCGGTGGGTGCCGTCTCCGCTCTGCGGGAGGAATTCGGGGACTTCGAGTTCGCGGTCGTGGACCGCGGCTGGAAGACGCTGTCGAGCGCGGTGAGCCTCGCGACCGGGGACTCCTGCACGCTGGCGTACGCGCGCTCGAGCGCTCTCACCACTCGCCTGCGCGATCGGATCCGGACGGACGCCTACGACCTCATCCACGTGTCGTCGTCGAGCATGATCCAGTACGCCCTCGAGGCCGACCCCGCGGTGCCCGTCACCGCCGATCTGGGAGAGGTGGAATCCCGGTGGTGGGCCCGTCAGGCGCGCGAGCGCTCATTTCCGGCGGCCAACTTCTTCCGCACCGAGGCGGCCCGGCTGCGCCTCGCCGAGGGGGCCATCGCCCGCCGCGCCGCGTGCTGCATCGTCGCGAGCCCGCGGGCGGCCCGCGCCGTGAATACCGGCGCCGCCACCTCCCCGCAGGTCATCGCGAGCGGCGTCGACGTCGACTACTTCATCCCCGTCCTGCGTATGCCGGCGGGCCCCGTCGTGCTCCTGCTGAGCTCGCCCGAGACCCATCGGGACGTGTCGGTCGTGGCCGAGTTCTGTCGCGGGGTGATGCCCGTCGTCCGGCGACGCGTTCCCGCCGCTCGCATGCTCATCGTGGGCCACGATCTCGCCCCTGCGGCCCGCGAGCTCGCCGGCATCGAGGGTGTCGAGGTCGCCGGCCCCGTGACCGACATCCGGCCCTACCTCCATCGCGCGGCGCTCGGCGTCGCGCCGCCCACCGGGGAAGCGGGGCTGCCGACGAGCATCCTCGAGGCCATGTGCTCCGGGTTGCCCGTCATCGGCACGACTCGGGCCACGGAGGGGCTTGGGGCGCGCGCCGGCCGTGACCTCCTCGTCGAGGACGCGCCCGCCGCATGCGCCGCGCGCATCGTCGATCTCCTGGTCAACCCGGTGCTCCGTGGCGAGCTGGGGGGACGGGCGGCCGCTTTCGTGCGGGCCCGGTTCTCCTGGGACATTACCGTGGCGAAGGTCGCCGACGCGCTGGAGGCGGCGGTACCCGGCGCCCACCGGTCGGGCGCCGGCGTCGGCGCCCCGCGGATGCGGCGCGCGGACCTCGCCTGAGCCGATGCGCGTCCTGATGCTCGCCCACCGCATCCCCTACCCCCCGCATACGGGCGACAAGGTGAGAGCGTACCGAGTCGCGCGACATCTGGCCGCGCGGCACGAGCTCACCCTCGGCTTCGTCGTCGACGAGGCCGCCGACCGGTCTGGGGTGGACGTCCTCCGGCGCGAGCTTCCCGACCTCGTATGGAGCGGGCTCTGGAAGCCCGCCGCGCTGGCGCGCGGGCTCGCCGGGCTCGCGCTGGGCCGCTCCCTCAGCATCGCCTACTTCCGCTCGGGTCGACTCGGCCGCCGCGTGTCGCGCCGACTCCGCGAAGCGCCGTACGACGCCGTCTACGCCTCCTCCTCGCCCATGGTCCAGTACGCGCGCGGCGCCGGGTTGCCCGTGGTCATGGACTTCGTGGATGTCGACTCCGACAAGTGGACGCAATACGCCGCCGCCCAGCGCTGGCCGCTATCGTGGGCCTATCGATTGGAGGGTCGGCGTCTTCGCGGCTTCGAGGCCGAGGCGGTGCGCTGGGGGCATCGCTGCATCCTCGCTACATTCGCAGAGGAGGCGCTGCTGAAGAGCTTCGCGCCCTGGGCTCGTACCGTGGTGATTCCCAACGGCGTGGAGCTGGCCGGCTACGGCCCGCCCTCGGACGAGCCGACCGTCATCTTCACCGGCGCAATGGATTACCTCCCCAACGTGGACGCCGTGCAGCACTTCTGCGCCGACATCCTGCCGGCGGTGAAGGGGGCCGTGCCGCGCGCCCGCTTCCTCATCGTGGGGCTCAATCCCGCGCCCGCCGTACGCCGGCTTGCCGAGATTCCCGGCGTCATCGTCACCGGCGCGGTGCCCGAAGTGCTCCCCTACTATCGTCAGGCGGCGGTGTGCGTGGCCCCGCTGCGCATCGCCCGCGGCATCCAGAACAAGGTGCTCCAGTCCATGGCGCTCGGCGTGCCCGTGGTCGCCACGAGCGCCGCGGCCCGCGGCCTGGAGGCGCGCCCCGGCGAGCACTTCCTCGTCGAGGACGACCCGTGCCGGTTTGCCGAGCGGGTCGTCGCCCTCCTCCGCGACCGAGACGCGCGAAGCGCGCTCGCCGCGCGCGCACGGGGCTTCGTGGAGGGCCAGCACTCGTGGCCGACCATCCTCGCGCGGATCGAGGCCGTCGTCGGCGAGGCGATCACGGCGCGGCGGTCCCCGCCCGGCGCGGCCTCATCGTTCGCCAACGCCCCCGACATGGGCGCCGGCCGGTCATGAGCCTGCGCGTGCGGCGGATTCAGACGGATGGGGACTTCCGGGCCCTCGCCGCGGTCTGGGACGACCTCGTCGCGCGGAGCGGGCAGACCTCGCCGTTCGTGAGCCATGACTGGTTCGCCTGCTGCTGGCCCGCGGTTGGGCCCGCCCGGCGGCCCGAGGTGCTCGTCGTCGAGGACGCCGGGCATCCCGTCGCCCTCGTCCCCCTCATGCGCTGGCGCGAGCGACGGCGGGGCCTGCCCGTGCGCCGCCTCGCCCTCCTGGAATGCCCCGACACGCCCTTCATCGACGTGCTCGTGGCCGGCGACGCGAGGCCGGTTGTGGTCGCCCTCCTCGAACACCTGTCCGCGCGGAAGGGCTGGGACGTGTTGAGCCTCCAGAAATTTCCGGCGGCCGCCCCCGCCCTCAAGGCCCTCGAGACCGCCCTGCCCGGCCGGTTCCCGTTTCGGCGCGCGGACGCGTCGCTCTCGCCCTATCTGGCGATCGACGGCGGCTGGGACGCATTCTGGAAGGCCACGAGCCAGC
>JBKPDT010000126.1:0-6443 GCA_046728035.1 Candidatus Methylomirabilota bacterium | reverse complement strand
GCGTCGGCCTGCGCCTTGGCGATGCGGGCGCGCGCCTGGATGTTCGCGTACAGCGGGATCGCGATGGCCGCGAGGATACCGATGATGGCCACCACGATCATCAGCTCGATGAGCGTGAAGCCCCGCTGGTTGCCCAGCGCCTTCCGCCTCTTGTGCCAGAAGCTCAACATTTTTTCATTTCCCCCCGGCGTTGTACGGCATTGAGGTTGATGGTCGCTTGAATCTGTGCGTCTATAGGTGCACGGGCGATGCCAAGTCGCGGTGCCGGGAACGGGCGCGGAAACGGCCGTAAATTCGGGAGGATGGGGCACCCCCCTTTCGTGTCCGGAGCAGACGAGATGGTGCGGGGCTGACGGTCTTGATCGGTCGCGACTCGAAACCTGTCACTTGACCACGGCCGGGCAAAGGCCGGGCGGTGGCGGCGCTTCGGGGGCGGGCGAGTCTCTCAGGGCTGCAGACGCGTCGCCGTCCAGGGCCCTGCCGTGAAGCCGTCGTGCGCGGGCATGAGCGTCCGCGCCCACACCGCGCGGTCGTGGGCGCGCCCGGGCTGACCCACCCAGAGCTCCACGCGCTCGGCCCAGACGCGGTAGCCGCCCCAGCGGGGCGGGCGCGGGATCTCGCCGCCGCCCCGCCCCGCCGCCTCCACCTTGGCGAGGAAGGCTGCGCGCGATTCGATGGGCAGGCTCTGCTCGCTCGCCACCGCGGCCACGCGCGCGTCCTGCGGCCGCGTGCGCCAGTAGCGGTCCGAATCCTCGTCGGGCGCCCAGGTCACCGGTCCCTCCACCCGGATCTGCCGCTCAAAGGCGTCCCAGTGGAAGACCAGCGCCGCGCGAGGATGCGCCGCGAGGGCATGGCCCTTGGCGCTGCCGCGGTCGGTGTAGAAGACGAGCCAGCCCACCTTCGCGTCGAAGCCGCGGCAGATGACCATCCGCGCGGTGGGGTTTCCGTCGGCGTCCACGGTGGCCAGCGTCATGGCGGTTGCGCTCTTGACGACCTCCGACGCCTCGGCGAGCCAGCTCTCGACGAGCGGCAAGGGATCGGCGGGCAAGGGCTCGGGGAGCGGCTCCTTCATCGCGCCACAGTCTACATGAGACTCGGCGGCGTACAATGAGCGGCCAGCCGAACACGATGCGCTACATCCTCCCGTGCCTCTTCGCCGGACCCATCCGCGAGTACCACCGAGCGCTCGTGGACGAGATCGCCGCGCGCTTCGAGCTGCCATTCACGCGGCGTCAGGCGATCCCCGCCCACTTCACCCTCAAGTACCACTTCGAGACCGACGACATCGCCGCCGTCGAGGAGCTCCTTGCCGCCTTCGCGCGCGCCCACGACGCCGCCTCCCTGATGGTGGGCGGCTTCGGCCACTTCGACGAGGACGTGCTCTACGTGACGGTGACGCTCTCACCCGCCGCCCGCGCCGTGGTCGCCGATCTCTTCGCCGCCCTCCGGCGCCTTCCCTGGATGCCCTGGAGCCCGCACGATGGCGACAATCTCCGGCCTCACATGACGGTGGCGGAATACTGCCGCCCACGATTCGAGGAGGTCTGGCGCCACGTCGAGGGCCGGGAGCGCCGCTTCGGGGCGGCCCTCGACAATCTCACCCTGCTGCGTCAGGTGGGCGAGGAGGACGGCATCACGCGCTGGGCCGTTCACCGCGCCTTCCCGCTCGGCCGGGCGGGAGCGCCCCTTCACGCCCTCCGGCGGTAGAGGACGAGCGAGATGAGGGACATCTTCACCTCGGCGCGCTGGTCCAGAACCTGGCTCTCGATCTTCACCACGCCGATCTCGGACCGGCTCCGGGACTCGATCTTGTCGATCACCCGCGTCTCCACGGAGAGGACATCGCCCGGGCGCACGGGCTTGAGCCACTTGAGATCGTCGAAGCCCAGCGCGCCGGTGGTGGCGGCGCCGGGGATGGCGTGGTCGTTGATCATGCGGATGAGCATGGCGCCGGTGTGCCACCCGCTGGCGATGAGACCGCCGAACATGCTCGCCTTGGCCGCCGCCTCGTCCATGTGGAAGGGCTGGGGATCGAACTGCCGTGCGTACTCGATGATCTCATCGCGCGTGACCTCGTAGCGGCCGAAGCGCTGGGTCTCGCCCACCTGCACGTCCTCGAAGTAGATCATGCGGGCCGCCGCCTGAACATGCCGACGCCGGTGAGGCTCAGCACCACTTCGCCGTGCTGGTTCAGCATGTCCGCGCGGCGCCGGACGAAGCCGATGGGCTTCGAGCGTGAGGGCCAGCTCTCGAGGATCTCGGTGCGCACCGTGAGGGTGTCACCCGGCCGCACCGGCTTGAGCCAGCGGCAGGAGTCGATGCCGGGCGAGCCCACCCCCGCCAGCTCCTCGCGCTGCATCTGCTCCACGCTCATCCGCATCATGATGGCGCAGGAGTGCCAGCCACTGGCGATGAGGCCACCGAAGATGGATTGCCGCGCCACGTCGGGGTCGGTGTGTAAGGGCTGCGGATCGTACTTCTGGGCGAAGGCGAGGATCTCCGCCTCGGTCACCGTACAGGCGTCGAGGCTGCCCGTGTCGCCGACCTTGATGTCCTCCCAGTACTTCATCCGATGCCTCGCTCGATGCGCGGGTCCAGCGCGTCCCGCAGCCAGTCGCCACAGAGGTTGATGGCAAGGACGAGCACGAGGATGGCCAGGCCCGGGAAGAGTGCCAGCCACCAGCCCGTGGTGATGTAGTTCCGGCCCTCGTCGAGCATGGCGCCCCAGCTCGGCGTGGGCGGGGGCAGCCCCAACCCCAGGAAGGACAGCGAGGCCTCCGCGATGATGGTCCGCGCCACCGAAAAGGTCGTCACCACCATGAGAGGCGGCAGGACGTTCGGCAGCAGATGTCGCGCGACCACGTGGCGCGCCGGCGCCCCCAGGGCCCGCGCCGCCGCCACGAAGTCGCGCTCCTTGAGCGAGAGCGTCTCGCCCCGCGCGATCCGCGCATACGTGACCCAGCCACTCGCCCCCAGCACGAGAATCATGTTGACCAGGCTCGCCCCGAGGACGGCGATAACGGCCACGCCGAGGAGAAGCACGGGGAAGGCGAGCTGGATGTCGCCCAGGCGCATGAGGAGATCGTCGGCCCAGCCGCCGCGATAGCCGGCCACGAGTCCCAGCCCCACCCCCACCACGCCCGCGACGAGGACGGCGGCGAGGCCCACGATGAGCGAGATGCGCGCGCCGTGCAGGAGCCGGCTCAGCACGTCGCGCCCGAGGGTGTCGGTGCCGAGTGGATGCCGTGCGTTCCCGCCCTGCGCCCACATCGGCGGGGTGAGGCGGTCGAGGAGACGGTTCTTCACCGGGTCGGACGGCGCCAGGGCGGGCGCGAAGGCCGCCACCACCACGGCGGCGGCGATGACGCCGAGCCCGGCCAGCGCGGGCAGATCGCGACGGAGGCTCACGCCAGCCGCACCCGCGGGTCCAGCACCGTGTAGAGGAGGTCCACGACGAAATTGAGCGCGACGAAGATCACTGCGAAGACGAAGACCCCGGCCTGGATCACCGGGAAGTCGCGACCAGGCACCGCCTGCACGATGAGCCGGCCGAGCCCGGGCCAGGAGAACACCGTCTCGATGATGATGGCCCCGCTCAGCATGAAGCCCAGCGAGAGGCCGGTCACGGTGAGCACGGGCAGGGCCGCGTTGCGAAGCGCGTGGCGGTAGATCACGCCGCGCTCGGCCAGCCCCTTGGCGCGGGCGGTACGCACGTAGTCCTCACCGAGCACCTCGAGCATGCCCGAGCGGATGAGCCGCACGTTCTGCGCGAGCGGCGCCGCCGCGAGCGTCACCGCGGGAAGGATCAGGTGGCGGAGCGATCCCGACCCGTACGCCGGGAGCAAGCCGCCCAGCTCAACCGCGAAGAGCAGGATCAGCATGATGCCCAGCCAGAACGCGGGCATGGACTGCAGGAAGAGCGAGGCGAGCCGGCTCGCGTGATCCACCCACCCGCCGCGATGGGTGGCCGAGAGCACGCCGAGCGGGATCGCGGTCACGGTGGAGAGCATGAGGGCGGCCGCCGCGAGCACCGCCGTCGCGGGCCAGAGATGCTCCATGACTATGCCGAGCGCCGGCCGCCGTGTCTGGATGGACAGGCCGAAGTCGCCGCGCCCGATGGCGAGGAGGAAATCCACGTACTGGACGCCGAGTGGGCGGTCGAGCCCGAGCAGGCGCCGGGTGTGCTCGATCTCCGCCTGAGTGGCGGTGGGGTCTACGAGGAACGCAGCGGGGTCGCCGGTGAGCCGGACGAGGAAGAAGACAAAGGTGACGACGCCCCAGACGACGACGAGCGCGTGGAGGAGACGCCGGAGCAGGAAGGACCGCATCGACTCATTTCCGGAGAGCCACGCCGCGGAAGTCCATGTGCAGCTCGGGCAGCGGCGCGAACCGAAGCACCCGCGCGCTGTGCGCGTAGAGCTTGATCTCCTGGTAGAGCGGCACTACCGGCGCCCAGTCGCGGATTTGCCTCTGAAGGTCGGCCAGCACGCGCAGCCGCTTGGCGGGGTCGACCTCGCGCCGCGACGACTGGTAGAGTGCGAGAAGATCCGGCGGGTACGGCGTCCAGTTGACGAGGGTGAAGGTCGCCCAATCGCGCACCTGATCTTCGGCATCCACGCTGTTGCTGGTGCGGCAGGCGGTGAAGCCTCCGTTGTGCGGCAGCGTGCCCTTGTTGAGGACCTGGAGCAGGGTGCCGAAGTCCAGCGGCTTGACCACCGTCTGCACGCCCACGTCCTTGAGCATCTCCACCACCGCCGCCGTCATCTCGTCGAAGGCCTGCCCGTAGTGCTTGGCGGGGAAGTGGAGCTGGATGGTCAGGGGCTCACCACCCTTGTCGGCGATGCCGTCGCCGTTGGTATCGCGCCAGCCCGCCTCGGCGAGCAGGGCCTTGGCGCGCCCGGGGTCGAAGGCGTACGGCTCCTGGGCGGCATAGCCGTACATCACCGTGGCGACGGGGGAGGCGTTGGCGATGGCGTAGCCGCCGAAGATCTTCTTGATGATGGCGTCGCGATTGATCGCGTGATTCAGAGCGAGACGGACGCGCGGCTCGGCGAAGAGGCCATCCTTGCCGCCCGAGTCGTACTTGTCCTTGGGACGGCCGTTGACGTAGAGCCGGCAGCCGAGCTTCTGCGCCGCGCTCACGACCTTGAAGCCGGCATCCCGGCCGAGCCCCGCCGCGTCGATGGGCGGCACCGCCTCGATGAGCGCGACCTGGCCGGCGCGGAGGGCGGCAATGCGGGCGGCGCCCTCGGGGATGGTCTGGAAGCGCATCCGCTTGACGAGGGGCGCCGGCCCCCAGTACCCGTCCCAGCGCTCGAAGCGCATGCTGTCCTTGCGCTTCCACTCCACCATCCGCCACGGCCCCGTTCCCACCGGCCGCTCGTTCAGGGCCTCCACACCGTGCTTGAGGGTGTACGCCTTCGGCACGAGCGGTTCACGGCCGAGCGCGTCCCAGAGCATGGCCACCGGCTCGCTCGTATGCACGCGCACGGTGAAGTCTCCGACCTTTTCCCAGCGCGTCACCATCGGGTAGAGCTTCTCGAAGGAGGCGCCGGCGGTCACGTCCTTGATGCCCCACTTGTCGAGGTTCTTCCGGAACATCCGGTCGAAGTTGAAGAGGACGGTATCGGCGTTGAAGGGCTCGCCGTCGTGGAAGCGTACCCCCGGGCGGAGCGTGAACTCCCAGAGGTTGTCGCTCACTCCGCGCCAGCTGAGCGCCAGCCCCGGCTGGGGCTTTCCCGCCGCGTCCACGTCGACCAGGCTTTCGTAGACCTGGCGGATGTAGTTGGAGCGGATCGAGCCCATGCCGATCCGCGGGTCCATGTTGTTGGTGTCGTCGGCGAGGGCGACGATCAGCTCGGCGTCGGGATCGATGGCCTGCCCGTCCACCGCGCGGGGCGGGTCCGCAGGCTGGGCGACGCGGGGCCCGAGGCCGAGAACGGCCAGCGCCCCCAGCAGGATGATCCCGATCGATCGCATCATGGGAGAGCCCACTACACAACACCGCCGCGGTCCGTGTCAATCGCCGCGCGCGGATGCCGCCGCCGCGAGCGCGGCGGCGCCGCGCCTTGACTTGCCCGCGCGAATGGCCTACAAGGGCCGAGAAGCCAACCGCCTCGGGAGGAGCCTCCATGGCCTATTCGAAGGAGTCCAGGTCCGCCGCCGTCCGCGCCCGTCTCGACCATCCGGTGATCGACGGCGACGGGCACTGGCTGGAGCCGGTGCCGATCTTCCTCGACTACCTCCGCCAGGTCGCCGGGCCCACCGTGGCCGACCGGTTCGTCGCGAAGCAGACGGAGCCCGGCTGGTACGAGTGGAGCCGCGAGGAGCGTCGGGATCGCCGGCAGCACCGGCCCACTTGGTGGGGCGAGCCAGCCAACACGCTCGACCGCGCCACCGCCATGGTGCCCCGCCTCTTCCACGAGCGGCTCGACGACTTCGGC
>JBKPDT010000125.1:0-5629 GCA_046728035.1 Candidatus Methylomirabilota bacterium | reverse complement strand
AGCAGCCCCGACGACCGGATCTTCCGCTTCAGATAGAGCGCGGGCTCGAGGCACGGCTCGTCCTCGTCGCCCGTCACGACGAGGGTGGGCACCTCGAGCCGCTCGAGCTCCCGCTCGAGCTCGTACACCGACGGCCGCGTCATCTGGACCCCACGCATGGTGAGCGCGTGGCCTTCCGCCGATTGGGCGATGAACTGGTCGTAGAGCTCGCGCCAGCCCTTGGGATCCTTGTCCATGAGCTGCACGCGCGTGGGCCCCTTGGTGTAGAAGTCGGCCACCGCGACGATGCCGTCCTCCACGAAGCGGCGGGCCGTCTCCTCGACGTCCTTCTGGAACCGCTCGCGCTCGCCGGGCACGCTGCCGTAGCCCGCCCCCGCAACCACGAGGGACAGCGCGCGGTCGGGATGACGGATCCCGAAATGGAGCGTGGCGTAGCCGCCCATGGAGAGCCCGCAGATATGCGCCCGCCCGATGCCCAGGGCGTCGAGGAGGCCCTTGATGTCCTCCGCCGCGCGGATCTGGGAATAGGCGGCGGGATCGGTGGGCACGTCGGAGGGCGGGTACCCCCGGGCGTTGAACGCGATCGTGCGATAGCGGCGCGCGAAGAAGCGCACCTGCAGATGCCAGCTCTGGTAGTCGCCCGCGAACTCGTGGACGAAGACGAGCGGAGTGCCCTCCCCCACTTCCTCGTAGAAGAGGCCGATGCCGTCGACGCGCGCGGTGGGCATTCCCCTTTTTACGTCAGTCGGCGGCGTCGTGGCAAGCGCGCATCGCCTCCGCGGCGAAGGCGGTGTCGACCAGGTCCGCGTAGCGGTGGGGCCGCCGGATGAGCCCTCCGGTGAGGAGAATGCTCTGCAGGGCGTCGTAGCCGGCGCGGCGTAGCAACGGGTCACGCGCCCAGGTGTCCTGGCGCAGGAAGCGCGCGATCGCCCGCTCCCGCAGCGACGCGTCGATCTCGGGGAACTCCGCGGCCACCGCCAGGGCGATCTCGGCGGCGCCGCGCCCGGCGAGCCAGCGCTGCGTCCGGTACACGGCGCGCGTGAATCGCCGCGCGACCTCGGGCGCGCGGGCGAGGAACTCAGGCGTGGCCATGTACGACGTGAACGGCACGGGGCCGGTGGCCTCGCCCATGGACGCCACCACGTGAGCGGCGCCCGCGGCGACAAGCGTTTCCACCGCGGGCTGCGTCGTCTCGAGGTAGTCGCCGGCGCCGGCGCGGAACGCCGCCACCGCGTCGGCGAGGGGCCGATCGCGCTCGATGCGCACGCGCGCCGGGTCGACACCGTGCCGACGGAGCACCGTGAGCATGCATTGCCACGGAGTGGGGGCCTCCGCAAAGGACAGCACGGTCCTGCCGATGAGGTCGCGGAAGCGGAAGCGGGGCTCGGGGGCGCGGGCGAGGAGAAAGAAGCCGCTCCGGCTGCACACCTCGGCGAAGTGCACGACGTGCCGTCCGGTGCGGTCGGCCAGCTCGAAGCTCCGCATGAGCCCGCCGAGACAGATCTCGATCTCGCCGTCGAGGAGGGCCTGCATGGTGCCCTGCGGATAGCGGGCCGCCGGCACCACGGTGACGTCGAGCTCCTCCTCCGCGAAGTGGCCGAGGGCCACGCCGGCGGGGAGCGGGGCGTAGAACGGCGTGTGGAACGGCATGGGCACGGTGAGGCGGCGGGCCACGCGGCGCCCTTACTGGACGCGGAGACGCGGGTCGAGCACGTCGCGGAGCCCGTCGCCCAGCAGGTTCAGCGAGAGCCCGGCGAGGGTCAGCGCGACCCCGGGGCAGAGGCTCACCCAGAACGCCTCGCGGATCACGTTCTTCCCGCTCGCGATCACGTTGCCCCAGGACGGCACGTAGGGCGGCACGCCCACGCCGAGGAAGCCCAGGATGGCCTCGGCGAGGATGGCGTAGGCGAAGATGAAGCTCCCCTGGACGAGGAGCGGGCCCACGCAGTTCGGCAGGATGTGCCGGAAGGCGATGATGATGTCGCGCCGGCCGAGGGCCCGCGCGGCCTGGACGTAGTCCAGGTCGCGGATGCCCAGCACGGTGCTGCGGATGAGGATGGCGGTGCGCGGCATGTACACGATGGACAGCGCCACGATCACGTTCCACACGCCCGGGCCGCGGGCGGCCATGAGGGCGATGGCAAGCAGGATGGCAGGGAAGGCCATCATGCCGTCCATGAGCCGCATCACGAGGGTGTCGAGGCGCCGGTTGAAGCCGGCGACGAGGCCCACCACCACCCCGCCGAGCGAGGTGAGGAGCATGGTGGTCACGCCGACGAGGAGGGAGACGCGGCTGCCGTGGATGACCAGGCTGTAGACGTCCCGCCCGAACTCGTCGGTGCCGAGGAAATGCTCGCCGCCGGGCGGACGGAGCCGGCTCCCCGGCACGAGCCGGGTCGGGTTGTGGGTGGACACCACGTCGGCGAGGAAGGCGGCGAGGACGAAGACGAGGAGGAGGGCCGCGCCCGTCACCACCCCGGGGTGCCGCACCAGCCGCCGCAGCCAGGTCGGGAGGGCGTGCTCAGTCATAACGGATGCGCGGGTCGATGAAGGCGTAGAGGAGGTCCACGAGCAGGTTGAGGATGACGTAGGCCGCCGCCGTCACCAAGACCACGCCCTGCACTACCGGATAATCGCGGCGCAGGATGGCCGAGATGATGAGCCGGCCCAGCCCGGGGATGTTGAAGACGATCTCGGTGACGACCGCGCCGCCGATGAGGATGGCGGTGGTGATGCCGATCACCGCCACCACCGGGACGAGCGCGTTGCGGAAGGCGTGGACGTAGGTCACGACGCGGGGGGCGAGCCCCTTGGCGCGCGCGGTGCGGATGTAGTCCTGCTGGAGGACTTCCAGCATGCACGAGCGCGAGATGCGGGCGATGAGGGCGGACTGGTTGAAGCCGAGCGACACCGCGGGCAACACCATGTAGGTGAGCGCGGCGCGGGGATCGATCCAGATGGACGCGTAGCCGGCGGCGGGAAGCCAGCCCAGGCGCACCGCGAAGAGGAAGATGAAGTTGAGGCTCAGCCAGAAGCCGGGCACGCAGACCCCGAGGAGCGACAGGAACATGAGGCTCCGGTCCCAGATGGAGCCGCGGTGGGCGGCGGCCACGATGCCGGAGGGCACGCCGATGGCCACCGCGACGAGCAGAGCGCAGAGGGTGAGGACGATGGTGGGCTCCGCGCGCTCGGCCAGCGCGGTGGTGACCGGCCGGTCGAGGAAGTACGAGTGCCCGAGGTCGCCGCGGAGCACGCGCGCGTAGAAGGTGAGGAGCTGCTCATGCAGCGGCCGGTCCAGCCCCAGCGCCTGGCGGGTCCCCTGGATCTGGGCGGGGGTGGCGTCGGGCCCGAGCATGACGCTGACGGGATCGCCGGGGATGAGGTGGATGAGGAAGAAGACGATGGTGACGACGACCACCATCACGGGGATGACGGCGAGGACACGGCGGAGGAGGTAGGCGGTCACGGCGGGTCGACGGGGTGGATCGGCGGGGCCGCCGCGGCGGCGGCCCCGCCCGCGTCAGCGCGCTACTTCTCGAGCCATACGTTGTAGAAGCGCAGCCGCTCGTTGCTCTCGTCGAAGCCCTTGACCGTCTTGCGGGCGGCCCGCAGCCCGAAGAGGTCGCCGTACCGGATCACCGGGACCTTCTCGTAGAAGAGCCGGGTCTGCTGCTCCCACAGCGCCATCCGCTTCTTGGGATCGGTCTCGCGGGCGAGCTCGGCCGAAAGGCTCAGCATGGTCTCGTCGTTGTTCCAGCCCGGCCAGGCCGCCGTCAGGTAGACGTGGTGGGTGGGGTCATAGGCCGCGCCGATGCCGGTCGTGAAGGCGTCGTACTCCTTCGGATTGTTGCGCCGCTTCACCAGGGTCGCCCAGTCCACCACCTGGAGATCGATGTTGAAGCCCACGTCCTCGAGCTGCTGCTTGGTGAGCAGCGCGAAGTCGTACATCCACTTGTACTCCTGCGTGGTCATGAAGCGGATCGGCTCCTTCTTGTAGCCGGCCTCCTGCAGGAGCCGCTTGGCCTTGTCCTTGTTCCGCTCGTTCCAGGGCAGGCCGGTGAGCTTGGTGTGCCAGGCGGTGATCTCCACGGGAGCGAGGCTATTGTCCATGCGATAGAACTCGCTCTTGCCGCCCGCCACCGTCTTCATGATCGGCTCGATGTCGATGGCCGCCTGCCAGGCCTGGCGGAGCTTCTGGTTCGTCATCAGGCCTTCCTTCTTGTTGAAGACGGCGACGAGCCAGTAGTAGGGCTTGGCCACGATGGGCCGCGCGGCGGGATTCCGCTTCAGCCGGTCGAAGGCGTCCAGGTTGAGGTCGTCGGCGAAGTCGAGCTCGCCCGTCTCGACCTGGGCGACCCGGGTCGCGACCTCGGGCACCGGCACCCAGCGGATCTCGTCCACGTAGGCGGTCTTGCCGCCGCCGTAGCCGTTCGGCTTCTCGTTGCGGCTCTTGTAGTCGTCGAAGCGCACCATGCGGATGTACTGGTCGGGCTTCCACTCGGCGAGCTTGTAGGGGCCGGTGCCGATGTACTCGGTGGCCTTGACCGCGGGCTCGAACTTCTCGGCGATCTCCTTGGGATAGATGGCGCCGAAATTGTTCGGCACCCCGAGCGAGATGAGGACGATGGCCGACTTCTCCTTCAGCTTCATCTCGACGGTGTACTTGTCGACGGCCTTGACGTCGGCGACCTGCGCGAAGAGCGCCTTGCCGTAGATGGATTGCTTGCCCCAGCGGGCGAGCGAGGCCACCACGTCCTCGGAGGTCATCTCCTTGCCATTGTGGAACTTGACCCCCTGGCGGAGCTTGAAGGTGTAGGCGAGGCCGTCCTTGCTCACGGTATGGCTCTCCGCGAGCATGGGGATGGGCTTCTTGTCCTTGTCCAGGCTGTAGAGCCCCTCGTAGATGTGGTTGGTGAGAGTCTCGGTGATGCTGGCGGTCGTCCAGTGGGCGTCCAGCGCGGGCGGCTCCCCGAGATTGCCGACACGCAGGACGCCGCCCTTGACCTGGGCTTCCGCGGTGAGGACGGACGCGCCGGCGACGGCGGCGGCGATGGCGACGAGGACGAAGGCTCTCCGGAAGACGACCGAACCCCTCATACGGACACCTCCAGCGGGGGGAATTGCCTCAGGTGCGTGGAGTGTGCTGGAGGGGAGGCCGCGTTGTCAACGGGGGCGCGGCCTGCCTCACTCGTAGCCGGGCGGCGGCACGAAAGCCTGGAACTCGCGCTCGAGAAGCCGCGCCAGCTCGATGGTGGTGCGGTCGCCGTACTGCGGCCCCACGATCTGCACCCCGACCGGGAGGCCGCCCGGCGTGAAGCCGGCCGGCGCCACCGTGGCCGGCAGGTAGACCATTCCCGAGTGGCCCGCCCAGAAGAGCTGATCGGTGGTGGGCACGCGCCGGCCGTTGACCGCGATGGTGCGCTCGTGGCGCTCGCCCACGTGATCGTGGGGGAAGGCGGCGCTGGCAGCGGCGGGGCAGAGAAGCACGTCCCACTCGCGGAAGAACTCCGCCCACTTCCAACGCATCTGATGGCGCTTCTCGTTGGCGACGAGCCAGTCGCGATGGTAGATGGTGTTGGCCCGCACCATACGAGCGTAGTACCGCTCGTCGTCGGGGGCCAGGCGGGCC
>JBKPDT010000124.1:0-5607 GCA_046728035.1 Candidatus Methylomirabilota bacterium | reverse complement strand
GGAGAGCAGGCGGTCGCCCACGCGAATCTCGCCGGTCTCCGGCTTGAGGAAGCCCGCCACCAGCCGGAGCGTGGTTGTCTTGCCGCAGCCCGACGGCCCCAGGAGCGCGACGAGCTCGCCCGGACGGACCTGGAGCGAGAGGCTGTCCACGGCGGCGACCCCGCCGTAGCGCTTGCCGAGCCCGTTCAGGGTGATGCCGGGCATCAGTCGCGAGCTCCCAGCACGTCGCGGCCGAGCACGGCCTGCATCAGGGTTACGGTGGCGAAGGTGAGCGCGAGCATGACCAAGCCCAGCACCGCGATGGCGCCGAACTGGCCCTCTTCCTTGAGGTCGAAGAGCACCACCGACATCACCTTGGTATTGGGCGTGAAGAGGATGATGGAGGCGGAGAGCTCTCGGATCACGCCGATGAAGATGAAGCACCAGGCGGCGATGATGCCGCTCTTGGCGAGCGGCGCGGTGATGTCACGGAGCACCCGCAGGCGCCCCGCGCCCAGGATGCGCCCGGCGTCCTCCAGGTCGGGCGGGATGCCCCGGAAGGTCGCGTCCGACTGCGCGTAGCCCACCGGCATCTCCTTGGTGAGATAGGCGATGAAGAGGATCCAGAGGGTGCCGTAGAGAACGAAGGGCGGCCGCGTGTAGGCGATGAAGAGCGCGACGGCCAGCACCACCCCGGGGATCACCACGGGCACGAGGGCCAGGAAGGCGACCACCTGGTAGCCCAGGACCAGCTGTCGGCTCGCGATGTAGGCGAGGAGAGCGACGAGCCCCGCGCCCACGGTGGCGGTGAGGAGACCCAGCTCGAGCGTGTTCACGATGGCCGCCTGGGTGGCGCTGTACTCGAAGAAGGTGAAGGTGAAGTTGCCGAGGGTGACGTTGCCCCAGGTGAGCGGCTGGGCCCAGGCGCGCGAGAAGGCGGCCTTGGCGAGGATGCCGTAGGGCAGGAAGATCGCGCAGGCCATCACGAGGAGACAGGCGCCGAGCGCCGGATAGCGCCAGGGCCCCAGGGGGATGATCCGCCGCTGCCCCCCCTTGCCGCCGACCGCCGCGTAGCCGCGCCGGCCGAGGAGCCGCTTCTGCAGGTAGAGGAGGACCACGGTGGCGACGAGGAGCGGCACCGAGAAGGCAGCGGCCATCTCCACCTTGGGGGGGAACTGGAAGAGCGACCAGATCTGGGTGGTGATGGTGTGAAATCCCGCGGGCAGCGCGAGGATGGCGGGCGAGCCGAAAAGCGCGAGGGCCTGGAGCACGGAAAGGATGAAGCCCGACACCAGGGCGGGCAGCACCATGGGGAAGGTGATCGTGAGGGCGACCCAGAGTCGCCCGGCTCCCAGAATGGCGCCGGCCTCTTCCATGTCGGAGGCGATCAGGGCCAGCGTGTTGGCGACCATGATGTAGACGTACGGGAAGGTGTAGATGGTCACCACGAAGATCAGGCCGGGCATGCTGAAGATGTTGACGAGCGCCCCCTCCGCGCCGGTGGCGCCGCGCCAGAGCCGATTGAGGTACCCGGCGTTCGGGCCGGCCAGCATCACCCAGGCGAAGGCCCCGAGGAAGGGCGGCGTGACGAAGGAGGCGAGCACGAGGCCGCGGATCAGACCACGCCCCGGCACGTCGGTGCGGGCGGTGAGCCAGGCCAGCGGCGCGCCCACCGCCACCGAGGCCAGTCCCACCCAGAAGGCCAGCACCACCGTGTTCCAGAGCGCTCTCTGCAGCGCGGGATCCATGAAGACGGCCTGATAGCGCGCGAGCGTGTATCCGCCCTCGCCGCTCACGCTCATGTGCGCGAGCCAGCCCAGCGGCAGCGCCATGAGGAAGACGAGCGTGAGCGCGGCCGCGATCCAGACGGGCAGCGCGCGGTCGAGCCCGCCGGGGACGCCGCCCCTACGCGCCAAAGAACTCCACGAAGCGCTTCTTGATCTCCTCGCTGCGCTTCTCCAGCTCGTCGGGATCGGGGACGAGGAGCTTGAGGTCGCCGAGCTTGGGCTTGTCGGCGGGGTACTTCACCTCGGGGTGCCCGGTGTAGAGGCCCTCGGTGTCGGCCAGTACCTGCTGGACCTCGCGCGTGAACGAGAAGTCGGTGAAGAGGCGCGCGGCGTTGGGATGGGGGGCGAAGGTGGTGATGGCGGTGGGCGAGACGACCAGCGGCACGCCCTCCCTGGGATACACGATCTCGACGGGATTGCCCTTCTTCTTCGCCTGGTAAAAGGTGTAGTCTCCGCCGTTTGCCGCGACCGGCCGCTCGCCCGAGGCGACCACGCCGGAGGGATCCACCGCCGACTGGACGAGCATGAGGTTGTTCCTGGCGAGCTGCTGGAAGTACTCCCACCCGTGCAGGTGCACCAGCGCGAGCACATGGGTCGCGATGACCCCGCTATAGCCGGGATGGGCGGTGACGAGCTTGCCCTTCCACTTCGGGTCGAGCAGGTCCTTCCACGTCTTGGGCGCCTCCGCGGCGGTGATCTTCTGCGTGTTGTAAGCGATCACGTTCACAGTGGCGCGGAGGCCGAAGTAGTAGCCGTCCTTGTCCTTGAACCCGGCGGGGAAGGCGTCCACGCCCGTGGGCACGTGGCGGGCGAGGAGCTTCTTCTCCTTGAGGAGGACGAAGTGGCCGGCGTCCGAGGTGTGGATCACGTCCACGTTCTTGATATTGGCCTGGAGCTCCTGCATCACGCGCTGGAGGATGCGCTGGGAGCCGGTGCGGTGCACCTCCACCTTGATGCCGGGGTGGGCGGCCTCGAAGAGCTTGGCGACCTTCTCGGCGCTGGGCAGGGCGAGCGAGGTGTACCAGACAACCTTGCCTTCCTTCTTCGCCGCGTCCACGAGCGGCGCCTGGGCCCAGGCGCCGCTCGTCGGGAGCGAGAAGGCGATGAGGACGGCGAGCGCGCCGCCGAGCACGGAAGCAAACGTTTGCATGGTGTCAGGTCCTCTCCGGCGTGAGGGCGGTGAAGAGATCCGAGAGCGACGCGGCGACGTCGAGCGTGTCCACGAGGCGGATCACCCGCTCGATCTTCTCGGGCGGCAGCACGACGGCATTGCCGCGGAACTTGGCCTCGAGCTCCTCGCGGGTGAGCGGGGCGTCGGGCCCGCCGCGCGGACGATCCTGGCGCTCGCGGAGCACCTGGCCGTCGGCCAAGGTGATCTCGACGTCGCCCACGAACTGGCGCGGGTAGTCGATCGAGGGATCCAGCTCGTAGGTGACTTTTCGGGTGACGGCGAGGACCTCGGGATCGCTCACCGCCCCATCCTCGAACTCGGTGAGCCCCGCGCGGCCCTTCACGAGGATCACCGCGACGAGGTAGGGCAGGCTGAACTTTGCGGCATAGCCGTTCGGCGGGGCATGCTTGGCCGCGAGGGGCTCCCAAAGCCGCGGCAGCGGCCCGGCGGCGGTGCGGCACGTGATTGCACGGATCGAGGCGGGCGGGATGCGCCGGCGCGCGCGGAGCCGCATCGCGCAGTCCATGTAAGGCTGGGCGATGGAGCCGCACGGGTAGGGCTTGAAGGTGAGCTCGGCCAGCTCCCATCGGCGGCCGAGGGTGTCGAGGAGGGCCTCGAGCCTCGCCGCGTCGTGACCGCCCGCGAAGGCCGCGTAGAGGCCGTGCGCGCCCTCGAGGACGGTCTCCGGCCCGGTGAAGCCGGACTCGGCGAGGATGGTGGCGACCACGCCCGCATGCGCGTTCCAGCCCGGATGCAGCCGCTTGGTCCACGTGCCGTCGGCGAGGTACTCGATGACCCCGGCGGCCTGGCTTCCACAGATCCCGAAGGCGCACACGAGCTGGTCCTCGGAAAGCCGTCCGAGCCGCGCGGCGGCGGCGGCGGCCGCGAAGGATGCAGTGATGGCGGTGGGATGGAAGTGACGGGCGTGGAAGGCGCCGGGCACGGCGAGGCCGACCCGGCACATCACCTCCACCGCCGCGATGGCGGCCTCGAGCGCCTCGCGCCCGCCGGCCTTGGTGGCTTCCGCCATCGCGAGGGCGACGGTGACGGCGACGCAGCCGGTGTGGACGATAGCGTCCTCGCGGGTGTCGTCGAAGTCGAGCCCATGGGCCAGCGTGGCGTTGGCGAGCACCGCATTGGGCGCGCCGACCTTGGCCCCGCTCCCGATCACCGTGCTCTCGGCGGGGCCGCCGAGCCGCTCGGCTGTCTCGATCACCGCCCGCGCGAAGTCGTCGCGGGACGCCGCCAGGCAATTGCCCAGCGTGTCGAGCGCGAGGAGTCGCGCGCGGGCCACGACGGGCGCGGGCACGTCGTCGAGGCGGAGCCCCAGCGCGAAGCGCGCGAGGCGCCGGGCCGCGGAGACGGCCGCCATGGTGTGCCCCGTCTCCTCAGGCCGAGTCGACGGCGGGCCGGATCGTTCCGGTCAGGAGGTCGAGGATCTCGATCATCCTGCCGAGGTCGTCTCTCCGGAAGTCCAGGACGATGTGGCGGAGGCCGATGCGCTTGTATTCGCCGAGGAGATCCACGACGGCCTGCTTGCCCTCCGCGAGCTGCTCGTCCCTGAGCGGGATGCGCACGCTCAGCGCGATGGACTCGAAGGGCCGGCGGGCGGCGTCGGCAGCCGCGCGCAGACGGCCGAGGGCCTCGCGGAGCTGGGCCGGCGTCTTCGCCGTCGCGTGCCAGCCGTCGCCGAGGGTCACCACGCGGCGGAAGGCGCCGGGGCTGTCGCCGCCCACCCAGATCGGCGGCGACGGCTTCTGCACGGGCTTCGGCGCGAAGCCGATGTCGCGAAAGCGGAAGAACTCGCCGTCGTGGGAGGGATTGTCCTGGGTCCACAGGGCCTTGAAGACCCGCAAGATCTCGTCGGCCTGACGCCCGCGGGCATGGAAGGGGACGCCCAGGATCTCCAGCTCCTCCTTCCACCAGCCTACCCCCACGCCGCAGATGAGCCGGCCATGGGAGAGCGCGTCGATGCTGGTGAGGAGCTTGGCCATCACCACGGGATGCCGGTGGCCCAGGATGAAGACGGAGGCGCCGAGGCGCGCCCGCTCGGTGACGACGGCGGCGGCGGAGAGGACGGCCACGGGTTCGAGATACGCCTTGTCCGGCGGATGCGGGAAGCGCCCACCGGGATAGCCGGGGGTTTCGGTACGCGGGAAGATCACGTGGTCGCTCACCCACAGCGAGGCGACCTCGCGAGATTCCGCGGCGCGGCAGAAGGTAACGAGCGCCTCGCCGTTGGCCAGCGGGCCCTGGGTCGGAAGATGGCAGCCGATCTCCATGACGGATCCTCCCTCACAAGGCGAGGTACTGGTGGCGGATGGACTCGTCGGCGCGGAAAGCCTGGGCGGTCCCCTCGTAGCGCACGGCGCCCTTCTCGAGCACGTAGACGCGGTCGGCGAGGGCCAGCGAGAAATCCACGTTCTGCTCGGCGAGAAGGATAGTCAGCCCCTCGCCCTTGAGGCGGGCGATCTGCTCGTTGAGATGCTCGACGACGAGGGGGGCAAGGCCCTCGGAGGGCTCGTCGAGGAGGAGCAGCTCGGGATTGCCCATGAGGGTGCGCGCGATGGTGAGCATCTGCTGCTCGCCGCCCGAGAGATAGCCGCCCTGCCGGTCGCGCAGCTCGGCGAGCTTGGGGAAGAGCTCGTAGACCCGCTCCACGGTGAAGCC
>JBKPDT010000123.1:0-19174 GCA_046728035.1 Candidatus Methylomirabilota bacterium | reverse complement strand
CCAGGAGGAGGCGATCCGCCGCGTCGAGCCGTATCACGACGAGCGCTACAAGTGGTTCGCGCCGTTCGGCTTCGTCCGCTACGCCGACGCCGAGGGCCGCCCGTGGGGCACGCCGGGGGCGCCGGCGCGCATCCCCAGCATCCGCGACGGCGTCGAGCAGAAGGCGTGGCTGTGCGGGCCGCCCCGGCACGTGATCGAGGGCATCCGCTACTTCGAGGAGAAGTACCCCGGCCTCGACCAGATGATGATCCACTGGGCGGAGGGCATGGGGCCGAAGGAGTTCAAGGAGCAGCTGGCCTGGTTCGCCCGCGAGGTGATGCCGGCGTTCACGACGCGGGGGTAGCCCCCGGGGAGGGGGCATACCCCCACCCCGTAGTTTCCCCTCGTGGGAGACCCCCCACGGATTGTATTTTTCCCTTGCGCTCCCTCGTAGTCTCGCGATAATACCCTCGGCCGGATCGGGAGGCGCCGGGCGGCACATCCCAATACTCGCGGCCAAACCACTCGGAGGGAGGACGGAGAATGGCGAAAGGGAAGAAGGCGTTCGGTGGCTATGCGATCAACTTCAAGGGCTGCAGCGACACGCTCGAGTCCGTCATGGGCTCGTCGCCGATCGGGCCCTCGGAGATGACCAAGAAGATCTGGGCCTACGTGAAGCGGAAGAAGCTCGCGAAGAAGTAGGCGGGGGCGCTCCCGACCGGATCATTCCAGGCTCTGCCCGGCGCCTCCAGGATCATCCGGTTCGACTTCCCAGCACGAGCCTTGCCCGTGCGACAATAAGGTGATCTTCATGCTCAAGCTCTTGACGATCTGTGCGATGCTCCTCTGCCTCGCGACGCCGGGCGCCGCGCAGATCGACCCCCAGTCGCTGGTGGGAGTGTGGGAGGGGCACTGGTCGTTCCGGGAGCAGCGAGGTGAGCGTACCGGCCCGATCACGATCACGATCAGCAAGGTCGAGAACGGGAAGGTGTACGGAAAAACCGAATCCGCGGGCTCGCAGGAAAACCCGACGATCACCTGGGTGGCCGATGTGACCCCGACCGGATACGCCGCCGTGACGCAGCAGGGCAACGCCGTCACCGCGACGCTGGACGGGAGCAGGCTCCATATCATCTCCGGGCGCGGTGGTCGGGTCACCTCCGTCCTCGAGAAGAAGAAGTAAACGCGGCTGTGCAAGCGTACCAGGGAGGCGAGCGATGATCATCACGGCCACCGAGCGGTCGACCTACCTCGACGTGTCGAAGATCGAGTGGGAGCCCACCCGCTTCCCCGGCGTCTACGTCAAGAAGCTCTACGAGGACGCCTCCGGCAAGACGACCTCGCTCACCAAGATGGACAAGGGGGCGGTGCTGCCCGACCACCGGCACGTCGGGCTCGAGCAGAGCTACGTGCTCCAGGGCACCTTGGTGGACGACGACGGCACGTGCACGGCGGGCAACTTCGTCTGGCGGCGACCCGGCTCCGTCCACAAGGCGTGGTCCCCCGACGGCTGCATCGTGCTGGGGATCTTCGACACGCCCAACCAGTTCCTCGACTAGAGCCCCAGGCGCTCGGGGATCTGGTCCAGCCGCTCCACCTCGAGGTCCGGCGTGAGCTCGAGCTCGTCCATGGCCACCCCCACCCGGTTGCACCAGCACGTGCGGTAGCCGAAGGCGCCCGCCCCCGCGACGTCCCAGGCATTGGACGACACGAACAGGATCTGGTGGGCCGAGAGACCGAAGGCGCGGGCGCCGAGCTCGTACACCCGCGGCGAGGGCTTGTAGACGCGCACCTCGTCCACCGAGATGACGTGCTGGAATGTCGCCTCGAGCCCGGCCGAGCGCACCGCCGCCTCCAGCATCATGGGCGATCCGTTCGAGAGGATGCCGAGGGGGGCGGGAGCCAGCCGGGCGAGGGCCGTCTCCACCTCGGGGAAAGTCCCCAGCGAGAGGTAGGCATCCATCAGCGCCGCGGCCTGCGGAGGGCTCGGCCGGAGCCCGAGCCGCCGCAGCGCGAAGGACAGCGCGGCCTGGGTGACCGCCCAGAAGTCCACGTACCGGTCCATGAGCGAGCGGAGCCACGTGTACTCCAGCTGCTTCTGCCGCCAGAGCGTGGACAGGGCCTGCGGGTCGCTGGTGACCGCGCGTCCGGCCTCGACCACGGTGTGGACGTCGAACAGGGTGCCGTAGGCGTCGAACAGGAAGGCCCGGGGCGCGGCCATGCACGATCCTCCTGGCTCGTAGCCGGCGGCTAGCCGGCGGACTGGATGGCGGCGCTCGAGCGCCGCGGCCCACGGCGCGGCGGAGGCGCGGATCGCCGCGGCGGGTCGTCGCCGATGTCGAGGCCGTTCGCGATGAAGCCGTACTGAAGGAGCTTGCGGGCGTCGCGGAAGGAGAGGCTGCGGGTCTGCGACCCCAGCACGATGAGGAGGAAGCGCTGGCCCGCCCGCCACGCGGCGATCGCGAGGTTGTAGCGCGCCTCGTTGGTGAAGCCCGTCTTGAGCGCCTGCACGCCGCCCGGATCCTCGAACAGCGGGATGCGCCGGGCGTAGACGCGGCCGCGGAACACGAAGGTCTTGCCACCGAGGATGGTGCGGGAGGCGGGAAAGTCGGTGACGAGGTGGCCGATGAGAGTCGCCATGTCCTGCGCGGTAGTCCGCTGGAGCGGATCGGGCAGCCCGTGGGGATTGGCGAAGCGCGTGGCGGTGAGGCCCAAGAGCTGGACCTTGGTGTTCATGCGATGGACAAAGGCCTCCTCATTGCCGGCGAGATGCTCGGCCACCGCGGCGGCGGCATCGTTGGCGGAGGCGATGGCGACGCCTTCGAGGAGGGTGCCGAGCGGCACCGTCTCACCGGTGCGCAGCCCCATGCGATAGCGTGGGGTTTCCGCGGCGCGCCGGCTGATCGACACGCCCTCGTCCCACTCGGCCTTTCCCGCCTCGAGATCCTCGTACGCGAGGTAGAGCGTCATCAGCTTGGTGAGGCTCGCGGGGGCGTGATCCTCCGAGGGATTCTTGGCGAAGAGCACCTTGCCGTCGGCATCGAGGAGCAGGACCGAGTCCGCGCTCAGCCCGAGACTCTGGCTCTTCCGCGGCGCTGCGGACACCGCCGCGGCGGTGAGGAGCATCACGAGGATGACGGCGAGGGCAACGGTTCGGGGCACTGCCCCAAATTCTAGCGCGGAGGGCGGAGACCGTGAAACGAAAAGCCTAGCGAATGGCGCGCTTCAGCTCTTTCGAGGGCTTGAAGCGCGGCGTGCGGCCGGCCGCGACGACCATCGGCTGCCCGGTGCGCGGGTTCCTGCCTCGCCGCGGCTTCCGCCGGCTCACGCTGAAGGTCCCGAAGCCCACGAGGGTCACCGCCTGCCCGCGCTTGAGCGAGGTCTTGATCGAGGCGAGCAGCGCGCGGAGCGCGCGGTCGGACGCGGCCTTGGTCCAGCCGGTGGATGCCGCCATTGCGGCGACGATGTCCGAGCGGATCATGCAGGAACTCCTTTCCAACTCGCGGAGTTGGGAGAATAGCAGAGTCGCGGTTGGAGGGTCAAGGCGACGATGGTATCGTGGACCATCATGCGGGCGCGCGCGCGGGTGATCGCGGCGGCCGGGCTCGCGCTGGGGCTGCTCCTCGGCGGCGAGACGGCGCGCGCGCAGGAAACGGGCCTCACCTTACACGAGGCGAGCGGCCGGCGAAGCATTCCCTGGGACCGGCTCGATCTCGACTCGTACGAGTTGGTCCGCGACGTGGTGAAGGGCGCCGCGGTCGCGCGCGAGGTGCGCGACATCACCTTCCGCAGCCACAAGCCGGTCTTCGACTTCCTCTTCGACCACCCCGATTTCGCCGCCGACGTCGCCCGCATCCTGCGCGAGGGCAAGTACCGGGTACGTCGGGTGGGCAGCCTCTACGAGGCCGATGACGGGCGCGGCGTGCGCGGCGTCATGAAGCCGCTCCTGTCCGAAGAAGGTCGCCGCCTGTTCTACCTCGAGGGTCGCTACGACCCGCCCCTCCTTCCCCCGCTCTCGGGACGTCTCGTCATCCTCATCGACACCGAGCACCTGGACGGCCCCGACGGGGTCACGTATTGCGCGATGAAGTTCTCCGGCTTTCTCAAGCTCGACTCGCTGGTGGCGGACGCCTTCGCGCGGGTCGTCCAGACCTTCTCCGAGGACCAGGTGGACCGGCGCGTGCGCCGGTTCTTCGGGCACGTGGCGGCGGTGAGCCGGCGCGCCTACGACGATCCCGAGGGCCTCGCCGCGCTCCTCGACGGGCGCGCCGAGCTCCCCACCGACCAGGTCGGCGCCTTCCGCGAGCTGCTCCTGGCCTCGGTGCCGCCGGGCTGGGCGGCCACCGGCGACTACCGGTTCCTCGACACCCCCGCGCTGACGAATCGTCCCGAGTGAAGCGCGCCCTCCTCTTCACCATGCAGGGCAATGCCGACGGCGAGGCCGCGCTCGTCTATCTGCAGGCCCGCGGCGTCGCGGTGGACATGCGCGACGTGGGCAAGGACCCCGAGGCCAGCCTGGACCTCTTCAAGCGGATCGGGCGCCTGGCCGTGCCTGCCGTCGTCATCGACGAGCGGGTTTTCCTCGGCTTCGGCGCGCACAAGGACGAGATCGAGGCCCTCGTCGCCGGCCGTCGATAAGGGCCCATCTACGTCGTTGGCGCCCTCGGCCGCACGCTCAACGTACGGAAAGTACGCCTCGCGTGCGGCCTTCGGGCGCCGCCTCGTAGCTGGACCCTTCTCGCCGGCCGGCTACGGCGCGAGCGTGAACTTCTGGAAGGTGTGGCAGTCCGCCGGCGCGCGTCCCCGGCTCACCGCGAAGGTCCAGGTCACCTCGCTCACGTAGATATCTCCGCGAGAGTCGACCGCGAGCCCATGTGGCGCCGCGAAGCTGCCGGGCGCGGTGGCGTCCGGGGTCCCCCAGCGCGCGAGGACCCGACCATCGCGGTCGTAGACGCTGAGCCGCGCGGGCCTCGCCTCGCGGGTGGGGCCGTGACGACGAGAGATGTCGCCCGAATGCCACCAGAGCTCGGAGACGTAGGCGCGGCCCTCCGCGTCGAAGACGAGGTGGGTGGGCCGCTGCGTGTCCGTCCACTCCGACAGGTACTCGCCGTCCGGGCTGAAGATCTGGATCCGATCGCTCTCGCGGTCGCAGACGAAGACGCGCCCGTCGGCGGCGACGGCGATGCCGTGCGGCAGGTAGAACTGGCCGGGACCGGTGCCCGGCTCGCCCCAGGAGCGCTCGAGGGTGCCGCCGGGCGAGAAGCGGTGGACGCGGCAGTTGCCGTAGCCGTCGGAGACGTAGAGGTGCCCGCGCGGGCCCACCGCGATGTTCGTCGGCCGGTTGAACGGGCCGGCGGGCCGCGTGATGGTCATGTAGTCCTTGCCGTCGTACCCGGTATCGGACGGCGTGTTCATGGACCCCAGCGTCATGAGGAGCTTGCCCTCCGGCGTGAACCGCCGGATGGTGTGATTGCCGTCGTCGGTGCAGAAGAGCGTGCCGTCCGGCGCAACGGTGATGCCGTGGGTCCGGTAGGTGAAGAGGCCCTCGCCCCACGAGCCGAGGAAGTTGCCCTTCTGATCGTAGGCGATGATGGGGTGATCGCCCCGGCAGATGAGGAAGACGCGGTCCTCGCCGTCCACCGCCACTCCGGCCACGTCCCGGTGCACGTACCCGGGGGGGAGTTGCTCCCAGCCGTCTACCACCGCGTATCGCCGCGCGCCCGTCTCCGCCATCGCTGGCCTCCCCGCGCCGGCTCGGCCCCTCACTCCCGGGCGGCCGGCGCGGGTCCGACTATCGATGACGCGCGGGCGCGCGTCAAGGGGTCGGGGCTACTTCTTCCAGTAGTGCGCGACCACGACCTCGATGGGCGGGCGGATCTTCTGCGCGTGCGGCACCGCCCGGGAGGCGAAGTCCTTCTGCGACTTGAGGACCTTGGCGAAATAGGGGTTCTTCTGGGCCTCGGCCTCGTACACCTTGTCGATGGCGGGCAGCTGGGCCTTGAGGACGTCGTCGGGCGTCTTGAGAACCTTCACGCCGTGCTTCTTCTCCAGCTCCTCGATCGCCTTGCTGTCCTGGTCCACGCTGTACGCGGTCATGCGGATGATCTCCGCCATGCCCGCCCACTTCACGATGGCCTGGAGGTCCTTGGGCAGCGCGTCCCACTTCGCCTTGTTGATGATCACCTCCTGGTAGGAGGCGGGCTGGCGCAGGTCGGGCATGTAGTAGTTCTTGGTGACGTTCTGGAAGCCCATCAGGATGTCGTGGCTGGGGATGGCCCACTCCGCGCCCTCGATGGCGCCCCGCTCGAGCGCGGGGATGACCTCGCCGCCGGCGAGCGTGACCACCGAGATCCCCATGCCCTTCATCATCTCCATGCCGAGGCCGGAGGTGCGAAAGCGCATCTTGCGCAGGTCGTCGAGGTTGTTGAAGGGCCGCTTGAACCAGCCGAGCGGCTCCCAGTACGGCAGGCTGGTGGTGAAGACCGGCACCACCACGTTCATCTTCAGCTCCTTCTGCAGCAGCTCGTTGTAGAGCTCGAGCCCGCCGCCCGAGAAGAGCCAGGCGAGGTACTCCTCGCGGTCCATGCCAAACGGCCCCCCGGGACCCGGCGCGAAGAGGCCAGCCGCCGAGTTCTTGCCCGCCCAGTACCCCGGCCAGGCGTGCGAGGCGTCGATGATCCCGCGGTTGACGGCGTCGAGCACCTCGAAGGCCGGGACCACGGTGCCCGCCGCCGACATCTCCCACTTCAGGCGGCCGCCCGACATGTCCTCGACCATCTTGGCCAGCTCGACGGCGGAGATGTGCAGCAGGTTGGTGGCCGGCCAGGCGCTCTGCACCTTCCAGACGATCTTCTGCTGCGCGGCGGCGTCGCCGGGGCCGCGCCAGAGCACGGCGGCGAGGATCAACACGGGCAGGGCGAAAGCGAACCAGGCGATGATGACGTTCCTGGGCTTCATAGCTCCTCCTCCGTCACGGGGTTACTTGCCGAACAAGAAGCGTGGGAACCAGAGCGCGATCTCCGGGAAGATGATGCAGAGGGCGAGGCCGACGAGCTGGAGCACCATGAACTGCCCCATGCCCCGGTAAATGTCCCCGAGCGACCACTGGGGCGCCACGCCCTTGAGATAGTACGCCGACATGGCCACCGGCGGGGAGAGGAAGGCGGTCTGGAGATTGACCGCGATGAGGGTGGCGAACCACAGCATGTCGATCTTCATCCCCACGATGACCGGCTGCAGTAGCGGCACGAACACCAGGATGATGGCCGGCCACTCGAACGGCCAGCCGAGCAGGAAGATGACCACCATGATCAAGGTCAGCATCGCCACCGGCGGGATCTGCCAGGCGATCAGCGCGTTGGTGGCCACCGTGGCCGTCCCCAGCCGCGAGAACACCGCCCCAAACACGTTGCCGCAGACGGCGAGGAAGATGACGGTGCTGGACTGGAGCAGGGTGTTGTAGACCGCGTCCTTGAGACGTGGCCACGTGAACTGCCGGTAGATCACGGCCAGGAAGGCGGCGCCGACGACGCCCATGGCCGCCGCCTCGGTTGGCGTCGCCCACCCCCAGATGATGGTTCCCAGCGTGGCGATGATGAGGATGGCGTGCGGCAGCATCCCCAGCGTAAGCTCGATGGCGATCTCCTTGACGCTCCCGGTGCGTTCCTCGGGCGGCAGCGGCGGCCCCAGGCTCGGATTGATGAGGCAGCGGACGAGGCAGTAGACGATGAAGATGCCGGCGAGGAGGAAGCCGGGCCCGAAGCACGAGGCATAGAGCTCGGCGACGGAGACCCCCATGACCGGCCCCATCACGACCAGCATGACGCTCGGAGGCACCAGGATGCCCAGCGTGCCGCCCGCGGTGATGGCGCCGGCGGACAACTTGATGTCGTAGCCGGCCTTGGTCATGATGGGCACGGCCATGATGCCCATGAGCACGACCGTCGCCCCCACAGTGCCGGCGGCGATGCCGAAGATGGTGGCGGTGATGAGCACCCCGACGTAGAGCGAGCCGGGCACCGGCCCCATCAGGAGCTGGAAGCCCCTGAACAGGCGCTCCATGAGGCCGCCCTGCTCCATCAAATAGCCCATGAAAATGAATAACGGGACGGCGGCCAGCACCTCCTCCTTCATGAGCCCGATGGTCTGGAACACCATGATGTAGAAGGCCCGGTCTCCCAGCCCGACCCAGCCGAAGATCAACGCAAGGAGCAGCAGCGTGAACGAGATCGGGAAGCCAATGAAGATGGCCCCGAGCATCAGCACCAGCATGATGGCGCCAAGCAGCTCGGGGCTCATCCGATCTCCAGGTGCTCACGATGGACCCACTCGCGGCCCGTCCGAATGGCGTAGAGGCTCTTGAGGAGCTCCGCGATGCCCTGGATGAGCAGGAACGCCGCGGTGAGCGGGATGACGAACTTGAACGGCCACACGATCGGGCGCCAGGGGCTCGCGTCCGAGGTCTCCCCGATCTGGAACGAGTGATAGGCCTCCTGCCAGCCGAAGTAGAACAGGAAGATCATCGCCGGGAAGAAGAAGAAGAAGTACCCGATCGCGTCGATCCGGTTCTGGCGGCGGATGGACCAGCGCGAATAGAGCATGTCCGTCCGCACGTGCCCGATGCGCATGAGGGTATAGGCGGCCCCCAGCATGAAGTGCGTGCCGTACAGCATGTAGACCACGTCGAAGGCCCAGATGGTGGGCGCGCGGAAGAAGTGCCGGGCCACGACCTCCCAGGTGACGGCGATGGTCATGGGGATGATGAGCCACGCGATGGCGCGGCCCGTGTAGCTCGCGAAGCGGTCGATCAGCTCGACCGTGGTCCGGAAGGCCGGTGACGCGTCGCGATGGTTAGGTGGTGCTACCGGCGCATCCGTCGCCACACGGTTCCTCCGTTCTGTTCGCGGAAGTTGAGTGCCGAGCTCAAGGAAGAGTGGGTCCGTGGGTCGGCGGAGCGATCCGTCGAACGCCCGGACGGCGCGCCCCGGAGGGGTCCGCCGTCCGGGATCCAGCCTCAGTCGGCTACTTCAGCCAGATCTTCTCCTTGTAGTAGTGTTCCCCGATGAAGTTGTAGTTCGGCCAGTACGACATGCGGTAGGGCACCACGACGCCGGAGTACTTCTTCTGCGAGTCGATCACCTTCTTGTAGAAATCGTCCTTGGCCACGTGCCCGGTCACGATCTCGTCGTACGCCTTCAGGAAGCGCCGGTTCAACTCGTCGCTCGTCTTGATGATCTTGACGCCGGAGGCGATCATGTCCACACAGGCCTTGGCGGTCTTCTCCTGGAACCGGACGAAGTGGTTCCAGTATGACGCCTGGACCGAGGTCTTGACGATCTCCTTCAGGTCGGCGGGCAGCGCGTCCCACTTCCCCTTGTTGATGATGAATTCGCCTACCGTGACCGGCTCGTGCATCCCCGGGGCGTAGTGGAATTTGGCGATCTTGTCGATGCCCAGGATCTTGTCGTCGGAGCAGTTGACCCACTCCGCGCCATCGATGGCGCCCCGCTCCAGGGCGGGAACGATTTCGCCACCGGCGAGCGTCACGGTGGCGATGCCGAGCTTGCTGTAGGTCTCGGCTCCGATGCCGAAGATGCGATACCGCTGCCCCTTAATGTCCTCGAACGTCCGGATCTCCTTCTTGAACCACCCCATCGCCTGGGGGCCTTCCGGATGGACCTGAAAGCTGACCACGTTCATCTTCAGCTTCTGCTGGTACGCCTCCTGGAGCAGCTCGTGGCCGCCGCCTTCCCAGTACCAGCCGTAATAGTCGATGAAGTCCATGCCGAACAGGGGCCCGTGGGTCAGGGGAATGAACGCGGGGAGCTTCCCGACGATGTACCCGGGGGTAGTGTGCCCCGCGTCGAGGACGCCACGGCTCACCGCGTCCTGGATTTCGAAGGGCGGAACGACCGCGCCCGCGACCGAAACTTCGATCTTGAGCCGCCCGCCGGAGGTCTTGTCGATCGTCGACACCAGCAGCCTCGCGGCTTCATCGGGGAAGACGCCTATCGGCCAGGCGGTTTGCAGCTTCCACCGGATCGGCGCCTGCGCGGTGGCGGGCGTGGGTGTGCTGTACGAGCCGGCCACGAAGGCGAGGATGCCGACGAGGATCGCGAGGGCGATCGCGGATCTTGCAGACACGAGTCTACCCATGGGGCCCTCCTCTGTGAGGGTTCGCAATGTCGAAAGGTGGCGAGATTCTAGTGAGGCGGCCGGGGGCCTGTCAATGGCCAAATCGGGTGCTTGACAACGCAACCGGTTCGATGAAGATGGGGGCACTTTTCTACCGCTTCGTTCCCGAGACCGATTCCCTGCGACCCCCCCACCATCATGGGGTATCGAGGAGGCGCACCATGGTCCGACGAGGCCTCGTCACCGGATTCTGCCTGCTGCTGGCCCTCCTCACCGCCGCTCCGCCGGCCGCCGCCCAGGCGCCCAAGCGCGGCGGCGTCCTGCGGATCGCCGAGCGCGAAGCGCCCAATCTCGATCCCCATCTCTCCGTGAGCTTCCTCACCCACAGCTACGTGAGCATGGCCTACAGCCAGCTCGTCCGCTTCGCCTACGGGCCCGAGCAGAAGCACGCCTCGGACTTCACGATCATGCCCGACCTCGCCGAGCGCTGGGAGTACAAGAGCCCGACCAGCCTCGTCTTCTACCTGCGCAAGGGCGTGAAGTTCCACAACAAGCCGCCGGTGAACGGCCGCGAGGTCACGGCGGAGGACGTCAAGTATTCCCTCGAGCGGTTCATGGCCAAGTCGGGCTTCCGCGCCCGGTTCGAGCCGGTGCAGTCCATCGACGTGGTCGACAAGTACACGGTGCGCCTCACCCTCAAGGAGCCCTTTGCTCCCCTCCTCAACCATCTGGCCAATCCGACCTTCACCGCCATCCTCCCGCGCGAGGCGGAGGCCAAGTTCAAGGACTTCAATCACCCCGACGCCGTCATCGGCACCGGTCCCTTCGTGTTCAAGTCGTACGACAAGGGCGTGCGTGTGGTGTGGGAGCGGAACCCCGACTACTTCGTGAAGGGCGTGCCCCACCTCGACGGGGTGGTGCTCGAGATCACCCCCGACGCCTCCGCCCGGGTGTCCCTCCTGCGCGCGGGCCGGGTGGAGCTGATGCAGATCTTCGGCTGGTCGAGCGTGGAGGAGGGGAAGTCCCTCCAGAAGACGAACCCCGAGCTGGTGCTGATCCCCCAGATGGTGGTGTCGCAGGGGATCATCTACTTCCGGACGGACCAGCCGCCGTTCAACGACGTCCGGGTGCGTCGCGCCGTCTCGCTGTCCATCGACCGCAAGGGGTGGAACGAGGCCCTCCTCTACGGCGAGGGATGCATCGACGCGGGCCCGGTGCCCTGCGCGATGAAGGACTGGAAGGTCGAGGCGGCGAGCATGGAGCCGGCCAAGGCGAAGTACCTCACCGGCTACGACCCCGCCGAGGCCAAGCGCCTGCTCGCCGAGGCCGGCTTCCCCAAGGGCTTCACCACCCCCGCGTTCCACTGGCCGGGCTACACGCCTCCCTGGCGCAACTACTACGAGATGGCCGCCGACAACCTGGGCAAGATCGGCATCCAGGTGGAGCTCAAGCCGGAGGAGTACGGGAAGTACATCTCCACGACCTATCTCGGAAAGTTCGAGAAGATGGCCATCGGTCCGGTCACCCCGTTCACCGAGGTGGACGACTGGCTCTACGGGGCCTTCCATCCCGAGCAGCCGAACAACCGGAGTAACGTGGCCGACGCCGAGCTCAACAAGATGCTCGCGGCGCAGCGGCGCGAGCTCGACCCCAAACGGCGCAAGGCCATCGTCGAGGACATCCAGCGCTACCTCGCCGACAAGGCCTACTACGTGTACCTGCCCAATGCTCCCCAGTACCAGACCCATCCCGCGTACGTGAAGGGCTTCAAGCACCACGACGGCTACGGAATGGGCTACAAGCTCATGTTCACCTGGCTCGACAAGTAGCGTGAAGCGGTACGTCCTGCGCCGGGCGGCCCTCGCCGTCCCCACGCTGATCCTCGTCAGCGTCATCGTCTTCTCGATGATGCGCCTCATGCCCGGCGACGTGGCGACGCGGATGGTGGAGGGGCATGCCTACGCGCCCACCCTCGAGGCCCTCCGCAAGGACCTCGGGCTCGACCGGCCCATCCACGTCCAGTACCTCGACTGGATCGGCGGCATCCTGCTCCGCGGCGACTTCGGCCACTCCTACTGGACGCGGCAGCCCATCTGGAACGAGTTCGCGCGGCGCTTCCCGGTGACCCTGGAGCTCGCCGCGCTGACCATCCTTGTCTCGGTGGTCATCGGCATCGTGGTGGGGATCGTCTCCGCGGTGCGCCAGGACACCGTCGCCGACTACGCGGGGCGCGTGCTCGCCATCCTCGCGCTCTCCGTGCCCTACTTCGGCCTGGCGGTGCTGGTGGTGGTGCTCCCCTCCATCTGGTTCCGGTGGACGCCGGTGTGGACCTACGTCCCGCTCACCGTGGATCCCGTCGCCAACCTGCAGATCATGCTTGTGCCCGCGCTCGTCTTCGGGGTCACACGCGCGGGACCCATCATGCGCATCATGCGGTCGGCGCTCCTCGACGTGCTCCGGCAGGACTACATCCGGACCGCCTGGTCCAAGGGCCTCGCCGAGCGGACAGTGGTCCTCCGCCACGCCCTCAAGAACGCGATGATCCCCGTCATCACCCTCATCGGACTGCAGACCCCGCTCTACATCGGCGGGTCGGTCATCGTGGAGTCGATCTTCCGCCTCCCCGGCGTGGGCCTCTTCTTCTTCGAGGCGCTCACCCGGCTGGACTATCCGGTCGTGCAGTCGGTGAATCTCATCGTGGCGGCCATGGTGGTCGGGCTCAACCTGCTCATCGACCTCACGTATGCCTTCCTGGACCCCCGCATCCGATACCACTAGCGCTCGCGGCTCCGCGGCGGTGACCGTGGACGCGGAGAGCGCCGTCCTCAACCTGCGGCGGCTGCCCCGGACGCGGCCCTGGTACACCGACGTCTGGCTCCAGCTCTTGCGTCACAAGCCGCTCGGCACGCTCGGCGGCCTGATCGTCGTCGTCATGCTGGGGGGCGCGGTGCTCGCCGACGTCATCACCCCCTACGGTTTCGCGGAGACGAGCCTGCGCGAGCGTTTCGCGCCGATCAGCCGCGAGCACTGGCTGGGGGCCGACCAGCTCGGGCGTGATCTTCTCACGCGTCTGCTCTACGGGGCACGGGTCTCGCTCTACGTGGGATTCGGTGCCGTCAGCCTCGGCTGCCTCCTCGCCACGCTGATCGGTATCGGCTCCGCCTACTTCGGCGGCCGCGTCGATCTGCTCCTCCAGCGGGCGGTGGACGCCTGGATGGCTTTTCCGCCCCTCCTGCTTCTCCTGTCGATCATGTCGCTGGTGGGGCCCGGCGCGTGGAACATCACGCTGGTGCTGGGCACCGCCTTCGGGATCCAGAACTCGCGGATCGTCCGGAGCATGGCGCTCTCGATCAAGGAGCACACCTACATCGAGGGCGCCCGCGCCGCGGGGGCCGGCCATGTCCGGATCACCGCCGGGCACATCCTGCCGAACGTCCTGCCCACCATCATCGTCGTCGCCACGACCGGGCTCTCGACGGTGATCCTCACCGAGGCGAGCCTCTCCTTCCTCGGGCTCGGAGTCCCGCCGCCGTATCCGACCTGGGGCGGGATGCTCTCCCTCGCGGGGCTCGACCACATGTACCGGGCGCCGGGGCTGGCCATCTGGCCCGCGGTGGCTCTGTCCCTCGCGGTCTTCGGCTTCAACATGCTGGGGGACGCGCTTCGCGACCTCCTGGATCCGCGCCTCAAGGGCGGGTAGCGCGCGCCGCGCGATTGCTGAAGGGAGCCGCCTGGGCTATACTCCCGCCTCACACACGCTCGGCGCCCAACCCATAGCGCTCGCGGAGGTCGTCATGACGCGTCCCCGCTCGCTCGCACTGCCCGTTCCGCTCGCCCTCGTTTTCCTCCTCCTGCTCGTCGCGCCGGGATGGGCGCAGACGCCCCAGGCAGCTCCGACGAGCCAAGCGTCGCCGGCGCCGAAATACGGCGGGGTCCTCGTGACCCATCCGCTCTCGGCAACGCCGAGCATGTCGCCGCACGAGGAGTCGACCGTCGCGACCGTCCAGCAGGCGAGCCCCTGCTTCAACAACCTCGTCTACTACGATCCCGCGAAGAAGCAGGAGAGCGTCGACACCATCATCCCCGAGCTGGCGGAGCGCTGGTCCTGGCAGGACGGCCACCGAAACCTGGTCTTCTTCCTGCGGAAGGACGTGAAGTGGCACGACGGCAAGCCGTTCACGTCGGGGGACGTGAAGTACACCTTCGACGCGGTGCGCGGCGCGCCCGACGCCAAGGCCAAGCTGAAGGTCAACCCGCGCAAGCTCTGGTACGAGAACATCGATGGGATCGAGGCGCCGGACCCCTACACCGTGGTCTTCCGCCTCAAGAAGCCGCAGCCCTCGCTCCTCCCCATGCTCGCCGCCGGCTACTCGCCCATCTACCCCGCCCACGTGCCGCTCGCCGAGTTCAAGAACCGGTGCGTCGGCACCGGGCCGTTCAAGCTCAAGGAGAACAAGCCCGGCGAATACGTCGAGTACGTGAAGAACCCCGACTACTTCATCAAGGGCCGGCCGTACCTCGACGGGCTCAAGTTCGTGGTGATCCGAGACCGCTCCACCCAGATTGCGGCCGTCCAGTCGGGCCAGCTGGACCTCGCGGGCACCGGCTGGAACCGGACCAATGCCGAGGATGCCAAGAAAGGGGCGCCGAAGCTCGTCGTGGTCGAGATGGACAACAACGTCAACGACAACATCCTCATCAACTACAAGAAGCCCCCATTCAACGACCGGCGGATCCGTCAGGCGATCAACCTGGCCCTGGACCGCAAGGCATACCTGGTGGGCCCGCGGCAAGGCGCGGCCACCTTCGGCGGCGCCTTGCTGCCGCGCCCGGCTGGAGTCTGGGGGTTGCCCGCCGCCGAGATCGCGCGGCTGCCCGGGATGGGGGACCCTGCCAAGCAGAAGGCGGAGGCCCGCAAGCTCCTCGCCGAGGCCGGCTACGGGCCCGCCAACCCGCTGAAGTTCACCCTGTCCACCCGCGCGCTCCCGATCTACGTGGACACCGCGAGCTGGATGGTGGACCAGCTCCAGCAAGTGGGGATCGAGGCCACCCTCGAGCAGATCGAGACCGGGGTGTGGCACCCGAAGATGACGCGCCTTGAGTACTCGGTCGCGCTGAACCTCACCGGCGTCGGCATCGACGATCCCGACGCCCAGCTCTTCGAGAACTACCGGTGCGGCTCCCAGCGGAACTTCTCGGGCTACTGCTCGGAGGAGATCGATCGGCTCATGGTCGAGCAATCGCAGACGCTCGATCCCAAGAAGCGGCTCGCCCTCGTTCAAGAGATCGACCGGAAGCTGCAGGCCGACGGGGCGCGCCCGATCCTGGGCTGGGCCAAGCAGCACTACGTGCTCTGGCCTTACGTCAAGGGCTGGGCGGTGCACGAGAATTCCATCTACAACGTGAGCCGGCGCCAGGACGTCTGGCTGGACAAGTAGGAACTTTCGGACGGGGCCTCGACGGCCCCCTCCGATGCCTCCCCAGGAGGATTGCGCCGGCGAAGCCGGCGCTCGAACCACGTGAAAGTCTACATCTTCAAGCGGCTGGTGATCGCCGGCGTCACCCTCCTGGGGATGTCCATCCTCATCTTCGTCCTCATGCGCCTGGCCCCGGGCAACATCACCGACATGATCTTCGAGTCGGCCGGCTACGTGGACGAGGCCGACCGTCGGCGCCTGGAGGCCGAGCTCGGGATCGACAAGCCGGTAGTCGTTCAGTACACACGCTGGCTCGGCGAGTTCCTCACCGGCGATCTCGGCAAGTCGTACCGCTACGATCTTCCCGCCTGGGAGGTCATCAAGCCGCGACTGCCCGTCAGCCTCGAGCTCGCCGCCATCGCGCTCGCGTTCTCGATCCTGCTCGGCGTGCCCGCGGGCGTCATCAGCGCTATCCGGAGCGGGCGGCCCCTCGACTACGTCTTGCGCGTGTTCTCGCTCGCCGGGCTCTCCATGCCGTCCTTCTGGCTGGGGATGATCGTGATCCTGCTTCTCGTGCGCTCGCTCGGGTGGATCCCGTCCATGACCTATGTCTCGCCGTTCGAGAACCTGGGCGCGAATCTGTTCCAGTTCGTCCTGCCCGGGCTCGCGGTGGGTTACCGCAGCTCGGCCCTCATCATGCGCATCACCCGCTCTACCATGCTGGAGGTGCTCCGCGAGGACTATATCCGCACGGCATGGGCCAAGGGCCAGCGGGAGACTTTGGTGGTGTGGCGGCACGCCCTCAAGAACGCCTCGCTCCCCGTCATCACCCTCATCGGGATCGAGTTCGCGTTCCTCATCGGCGGGCTGATCGTCACCGAGACGGTGTTCAACCTGCCGGGCGTAGCGCGCTATCTAGTGGACGCCATCCAGTTCCGCGACTACCCGATCGTCCAGAACCTCGTCATGCTGATCGCGGTGGTGGTTGTCTTCGCCAACCTGGCCGTGGACCTCCTCTATACCTGGCTCGACCCGCGCATCAAGTACGGGAAGGCGTGATGGCGATCCGGTCCCTCGACGTCCCCATCCGGGACGCGCTCCCGGCAGAGCGCGGATGGGCCGGCGCGCTGTGGCTCTTCGTGCGGAAGAATCCCCTCGGCGCGGCGGGCGGAGTCCTGGTGGTCGTCCTCATCGGCGCCGCGGTCTTCGCCGACGTCCTCGCCACCCACAATCCCATCCGGACCTCGACGCGGGTGCTGGTAGGCCCGGGAAACGAGTTCTGGCTGGGCACGGACAACCTCGGCCGCGACCTCTGGAGCCGGGTCGTGTACGGCTCGCGCATCTCGCTCATGGTGGGCGTCTGCTCCACCCTGCTCGGGGCGGTGGCGGGCGGGCTGGTGGGGCTGGCATCGGGCTATGTCGGCGGCAAGACGGACCTGATCGCACAGCGCGTGATGGACATCATGCAGGCGCTGCCCATCCTCGTGCTGGCCCTGGTGATGGCGGCGGCGCTGGGCCCCTCCCTCATCAACACGATCATCGCCATCTCGGTGGTGATTGCGCCGCGCGCCGCCCGCGTCGTCCGCGCCAGCGTGCTCGCCATCCGCGAGTTCGTCTACATCGAGGCGGCGCGCGCGCTGGGGGTTCGCCACGCGCGGATCGCCTTCCGCCACATCCTCCCCAACACGTTCGGCCCCTTCGTCGTGCTCGTCACCGCGCAGCTCGGGGGCGCCATCCTCGCCGAGGCCGCCCTGTCCTTCCTCGGTCTCGGCGTGCCCGAGCCCCATCCCTCCTGGGGACGGATGCTCTCGATCGCGGCGGCGGAGTATGCGCAGAAGGCGCCGTGGCTGGTGATCTACCCCGGGCTCGCCATCAGCCTGGCCGTCTTCGGCACCAACCTCCTCGGCGACGCCCTTCGCGACGGCCTCGACCCGCGGCTCCGCGGGAACTGAGGCGCGGCGGGAAGGACGGCCTCCGCGACCGCCGAATGGAGCACTGAGTCATGCCCCTGAGCGGCGTCAAGATTCTGGTCGTGGAAGATCATCCGGATAGTCGAGAAGTCGTCCGGCAGATGCTGGCGTTTCGCGGCGCCCTGGTCACGGTGGCGGCAGATGGCGCGGAGGCGCTCCGGAAGATCGCCGAGGATTGCCCCGATCTGATTCTGTGCGATCTCATGATGCCCCACATGGACGGGTATGAGGTCGCCCAGCGGGTGCGCCGGATGCCAGAGGGCGCTCATGTCCGCCTTGTCGCCCTGACCGCTCTCAGCGATGACACCGCGTACTTCAAGACCTGGAGCGTCGGCTACGACGCGCACGTTGAGAAGCCGGTCACGTTCGAGAAGCTGGAAGCCCTCGCCGTGCAATTCCTGCTTGGACGTCAGGAGCCCCCGAAGCGTCGAGCGAAGCGTCCCCCGAAGCGCCCATCGAGGCGGCGGCGCAAATCAAACTGAGACCCCTGCGCGTGTGCGTGTCGCTGAAGGAGTTGCTGGGATAGAAGGGAGGACCGGGTGAATGTCAACCTGCACCTTCTGTGAGAGTAGCGGACCGTTCGATGATGAGGGCGCATGCCTTGCAAGATGCGCGGGAATACGCGCCAAGGTTCGCGACCGGCTCTCGCGTGGACTCCTCCCGCACTACCCGATGCGCGAGGTACGGACGCTGACCGTCGCGCTTCCCGACGTGAACGCGCAATGCGCGGCCTGCGACTTTCCAATCATCGGACCAGCGACCGCAATCCCTGCTTGGCTGTCGAAAAAGAGGGGACAGAAGAGAGAGATTGCCCTTCACGACATCTGTCACGCCATCTGGTATAGGGAGGCCGGAAGAGACTAAGGACAAAGCGCCCCGGCCGCACGCAACGCGATCTACGGCTGGTGGCCGATCAACTCCCACCCCGCAAGGAGAGAGCCAATGGCTAACGCTCGGAGGACCTCGTCCGTGACGATGGTGGTCGGCGCCATGTGCCTCCTCACGAGCTGTGGGCCCTCGCGATGATCGCCTCGATCTACGCCCGCGAGAGCTACGATGTGAAGGCGACGCTCTTAGCCCTCGCCATCGCCTTGCTCGGAATCCCCGCGCTGGTCACTCCCGCGCTCGCCGCCGAGCGCCCAGCCGAGACCCGCGTCGACCTCTACGACAGGTCCGGCAACCGTACGGGCTCCGCCATCATCAACGAACAGCCTGGGCGCGTGGACTTCTACGACACCAAGAGCAATCGCACGGGCTACGGAACGATCGACCGGGGCGGGCGGATCGACCTCTACGACACGAAGGGCAACCGCGCGGGCTCGGGACAGGTGGCGCCGCCGGGGGGCAGGCGATGACTGTCCGGAAGTACGCCATAGCGGGCCGGGACAGCGTCCGCTCGACAATCGCCCCTGCGGTTGAGCATCTGCGCACCGACATCGAGACGACGGCCGCGAATGGCACGAAGACGGAACATGGTGCTAAAATCGAGCCCGCGCCACCTGCAACTGCTAGGAAAAGCCGGGGTAGCTCAGTGGCAGAGCAACTGATTCGTAATCAGTAGGTCGCGGGTTCAACTCCCGCCCCCGGCTCCAGCCAATTCAGCGGGTTCCGATGCGCCCGTCCCGCCAAACACGCCGGGTGCTACCACTTTGCTACCACTTGCACCCGGAGTCG